>NZ_CP039903.1:2415000-2790000 GCF_005221385.1 Agrobacterium tumefaciens | reverse complement strand
TGACAGCGGGTTGCAGCGACTACCGGTGTTCGAACCGGCAACGGGAATAACGAGGCTGGAGACCGTGCGGGTGTCGCGGGCTTCCGCCGATCAGCGGGCGGGCCGCGCGGGGCGAACGGAACCCGGCGTTGCGATCCGTCTATGGCATCCGGGACAGACGGCGGCGCTTAATGTCTTTACCCCACCGCAAATTCTGGCGAGTGATCTTTCCGGCCTTGCGCTGGATCTCGCCCATTGGGGTGTTCACGATCCTTCCATGCTCGCCTTTCTGGACACACCGCCTGAAGTCGCGCTCAAGGAATCGGTGGCGCTTCTCAAAAATCTCGGCGCTCTCGATGAAAGCGGCGCACTGACACAGCGTGGTCGCCTGATGCGCGGCCTTTCACTGCCGCCACGGCTGGCGGCGATGGTGATTGCAGCGGCAAGCGAGGGTGCGGGGAAAAAGGCGGCGATGCTCGCCGTCATGTTGACGGAACAGGGGCTGGGCGGAAACGATCTCGATCTTGATGAACGGCTACGGCGCTTTGTTTCCGACAGGAGCGAAAGAGCGCAGGCGGCGCGCAAGCTGGCATCAAGGCTGTTCGATGCGATTGGCGATACAAAGACGGTAGCCGAATTGCCGAGCGAAGCCGGCCCGCTGCTGCTGCATGCCTATCCGGACAGGATCGCGCTTCAGCGCGGAGCACGCGGCCGTTATGTGATGGCGAATGGGCGCGGTGCCGAACTTGCCGAGACCGAGCGGCTGGCGGCGAGCAGAATGCTTGTCGTGGCCGACATTACCGGGCGAGCGGCGCAACCGCGCATCCTTGCGGCAGCAGGCATTGACAGGGTCGATATAGAAGAGCGGATGCCGCACCTTATCGTTCAGCAGGACCAGTTGCTCTTTGACAAGGCAAGCGGCCAGGCCCGCGCCCGCCGGGTCACGCGCCTCGGCGCCATCATCCTCGATGAAACGCCCCTGCCCCGCCCGGAAGGCGAAAAGGCAGCACTGGCACTCGCCAATGGCATTCGGGAATTCGGCATCGGCATTCTGCCCTTCTCGAAAGAAACCCTGCAGCTACGCGACCGGATCGGTTTTCTGAACGCGAGCATCGGTGATCCCTGGCCCGACGTCAGCGATGCGGCATTGCTTTCGCGACTTGATGACTGGTTCGTTCCTTTCCAGCACGGTGCGCGTAGCCTGCAGGACATTCGACCCGGCAGCCTTTCCGAAGGGATTATGTCTCTGGTACCGCACGAGGTGGCGCGTGACCTCGGAAGACTAGCGCCAACACATTTCGAGGCGCCGACGGGCCACCGGCATCCCATTCGATATGATGCCAGCGAACCGACCCTTTCCATTCGCGTGCAGGAGCTTTTCGGGTTGACATCGCACCCCGCTATCGCGCAGGGGCGCTTGCCTCTGCTGCTGGAATTGACGTCGCCGGCACACAGGCCGATACAGACCACACGCGATCTTCCCGGTTTCTGGGCGGGATCGTGGAAAGATGTGCGGGCGGATATGCGTGGGCGTTATCCGCGCCATCCATGGCCGGAGGACCCGGCAGCGGCGCTGCCGACCAGCCGTGCGAAACCGCGCGGAACGTGACGACGATGAATAGGGTAAAGGAGACGAAGGTGGCTGGCCATCCTATCGAAACCACAAGGCTTGGCCGCGCCAGCCGCAGAATAAGGCTGCAGACAATTGTCTGGCTGCGATGGCTCGCCGTTGCCGGACAGACGGCGACGATCTTGTTCGTTGCTTTCGGGCTTAACTTCCCCCTGCCGCTTCTGGCCTGCGGCCTGCTGATTGCGGCGCTGGCGCTTGCCAATCTGTTTCTCACCGCCCGCTTTCCCTCCACCTATCGTCTGGAGCCGTGGGAAGCGACGTTGCTGCTGGCCTTCGACCTGCTGCAATTGACGGCGTTGATCTATATTACCGGCGGCCTTTCCAATCCTTTCGCACCGCTGATCTGCGTGCAGGTGATCATCGCGTTTGCCTCGCAGCCGCTGCGGCATTCGCTTATTCTTCTTGCCTTTGCCATCATCTGCTCAACAGCGATCGCCTTTTCGCCGTTTCCGGTTCCCTGGTATCCCGGCGAGGTTTTGCCGATCCAGCTCCTGCTGCACGTCGGTACCTGGGTCGCGATCATCGCCACCACATCCTTTGCGGCCTTTTATGCCTATCGCGTTTCGCATGAGGCCAATCAGCTGGCCGACGCGCTGGCCGCAACCGAACTGGTGCTGGAGCGGGAAAAACACCTCTCGCAGCTGGATGGGCTTGCAGCCGCCGCAGCGCATGAGCTCGGCACGCCGCTTGCGACCATCAGCGTTGTCGCCAAGGAAATGGAGCGCGAGCTCGGAAATGATGAAAAATATGGCGAAGACATAGCGCTGCTGCGCAGCCAGAGTGAAAGGTGCCGCGATATTCTGCGCCGCCTCACGTCGCTTTCCGCCGATAATGAGGAACATATGCGTCGCCTGCCGCTCTCTTCGCTGATCGAGGAGGTGATGGCACCGCACCGGGAATTCGGCATTCGCCTCGAACTTGTGGAAAAGAGCAACCGGGCCGACGAACCGGTCGGCATTCGCAACGCCGGCATCATCTATGGACTGGGCAACCTCATCGAAAACGGCGTGGATTATGCGCGGGAGAAGGTGACGGTGACGGTGGAGCATGATTCGCAGAATGTCGCGGTCCTCATCGAGGATGATGGGCCGGGTTATGCCCATGACGTGCTTGCCCGTATCGGCGAGCCCTATGTGACGGAACGGCACAACGAAACCCGGGCGGGCGGGCTGGGGCTTGGCCTTTTTATTGCCAAGACGCTGCTTGAGCGATCCGGCGCCACCGTTACCTTCGAAAATCTTGGCTCCAGCAAAACCGGCGCGCGGGTCACAATCATCTGGCCTCGCGCGCTTATGGACGATAAAAGAAACCGTTGACTTTACCATCCACGTTGAAGCGGCGATAAGAAGAAGAAAACAAAGCCGACGAAGTTGCCGGAAGGCCGGAAACATGAAGACAGAAGACCAGACCCCAACCACCAGCGCACCCGCGGACGATATCGATCCCATCGGACCCGACAAATCTCTGCTGATCGTCGATGATGACGGACCGTTTCTGCGCCGGCTTGCCCGGGCAATGGAAACGCGCGGCTTTGCCGTCGACACTGCCGAGACGGTGAGCGAGGGCATTGCCCGCTCCAAGGCTGCGCCGCCCAAATATGCGGTGGTCGATCTGCGGCTTACCGATGGCAACGGGCTGGAAGTGATCGAAGCTATCAGGCAGAACCGGGACGATACACAGATTGTCGTGCTGACCGGTTATGGCAATATCGCAACCGCCGTTACCGCAGTGAAGCTCGGAGCGCTGGACTATCTCGCCAAACCCGCAGATGCGGACGATGTCTTTAATGCGCTTACACAGCGCAAGGGTGAAAAGACCGAAGTTCCCGAGAACCCCATGTCAGCCGACCGTGTGCGGTGGGAGCATATTCAGCGCGTTTATGAAATGTGCGAACGCAACGTCTCAGAGACCGCCCGCCGTCTCAACATGCACCGGCGCACCTTGCAGCGCATTCTCGCCAAGCGCGCACCCAAATAAGCGGCGTCATTCGCCGAAACTGCGCCCGGTTGTCCATTCCGCCAGCATCAACCGGGTTGCAGCGGTTCTCGAGAAATCCAGCATCACCGATTTGCGGGTCGCCGGCGGCAATTTATGCTCCGGCGCATCGCGAAGCATATGGGCGCCATATCCATCCGAGAGGATCAATCCGCATTCTTCCGGAAAGATATCGGTCGGCACTTCGGGATGTGTCGCGAAAAACAGCCTGTCGCAATGCAGGCGGTATTCCGGCCATTTGCGATCGACACGGAAATCCTCGATCGAGGATTTGATTTCGATGATCCAGATCTCCCCCTTGACCGACAGGCTGATGAGATCCGCCCTTCGTCCACTCGCAAGCGGTAGTTCCGGCAGCACCGAATGGCGCATCTCGTGCAAAAGTACCTGAACGCCACGACGCACCAGCATCGCCTTGTCCGACTGGCGACCGTCTATTAAGGGATTATTGTTGGTAACGGAAAGAATAGTCATGGATAAAGGCTGCTGAAGCGTTTGGCCTATTGTTGCAAAAAGGCAATCAACCGGCAATTTTAGATGCGCAGCCGTTTCGCGGCGACGCAACGGCTTGCCAAGAGCGGCTGAATGGAAAATAACCGATTTATCCAATTAAGCCTACTCCTTCGCACAATTTGGCGAATTTTCCGCGAGAACAACATGCGCATCCGTACTTCATTGACCGCTCTTGGTCTGACGGCAGCACTGGCTCTGGCCGGCTGCGCTGAAACCACCTCCCAATCAACTCGCCCGACATCCGGCAAGATAGCGGCATCAGTGCCGGTTGCTGATCCCGTTCCGGCAAAAGTCGAAACCGTTCAGATTTTCAATGACGTATACGGTCCCGTGACCGATGCGGGCTACGCGCTGCCGGCCATTCCGATCAATCGTGTAAACGAGAAGTTCCGCCGTCAGATCGTTGAGTTCCAGACGAACGAACGTCCCGGCACGATCATCGTCAATACGCGCGATCGTTACCTCTATTATATCCTGTCCGGCAACCGCGCGGTTCGCTACGGCATCGGCGTCGGCAAGGCGGGTTTCGCCTGGGCCGGTGAAGCCTATGTCGCCTGGAAGCAGGAATGGCCGATGTGGCATCCGCCGAAGGAAATGGCCGACCGCAAGCCGGAAGTCGCGAAATATGTCGAGGCAGGCATGGGCCCCGGCCTGTCCAACCCGCTCGGCGCGCGCGCCATGTATCTCTTTAACGAAAAGGGACAGGATACGCTGTTCCGCATCCATGGTTCGCCCGAATGGGCTTCGATCGGCACCGCCGCCTCTTCCGGCTGCATCCGCATGATCAACCAGGATGTCATGGATCTTTACAGCCGCGTCCGTCCGGGCCGCAGCTCCAAGGTCGTCGTGATCCAGTAAGATCAGATACAAGCAAAGAAAAAGCCGCCGTGGAATTTCCCGGCGGCTTTTTTATTTATCCTAGACGCCTAAGCAGCGGCCTCAGGCTGACTGCTTCGCCTTCAGTTCCAGACGGCGGCGGTGCAGAACCGGTTCAGTGTAGCCATTCGGCTGTTCACGGCCCTTCAGTACAAGCTCGACAGCCGCCTGAAATGCGATCGATCCTTCAAAATCGGACGCCATCGGCAAATAGGCAGGGTCGTCGGCATTCTGCCCATCGACTACGGCAGCCATGCGTTTCATGGTCTCAACGATCTGCCCTTCCGTCACCACGCCGTGGCGCAGCCAGTTTGCCATGTGCTGTGCGGAGATGCGCAGCGTCGCGCGATCTTCCATCAGTCCGACATTGTTGATGTCAGGCACCTTGGAGCAACCGACACCCTGATCGACCCAGCGCACGACATATCCAAGGATACCTTGGGCGTTGTTATCGAGTTCGCGCTGAATTTCCTCCGGGGTCCAGTTGGGACGCGGCGCGACCGGCACCGAGAGGATATCGGAAAGCTTCGCGCGACCTCGGCTTTTCAAGCTTTCCTGAACGGCTGCGACATCGACCTTGTGATAATGTGTGGCATGCAGCGTCGCCGCCGTCGGCGACGGCACCCAGGCGGTATTGGCGCCTGCTTTCGGATGTGCGATCTTCTGCTCCAGCATTGCCGCCATCAGGTCCGGCATGGCCCACATGCCCTTGCCGATCTGCGCGTGGCCGGAAAGGCCGCATTCCAGCCCGATATCGACGTTCCAGTTCTCGTAAGCCGCGATCCAGGCCGCCTGCTTCATGTCGCCCTTGCGGATCATCGGACCCGCTTCCATCGAGGTATGGATTTCGTCGCCGGTGCGGTCGAGGAAGCCGGTGTTGATGAAAACGACGCGGTCCTTCGCAGCACGGATGCTTTCCTTGAGGTTGACTGTGGTGCGGCGCTCCTCATCCATGATGCCCATCTTCATGGTATTCGGCGCCATGCCGACGAGGTTTTCGACGCGAGAGAATATCTCGTTGGCGAAAGCGACCTCTTCCGGCCCGTGCATCTTCGGCTTGACGACATACATGGAGCCGGCGCGGGAATTCTGCCGCCGCCCGGACGGGCCGACGTCGTAAAGCGCGATCAGTCCGGTGACGACAGCATCCATGATGCCTTCCGGAACCTCACGGCCATCTCTATCGAGGATTGCCGGATTGGTCATGAGATGACCGACATTGCGCACCAGCATCAGCGAGCGCCCCGGCAAAGTGAGCGCCGAACCATTGGGTGCGGTATAATAACGATCTGGGTTCAGGCTACGGGTGAAGGTCTTGCCACCCTTCGCAACCTCTTCCGTCAGATCGCCGCGCATCAGGCCAAGCCAGTTGCCGTAAACCAGAACCTTGTCTTCGGCATCAACGGCAGCGACCGAATCCTCGCAATCCATGATGGTTGTCAGCGCGGATTCGAGAATGACATCCGAGATACCTGCCTTATCCCCCTTGCCGATTTCGGTCGAAGGATCGATGACGATCTCGGTGTGCAAACCATTCTTGCCAAGCAGGATGGTTGCCGGCCTTTCTGCCTCGCCGGTAAAACCCTTGAATTGCGCGGCATCCTTCAGTCCCGTCGTGCCGTCACCGATTGCAAGCTGCAATGCCCCGTCAGCGATCTTGAAGCCGGTCACATCCGACCAGCCTGCCGTTTCGAGCGGGGCCGACTCGTCAAGAAAGTTGCGCGCCCAGGCGATGACCTTTTCGCCGCGTTTCGGATTATAGCCCCTGCCCTTTTCCGCACCATCGGCATCAGAAATGGCATCCGTGCCATAAAGCGCATCGTAAAGCGAACCCCAGCGAGCATTGGCGGCATTCAGCGCGTAACGCGCATTCATGACCGGGACAACGAGCTGCGGGCCGGCGACAGCGGCAATTTCAGGATCGACATTGCTGGTTTCCACCTTGAAGCCGGGACCTTCAGGCAGCAGATAACCGATTTCCTTCAGAAAGCTCTCATAGGTGTCAAAATCCACCGGAGCGCCATTTTGCCGATACCAGCCATCCAGCTTTTCCTGCAGGGCGTCGCGCTTTGCCAGCAATTCACGGTTCTTGGGAGCAAGCGCATGGACGATGGCAGAAAAGCCTTCGAAGAAAGTCTCGTTGTCCAGGCCCGTGCCCGGCAGGACTTCATCCGTCAAAAAGGCATAAAGCCTGTCATCGATGGAAAGACCGAATTTATTCGTGCGGCTCACATGCGCCTCCTTTATTCTGAAGGCATAGATTGGACGCGGAGACCGCCGCTCGTCAATTGCGGCAGGCAGCCAAATATTATTTCCTTTTTGGAAACAATGTAGGCGATAATCGCCTTTTTCTACAAAAGCGCCTGCAGGTCCTTGATACGGTCATTCACCAGCCAGCCGTAATAGTTTTCTTCCGGCAACAGGGGCTGTTCGCCGCCTGCGGCGCGCTGGCGGTTTTTCTGGGCGAGAGCGGCCGCGCGCTGCTGAGAGCCGCCGACATTATAAAGCGTGGAGGTCACGCCCGGATTTCTCGAAATATCCATGTCGGCAATCGATCTGTAATCATCGATCGATTTGCGGATGGAGGCGGCCATGAAGGCCAGCGAGCGGTCCGGGTCCATGATCGCGGTATAGACGGCGGTGGCGTCGTTCTCATCCAACCTGTCATAACCAGAGGTTTTCGAAACCATGTCGGACAACATCAGCGCCGTCAGCGGGTTGATCTGGCCAAGACCGAAGGTCTGTCCGGCGTAGAAGGGCTGGAAAAACACGGCACTGAAACGGTTGTTCGGATAGGCAACGCCATCCACCGTCTTGCCGCGGAAGCTGTCGTCCCAGACATCTTCCCGACAGTTCCAAAGGCCGTAGGAATCCTTTTTCGACTGACATTTGGTAAATTGCGAACGTGCCAGAAACTGCGCGATGGTTTCGTCCTTGTAGCCGAAACGGAAGCTGCTGCCGGCATAGGAGGCAGCTTTGACATAGTAGGATTGCAGCCGGTCATAGGCGTCGACATTATAGGTATGCTCGCCGACAATCGCACCGATCATATGGATCGGATCGATGCCGTAGCGCCCGGCAGTCGACTTGATCTTGGCGATCAGCGCCTTGTCGGAGGACAAGAGGTCGATCACCTTCTGGTATTTGCGTTCGAAAGAGCTGTTGGACGCCTTGGTTCTGCGGGCGGAAGCGCCGGGAACACCGGGCTGTTCGGCGTTGCGATTGCCCGGTGGAACGACCGTCGCCGCCTCGGCATAAGAAGATGAAACGGCAGTGACCGCCAGAGCCACGGCAAATGCCAGAAGAGTTTTGCGCACGAGCGAATGCCTTTTCTCAAGCCTGCGGCTTCCCTTCGAAACACGTGAGGAAAACCGGACCATTCCACGAAAGCGGTTCCAACCGGAATGCAGCCCTTCCCATAAACAAAATGCGGGCTGAATGCGAGATGAGGCAGATAAAATAAAAGAGTGCGGCAAATATGGCCGCACTCCTCTTTCGTTCTCCTTGAAGTCTTCAGAGAATATAACGAGACAAATCCGTATCGGCGGCAAGATCGCCGACATGTTTTTTGACGTATTCCTGATCGATCTTGACGACAGAGCCGCCGCGATCCGGCGCGTTGAAGGAAATCTCGTCCAGAACACGCTCCATCACCGTCTGCAGGCGACGAGCACCGATATTCTCAACCGACGAATTGAGATGAACGGCCACATCGGCCAGAGCGTCAATCGCATCATCGGTGAAATCAAGGTCGAGTTCTTCCGTCGCCATCAGCGCCTTGTACTGCCGGATGAGGCTTGCTTCCGTCTCGGTCAGGATACGGCGGAAATCCTCCTTGGTCAGCGGCTTCAACTCGACGCGGATCGGCAGGCGGCCCTGAAGCTCCGGCAAAAGATCGGATGGCTTTGCCACATGGAACGCGCCTGACGCGATGAACAGGACGTGGTCGGTTTTGACAGGGCCGTATTTTGTCGAAACCGTCGTACCTTCGACAAGCGGCAGGAGATCGCGCTGCACGCCTTCACGCGAAACGCCGGCGCCCATGCCGCCATCGCGCGCCGCGATCTTGTCGATCTCGTCGAGGAAGACGATACCGTCATTTTCCACCGACTTTACCGCTTCGCGCTGGATCATTTCATTGTCGAGCAGCTTGTCGGATTCGTCGCGGACGAGATCGGTATAGGATTTCGAGACCGTGGTGCGCACCTTCTTGGTGCGTCCGCCCATGGCCTTGCCGAACATTTCCGACAGGTTGAGGACACCGATATTGGCGCCCGGCATACCGGGAATTTCGAAACCGGGCATGCCCGAGCCGCTATCGGCCACCTCGATATCGATTTCCTTGTCGTCCAACTCGCCATCACGCAGCTTCTTGCGGAAGCTTTCGCGGGTGCCGGGCGACGCCGTCGTGCCGACAAGCGCATCGAGCACCCGTTCTTCAGCACTGGCATGCGCCTTGGCCTGTACCTCGGCACGTTTCTTTTCACGCACGAGGCCGATACCGATTTCCACGAGATCGCGGATGATCTGTTCGACATCGCGGCCGACATAACCGACTTCGGTGAACTTGGTCGCCTCGACCTTGATGAAGGGAGCGCCGGCAAGCTTGGCGAGACGCCGGGAAATCTCAGTCTTTCCGACGCCGGTCGGTCCGATCATCAGGATATTCTTGGGCATCACTTCATCGCGCAGGCTCTCATCGAGCTGCTGACGACGCCAGCGGTTGCGCAGTGCGATCGCGACCGCACGTTTCGCATCATGCTGGCCGATGATGTGGCGGTCCAGTTCCGAGACAATTTCCCGGGGTGAAAAATTGGTCATTCTATCCTCTCGGCTTTCCTGCTCCGGCCGGCCATTCCGGCCCGGCCCACAGGACCCATGTTTGAGAAAATTCGCTTATTCGGCGTCGAGCGTTTCGACGACGAGATTATGGTTGGTATAAACGCAGATATCGGCGGCGATATCGAGCGCCTGGCGCGCCACCTCTTCGGCAGACTTGTCCGTGTCCATCATGGCGCGGGCAGCCGCAAAGGCGTAATTACCGCCGGAACCGATGGCGATCGCACCGTGCTCGGGCTCCAGCACATCGCCATTACCGGTGATGGCGAGCGTGGTGGATTTATCGGCCACCAGCATCATCGCTTCGAGGTTGCGCAGATATTTGTCCGTGCGCCAGTCCTTCGCAAGCTCCACCGCCGCGCGCATCAACTGGCCGGGATATTGCTCGAGTTTCTTTTCAAGACGGTCGAGCAGCGTGAAGGCATCCGCAGTCGCGCCGGCAAAACCAGCAATCACTTCACCCTTGCCGATGCGGCGAACCTTGCGGGCATTACCCTTCATGACGGTCTGGCCAAGGCTTACCTGACCATCGCCAGCCATGACGACCTTGCCGCCTTTTCTGACTGTAATAATCGTTGTCATCAAACACCTGTCTGCCCTTACGGGCCTGCGGTTAACGGGCCGGGATGCGGCCCTTCTCGAGTTCTATGTAAGTTTGCTTTTCGCGATTGCAATCTTCGAGGCGACGCACCGTTTTCGGCATGTCAGGCAAGACGATGGAACAACTGGATATTTGTGTCCCGTGCTGATAAGGAACGGCGACATTTTCACGGAGCGGCCAAAATGGCAGAACGTAAAGGCGAGATTATCCGCACCACCAACGAAACCTCGGTTTCGGTGCGCGTGGATATCGACGGCACCGGCAAGTCGACAATTTCCACCGGTGTGGGATTTTTCGACCATATGCTGGACCAGCTGAGCCGCCATTCGCTGATCGACATGGACATCGAGGTCAAGGGCGACCTGCACATCGATGATCATCACACTGTTGAAGATACCGGCATAGCCATCGGTCAGGCCATTGCCAAGGCGCTGGGTGACCGTCGCGGCATTACCCGTTACGCCTCGCTCGATCTTGCCATGGACGAAACGATGACCAAGGCGGCGGTCGATATTTCCGGCCGGCCCTTTCTCGTCTGGAACGTCAATTTTTCCGCGCCGAAGATCGGCACCTTCGATACCGAGCTGGTGCGCGAGTTCTTTCAGGCGCTGGCACAGAATGCCGGCATTACGCTGCATATCCTGAACCATTACGGCGCTAACAACCATCATATCGCCGAAACATGCTTCAAGGCCGTTGCCCGCGTTCTTCGCACGGCAACCGAGATCGACCCCCGGCAGGCAGGCCGCGTTCCCTCCACGAAGGGTATGCTGGCCTGACGCCAAAGCTGTCAGGAAGCCCATGACAAGCTATCTCGTTCTGGAAGCCCCCAACGGGCCGGACAGGGACCACAAGACGACCCGCTTCATCGCAGACCGTTTCGTCTGGCTGGCGCTGGTCGCGCCCTGGCTCTGGTTGGCCATTAACCGGTTGTGGCTGGCGGCGGCCATCGTTGCCATCGTGCTCCTTCTGGCCGGGCAGGTCTCCATATTAGCCGGATTCGAACCGGTTGGTATTCTCTTCGGTTTCGCCATTGGACTCATCACGGCGCTGGAGGGACGCGATTTTCTCGTCCGGCACCTGATCCGCAAAGGCTGGACGCTGACGTCAGTCATATCCGCCCCTGATCTTTCGAGCGCCGAAGACATATATTTCTCCGGTCTCTCCGAAAACGCCGAAACGGCGGAACAACTGTCCCAGCCGGTCTGGACCCCCTCGCCGCAAAAGCGCGGCGACAAGAATTTCGTCAACGATCCCGCCGGATCGTTTCTTTTCGACTTGAATGGAAGGCGCTGACATGCGTGTCGCGATCATCGACTACGGTTCTGGCAACCTGCGTTCGGCCACCAAAGCTTTCGAGCGTGCCGCCCGCGAAGCCGGCATCAATGCAACCATCGACCTGACCGACAGGCCGGATCACGTCGCTTCGGCGGACCGCATCGTCCTGCCTGGTGTCGGCGCCTATGCGGATTGCCGTGCCGGTCTCGATGCCGTTCCCGGCATGCATGAGGCGCTCATTGAAGCCGTCGAGAAAAAAGCCCATCCCTTCCTCGGCATCTGCGTCGGCATGCAGCTGATGTCCTCGCGCGGGCTCGAAAAGACTGTCAGCACCGGGCTCGGCTGGATCGAGGGCGACGTCGTGGAAATGACGCCATCCGATCCCAGTCTCAAGATTCCGCAGATTGGTTGGAATACGCTGGAAATCCGGCATGCCCACCCTCTTTTCGACGGCATCAAGACCGGCGCTGACGGCCTGCACGCCTATTTCGTGCATTCCTATCATCTGGCAGCCAAGCACTCGACGGATGTCATCGCCACCACCAATTACGGTGGCGCGATGACGGCTTTCGTCGGTCGCGACAATATGGCGGGCGCGCAGTTCCACCCGGAAAAAAGCCAAACGCTCGGCCTTGCCCTGATTTCCAATTTCCTGCGCTGGAAGCCCTGACATGATCCTTTTTCCCGCAATCGACCTTAAAGACGGCCAGTGCGTTCGCCTGAAACTCGGCGATATGGACCAGGCCACAGTCTATAACGAGGACCCCGGCGCGCAGGCGAAAGCCTTTGAGGATCAGGGTTTCGAGTGGCTGCACGTCGTTGATCTCAACGGTGCCTTCGCCGGTGAGACGGTGAATGGCGAGGCCGTCGACGCCATTCTGAAAGCCACGAAAAACCCGGTGCAGCTTGGCGGCGGCATCCGCACGCTCGATCATATCGAAGCGTGGCTGAGCCGTGGCCTTGCCCGCGTCATTCTCGGCACCGTCGCGGTGCGCGATCCGGTTCTGGTTATCGAAGCCTGCAAGCGTTTCCCCGGCCAGGTCGCCGTCGGCATCGATGCCAAGGGCGGCAAGGTTGCCGTCGAGGGCTGGGCGGAAGCCTCCGAACTCGGCGTCATCGAACTCGCCAAGCGTTTTGAAGGCGCCGGCGTTGCCGCCATCATCTATACCGATATCGATCGCGACGGCATTCTGGCCGGTATCAACTGGGCCTCGACGCTGGAACTGGCGGATGCCGTCTCCATCCCGGTCATCGCTTCCGGTGGCCTTGCCTCCATCGACGACATCAAGCGCATGTTGCAGCCGGATGCCGCAAAGCTCGAGGGCGCGATTTCGGGCCGCGCGCTTTACGACGGGCGCATCGACCACGCCGAGGCGCTCGCCCTCATCAAGGCGGCTGCAGCCAAGGAGGTAAAAGCATGACCCTCAAAGCCCGCGTTATTCCCTGCCTCGATGTGAAGGACGGCCGTGTCGTCAAGGGCGTGAACTTCGTCGACTTGATCGATGCCGGCGACCCGGTCGAGGCGGCGAAGGCCTATGATGCGGCAGGGGCCGATGAACTCTGCTTCCTCGACATCACCGCCTCCTCGGATAATCGCGACACGATCTTTGATGTCGTATCGCGCACGGCCGACCATTGTTTCATGCCGCTAACCGTCGGCGGCGGTGTCCGCGCCGTCGCGGACATCCGCAAGCTGCTTCTCTGTGGCGCGGACAAGGTCTCGATCAATTCCGCAGCCGTCAAGGATCCGGATTTCGTGGCGCAAGCGGCCGACAAGTTCGGAAACCAGTGCATCGTCGTTTCTATCGACGCCAAGCGGGTTTCGAAGGATGGGGAAGAAGGCCGCTGGGAAATCTTCACCCATGGCGGACGCCAACCGACGGGCATCGACGCCGTGGAATTCGCCATCAAGATGGTTGAACGCGGCGCCGGCGAATTGCTTGTGACCTCAATGGATCGCGATGGTACCAAGAGCGGCTACGATATCGGCCTGACGCGCAGCATTGCCGATCAGGTTCGTGTACCCGTCATCGCCTCGGGCGGCGTCGGGACTCTCGACGATCTGGTGGCAGGCGTGCGTGATGGCCACGCAACTGCGGTGCTTGCCGCCTCCATCTTCCACTTCGGCACCTATTCGATCGGGCAAGCCAAAAACTACATGGCCGAGCATGGCATCGCCATGCGTCTCGACTGATTGCAGGAACTCTTCATGAGCGCATTTTCCCTTTCCGATCTGGAACGCATTGTCGCGACCCGCGCCGCTGCATCTCCCGACGAATCCTGGACAGCCAAACTCGTTGCGGCGGGCCAGGATCGTGCGGCAAAAAAACTGGGCGAAGAGGCGGTCGAGGCCGTCATCGCCGCCATCGCAAAAGACCGCGACGGGCTGAAGAACGAGGCCGCCGATCTGCTTTATCATCTGCTGGTGGTGCTGAAGATCGCCGACATTCCGCTGAGCGACGTTTTTGCCGAACTGGAGCGCCGGACGGGCCAGACTGGCCTTGCGGAAAAGGCGGCGAGGCCGACATCATGAATGTCACGGCAGGCAGCGGGGAGAGAGGCATGCCAGGCACACTCGATCATTTTCGGCCGGATGAATATTCGCCCTACCACTTCTTCAGTTCGGAAGAATGGGCGAAATTTCGCGCCGATACGCCGCTGACGCTTTCCGCCGACGAGGTCAAAAGACTGCGCTCGCTGGACGACCCGATCGATCTGGACGAGGTGCGGCGCATTTACCTGTCGCTATCGCGCCTCCTGTCCTCGCATGTGGAAGCATCGCAGCTGCTGTTCGAGCAGCGCAACCGCTTCCTCAACATGGGGGATGTCAACAAGACGCCTTTCGTCATCGGTATTGCCGGTTCGGTGGCCGTTGGTAAATCCACGACGGCACGTATCCTGAAGGAGCTTCTGGCCCGCTGGCCCTCCAGCCCCAAGGTCGATCTCATCACCACCGACGGGTTTCTTTACCCGAACGAGGTGCTGCGACGCGAGAACCTGATGGAGCGTAAGGGCTTTCCGGAAAGTTACGATATCGGCGCGCTCTTGCGTTTCCTCTCGGCGATCAAGGCGGGCCAGCCGAATGTGAAGGCGCCGCGCTATTCGCACCTGACCTATGACGTTCTGCCGAACGAATTCACTGTCATCGACCAGCCTGATATCCTGATTTTCGAAGGCATCAACGTGCTGCAATCGCGCGACCTGCCGGCGGGCGGGCGGATCGTACCGATCGTTTCAGATTTCTTCGATTTCTCGATCTATATCGATGCTGACGAGGACTTCATTCATAACTGGTATGTGAACCGGTTCATGAATCTTCGGCAAACCGCGTTCCGCGACCCGAATTCATTCTTCAACCGCTATGCCTCGATCAGCGAAGAAGCGGCGCTGAGCATTGCCGAAGGTCTCTGGCAGAACATCAACCTGAAGAACCTGCGCCAGAACATCGTGCCGACACGCCCGCGTGCCGACCTTATTCTGCGTAAGGGAAAGAACCACCTGATCGATACGGTGGCGCTTCGCAAGCTGTAAAAGATGCCGCGCATGGCGGCATCTCCGGTGATTAAACCCGTTATTATGCGAGGTCGGGAATACGCAGAACCTGTCCGGGGTAGATTTTATCGGGATGGGTCAGCATTGGCTTGTTGGCTTCGAAGATAATGTTGTTCTTCGCGCCATTAGCCTTGCCGTACTGGGCTTCGGCAATCTTCCAGAGATTGTCGCCCTTCTTGACCGTGTAGAAAACGGGTTCTTTCGCCGGCGCCTCAGTCACTTTCAGCTCGCCGGCCTCGACCTTGGAAATGCCGAGCGTATTGCCGACCGCGATGACCGCCTTTTCGAAAACCGACTGATCGGCCACTTCGCCCTTCAGAACGACCTTGTCGTCCACCACTTCGACCTGAACCTTGTCCGTGCCGAGATCGTGGGAAGCGAGTTCCTTCTTGACCGCATCGACATCAGGTGCGTCATCGCCGCCGATACCGAGCTTCTTTCCCGCTTCCTTGATGAAATTGAACAGACCCATAGCACCCTCCTTGGTTGTAGGGAGGATTACCAGACGATATTTGAAGCTCTATGACAAGGGCGAAACATTTGTCGCAGCGCGGGAGCCTAGTCGCCCGAGGGTTTGCCGCGCATTTTCTTGATATCGGAGCGACCGGACTTCGCCTTGAGACGACGCTCCACAGAACCCTTGGTGGGCTTGGTGGCCTTGCGCACCGGCGGCGGCGGGGCGGCGGCTTCGAGGATCAGCTCTTTCAGTCGTTCGCGCGCATCTTCGCGATTGCGCTCCTGGCTGCGAAACCGGCTCGCCTCGATCATCAGCACGCCGTCTTTCGACACACGTCTGCCACCCAGACGCAGGGCATTCGCCTTCACCCGTTCCGACAGGGAGGGCGAATTGGCGATGTCGAAAAACAGCTGGACCGCCGTCGAGACCTTGTTGACGTTCTGGCCGCCCGGCCCACCGGCCAGCACGAATTGCTCCGTCAGCTCCCAGCCGGCAATGGTGATACGGTTGCTGATGTAAAGCGGGTCGCTGGCCATGATCTTTCTCCGCGCCGGTGATGCCACAGAACGCGCGAAATGAAAACAGTGGCCAGAATCAAGAGACCGGCAAAAAAGAAACCCGGCACAAGGCCGGGTTCCCTCCTCCTCACATATGAGGCTTCATTCATTCAGCCGCGAGCAGAAGGCCTGGCGCTGCGTCGCGAACCTTGCTGTCGACGTGGTCTTCGAACTTGGTGAAGTTCGTGACGAACATCGACACCAGCTTCTTCGCCTGCGCGTCATAGGCTGCGCCATCGGCCCAGGTCGAACGCGGATCGAGGATTGCGCTGTCAACGCCATCAAGCGACAGGGGTACGGCGAAACCGAAATTCGCATCGGTGCGGAATTCGGCATCCTTCAGCTCGCCGGTGAGTGCCGCCGTCAGAAGCGCGCGGGTCGCTTTGATCGGCATGCGCTTGCCGATGCCATAAGCGCCGCCGGTCCAGCCGGTGTTGACCAGCCAGCAATCGACGCCGTGCTTGCCGATCAGCTCACGCAGCAGGTTGCCGTATTCCGCCGGATGGCGCGGCATGAAGGGGGCGCCGAAGCAGGTGGAGAAGGTCGCTTCCGGTTCCGTTACGCCCTTTTCCGTGCCGGCAACCTTTGCGGTGTAGCCGGAGAGGAAGTGGTACATGGCCTGTTCCGGCGTCAGCCGGGCAATCGGCGGCAGCACGCCGAAGGCATCGGCCGTCAGCATGATGATCGTCTTCGGATGACCGGCAATGCCCGTTTCCGATGCATTCGGAATGAAATGCAGCGGGTAGGCGCTGCGGGTGTTTTCCGTCAGCGAATTGTCATTGAAATCAGGAACGCGGTTTTCGTCGAGCACGACGTTTTCAAGAACCGTGCCGAAACGACGGGTCGCGGCATAGATTTCCGGCTCGGCTTCGGCCGAAAGCTTGATCGCCTTGGCATAGCAGCCACCTTCGAAATTGAAGATGCCGTGCTCGCCCCAGCCATGTTCATCATCGCCGATAAGCGTGCGCGAAGGGTCAGCCGAAAGCGTGGTTTTGCCGGTGCCGGACAAACCGAAGAAGACGGCGGAATCACCCTCAGGACCGACATTGGCCGAGCAATGCATCGGCATCACACCCTTGGCCGGCAGAAGGTAGTTCAGTACCGTAAAGACCGACTTCTTGTTTTCACCGGCATAGGACGTGCCGCCGATGAGGACGAGGCCATTGGTCAGATCGCAGGCGATGACGGTTTCCGAACGGACGCCGTGACGGGCCGGATCGGCCTTGAAGCTTGGCAGGTTGATGATGGTGAGTTTCTGCTTGAAGCCCGCCAGTTTTTCCTGCTTTGGACGGATCAGCAGATTGCGGATGAACAGCGAATGCCAGGCAAGCTCGGTGACGACGCGTGTCGGCAGCGCATTTTCCTCATCGGCACCGCCGATCAGGTCCTGAACATAGAGGGTCCTGCCGGCGGCATGGGCCAACATGTCCTGACGCAACAGCTCGAAGTTTTCCGGCGACAGCGGCTTGTTGTTGTCCCACCAGATGGTGTTCTCGGTGGAAGCGTCGCGAACGACGAATTTGTCCTTCGGCGAACGGCCCGTGTGCTGGCCGGTGACGGCGCGCAGTGCGCCATCAATGGTCAGTTCGGCCTCGCCGTTGCGGATCGCCTCTTCGTATAATTCGCTCTCATTGAGGTTATAAAAGACGCGGGAGGCCTCGCCCAGTCCGAGTTCCGCAACTCCATTGGCAGGATTATGAACCCCAAGCTCGTTCATGACGCGTTCCTTGTTAATGACGGTAAGGACGTTGAAATTTTCACGGAAAATACGTGGCAGCTTTTGGAAACGCAAGAGCCGAACTTTAAAAAACTTAGTGATTTCAATATATTAATCGATTTAAAAGATTTTATTTCTTTTTAAATCGGTTGAAGACGCATTAAAATCCAGCTGCGGCGTTTTCACGAAATCCGCTCGCCGCACCCTTACGATTTTGGGGCGAGTTTTCCTTTGCCACAATTTGTTCCACCTTTATACTCAAGAGAGTGGCTCGCGGCGCACAACCTGGCTGGGTGAATGTCGGGAGTTACGAGAAAATGACGATGGAGACCAACTACATGCAGACGATCGCGCTTGTCGACGATGACCGGAATATTCTGACTTCGGTATCGATCGCGCTCGAAGCCGAAGGCTACCGGGTCGAAACGTATACGGACGGCGCCTCCGCGCTTGACGGGTTGATCGCCCGTCCGCCGCAGCTCGCCATTTTCGATATTAAAATGCCCCGCATGGACGGCATGGAGCTTTTGCGGCGCCTGCGTCAGAAATCGGATCTGCCGGTGATCTTCCTCACCTCGAAGGATGAAGAGATCGATGAATTGTTCGGCCTGAAGATGGGCGCGGATGACTTCATCACCAAACCCTTCTCGCAGCGCCTTCTGGTGGAACGCGTCAAGGCGATCCTGCGCCGCGCCAGCAGCCGCGATGCCGCGCCAGCAACTGGCGGCGCACTAAAGCCGACGGCGGACCAGCAAGCCCGCACGCTGGAGCGCGGGCAGCTCGCCATGGACCAGGAACGCCACACCTGCACCTGGAAGGGCGAACCGGTAACACTCACCGTCACCGAATTCCTCATCCTGCACTCGCTGGCGCAGCGGCCGGGCGTGGTGAAAAGCCGCGACGCGCTGATGGACGCCGCTTATGATGAGCAGGTTTATGTGGATGACCGCACCATCGACAGCCACATCAAGCGCCTTCGCAAGAAGTTCAAACTGGTCGATGGCGACTTCGATATGATTGAAACGCTTTATGGCGTAGGATATCGCTTCCGCGAAGCGGCCTGAATCGGCACGCAAATCGGAAGAGACCACCCGAAGAATGGTGGCGAGGACTTAAATACGTGCTGAAGAAAACGCCGGAAACCGTCTCGGATAGTGACGATGCCGAAGAACGCGGCAGCGAACGCCGCCATCGTATCCATCCGCTGACGATCATCCGGCGCATTTTCGGCAATGCGGTGTTTTCCAGCCTCACGCGCCGCATTCTTTTCTTCAATGTCGCGGCGACGGTCGTTCTGGTCGGCGGTATTCTCTATCTCAACCAGTTCCGTGAGGGGCTGATCGACGCGCGGGTCGAAAGCCTTCTGACGCAGGGCGAAATCATCGCCGGCGCGATTTCGGCTTCCGCTTCGGTCGATACGAATTCGATCACCATCAATCCCGAAAAGCTTCTCGAATTGCAGGCGGGGCAGAGCATCACCCCCGCTCCCAATGACGAGGATTTGAGCTTCCCGATCAATCCGGAACGGGTGGCGCCAGTGCTGCGGCGGCTGATTTCACCGACGCGCACCCGCGCACGGCTCTTCGATGCCGATGCCAATCTGCTGCTCGATTCGCGCCATCTTTATTCACGCGGACAGGTTCTGCGCTTCGATCTGCCGCCGGTAACACCGGAAACCCAGACCTGGGGCGACTGGTTCACCAGCATGTTCAACCGCATGCTGCAGCCGAGCAGCCTTCCGCAATATAAGGAGGCGCCTGGCGGCGACGGTTCGATCTATCCGGAAGTCATGAATGCGCTGACCGGTGTGCGCGGCGCGGTCGTGCGCGTCACCGAAAAGGGCGAGCTGATCGTTTCAGTCGCCGTGCCGGTGCAACGCTTCCGGGCCGTGCTCGGCGTCTTGCTGCTCTCCACGCAGGCGGGCGATATCGACAAGATCGTGCATGCGGAGCGCCTGGCCATCATGCGTGTTTTCGGCATCGCCACGCTGGTCAATATCGTTCTGTCGCTGCTTCTGTCATCGACCATCGCCACACCGCTGCGGCGGCTTTCGGCCGCCGCGATCCGTGTACGCCGCGGGGCGCGAACGCGTGAAGAGATACCGGATTTTTCGGCACGTCAGGATGAAATCGGCAACCTGTCGATTGCCCTGCGTGAAATGACGACGGCGCTTTACGACCGGATCGATGCAATCGAAAGCTTCGCCGCCGACGTCAGTCATGAACTCAAGAACCCGCTGACCTCGCTGCGCAGCGCCGTGGAAACCCTGCCGCGCGCGAAAACCGAAGAATCGAAGCAACGGCTGACCGAGATCATCTTCCATGATGTACGCCGCCTCGACCGCTTGATCAGCGACATTTCGGATGCGTCGCGGCTCGATGCCGAGCTGGCGCGCGCCGATGCCTCGCCGCTCGACCTCGATGTGCTGATGAAGGGGCTGGTGGACATATCCCGCCAGATCAGCACCAAGAAGAAAAGCGTGGCAATCGACTATGTGGCCGACCGGAAGGCCGGAAGCAAAACCTCTTTCGTGGTGAATGGCCACGACCTTCGCCTCAGCCAGATCGTCACCAATCTGATCGAGAATGCCCGTTCTTTCGTGTCAGAAGAAAGTGGCCGCATCACCGTGCGTCTTTCCCGCCACAAGGATCGCTGCCTCGTGCAGGTGGAAGACAATGGACCCGGCATTCAGGCCGAAGATATCGACCGGATTTTCGAACGGTTTTACACCGACCGACCGGCGAGCGAAGGCTTCGGCCAGAATTCCGGCCTTGGCCTTTCCATCAGCCGCCAGATCGCCGAAGCCCATGGCGGCAGCCTCAGGGCGGAAAATGTCGTCGACAAATACGGCGTGATTTCCGGCGCGCGCTTCACCCTGTCGCTGCCGGCGGCCGAAACCCATGAACGCTGAACGCTTCAACCTGCACGCCACCGCCATCACCGTTCAAAACACGGGAATCCTCTTCACGGGACCATCCGGCAGCGGCAAAAGCGAGCTTGCCTTCAGTTTTCTGACCGAGGCTGAACGCTGCGGATTGCCGGCGGCGTTGATCGCGGACGATCAGATTTTCGTGTACCGCGACGGCGAACACATCATTGCCGAGCGGCCGCAAACGATTGCCGGCCTGCTGGAGTTGCGCGGCAGCGGCATTGTTTCGCTCAACAGCGTTGCGAGCGCTCCACTACATTTTGCGGTTACGACAGTTCTTTCACCGGAAAATCCGAGACTTCCCGAAGATGACGAAGCGTTTTTGCTGCCCTGTGGCGGGCATATTCCGCTTCTGCGCATTCCGCTTGCAAGTCTTACGCCCTATGGAAAATTTGCTGCACTTGCTCAGAATCTTTTTAAAACGAATGTGAAGTGACGATGATTCGGGCGATTTTAGGCTTGCGATTCGCATTTTCCTCATCAAGATGAAATCCCACCGATGGACAGGATTGCCGCGTTGCGATAGTCGGCAATGAGAGTGCGTGTGCAAGGGAGCATTTCATGATCGGACTAGTGCTTGTCACCCATGGCAAGCTGGCTGAGGAGTTTCGCCATGCGTTGGAGCATGTCGTCGGTCCCCAGAAATTGATCGAGACGGTTTGTATCGGTCCCGAAGACGACATGGATCAGCGCCGGCAGGATATCATCGACGCCGTTGCGCGTGCCAATGATGGCAATGGTGTTATCATACTGACGGACATGTTCGGTGGCACACCGTCCAATCTCGCAATCTCCGTCATGAATAACGGCAATGTCGAAGTCATCGCCGGGGTCAATCTTCCCATGCTGATCAAGCTTGCCGGCGTTCGCAGCGAAGACAATATGGACAAGGCCCTTCAGGATGCATCCGATGCCGGCCGCAAATATATCAACGTCGCCAGCCGCGTTTTAAGCGGCAAGTGAGAAGTCAGCCCATGTCGCCTCTCTCCCGGGAATTGCCGATCATCAACAAGCGCGGTCTCCACGCCCGGGCATCTGCGAAATTCGTTCAGATGGTCGAGGGCTTCGACGCGACGATCACGGTTTCCAAGGACGGCATGACCGTCGGTGGCACTTCCATCATGGGCCTGATGATGCTGGCGGCCAGCCCCGGCTGCAGCGTCTATGTCGAGGCAAGCGGCAATCAGGCGTCGGAGGCGCTGGCCGCATTGGAAGCTCTGGTGGCCGACCGGTTCGGCGAAGAAGCCTGAGCCAGCAACATATAAAGACATAAAGACCTCTTTATATCATCATTGCCAGATCGTTTGTGGCCTGCTAAACCGCTGCTACGTTTAAAAGCCGGGCCAACAGGCGTGGCATTCTGATCTGGAGAACTTCATGAGCCTTGAGAAGGACTACATTGTCGCCGACATCAACCTTGCCGCATTTGGCCGCAAGGAGCTGGACATCGCCGAAACCGAAATGCCCGGCCTGATGTCCTGCCGCAAGGAGTTCGGCGAAAGCAAGCCGCTGAAGGGCGCACGTATCACCGGTTCCCTTCACATGACGATCCAGACCGGCGTTCTCATCGAAACGCTGAAGGAACTGGGCGCAGACGTTCGCTGGGCCTCCTGCAACATCTTCTCGACGCAGGATCATGCGGCAGCGGCCATTGCAGCGGCTGGCATTCCGGTCTTCGCCGTCAAGGGTGAAAGCCTGACGGAATATTGGGAATATACCGACAAGATCTTCCAGTGGACCGATGGCGGTCTGTCCAACATGATCCTCGACGATGGCGGCGATGCCACCATGTACATCCTGCTTGGCGCACGTGCCGAAGCCGGCGAAGACGTTTTGTCCAATCCCGGCTCTGAAGAAGAAGAAATTCTTTTCGCGCAGATCAACAAGCGCCTGAAGGCTTCTCCCGGCTGGTTCACCAAGCAGCGCGACGCGCTGAAGGGCGTCACGGAAGAGACGACGACCGGCGTTCACCGTCTTTACGACCTCAGCAAGAAGGGCCTCCTGCCCTTCCCGGCGATCAACGTCAATGACAGCGTCACCAAGTCGAAGTTCGACAACAAATACGGCTGCAAGGAATCGCTGGTAGACGGCATTCGCCGTGCAACCGACGTGATGATGGCCGGCAAGGTCGCCGTCGTTTGCGGTTACGGCGATGTTGGCAAGGGCTCTGCCGCCTCGCTGCAGGGCGCCGGCGCCCGCGTCAAGGTCACCGAAATCGACCCGATCTGCGCGCTTCAGGCTGCCATGGATGGTTTTGAGGTCGTTCGCCTGGAAGACGTCATTTCCTCGGCGGATATCTTCATCACCACCACCGGCAACAAGGACGTGATCCGCATCGAGCATATGCGCGAGATGAAGGACATGGCGATCGTCGGCAATATCGGCCACTTCGACAACGAGATTCAGGTCGCATCGCTGCGTAACCTGAAGTGGACGAACATCAAGCCGCAGGTCGACATGATCGAGTTCCCGAAGGGCAACCGCATCATTCTTCTGTCCGAAGGCCGCCTGCTGAACCTCGGCAATGCCACCGGCCACCCGTCCTTCGTCATGTCTGCGTCCTTCACCAACCAGGTGCTTGGCCAGATCGAGCTCTTCACCAAGCAGGGCGAATACAAGAACGAAGTTTACGTGCTGCCGAAGCACCTCGATGAGAAGGTCGCGCGTCTTCACCTTGAGAAGCTCGGTGTGCGGCTAACTGAACTTTCCGATCTGCAGGCAGATTATATCGGCATCTCCAAGGAAGGCCCGTTCAAGGCCGAACACTACAGATATTAATATCATAGTTAATATCCACTGAAATTACACAACATCTAGATGCCGCGCACTTGACAAAGTGCGCGGCATCTTTTTTGCGCGCTCCCTTTCCGCAGATTTATGAAGGCGGTATTGTCATCAGACTTGATTCGGACACGCCAAAGGGCGGCGGGGACGAAATGGGATGTCTTGTCGAAGATGCGGCACATAGGACGGAGACAGACCGGGGATGACGGTTCACAATTCGGATCTGCGCGAGCAGACAGTTCAACGCGTTGAAAACACGCAAGCTGGCGTGGCATTGAGCGCGCAGGTTCTGGCGCATTGCCGGCTGGCGATCAGCGCGGTCCGGACAGGCTTTTCACGGCTTCCCTTGCTGATGTCGGGGACGATCCTTGCCGGTTCGGCAAGTGTGGCGCTGGCGCAGGATGGCCTTGTTGCCAAGACCGGTGCGCGGCTGTTCTCCTCTGGCGAAACAATCACCTATTCGCTCTTTGTCGGCATGCTTTCGGCGACGCTGTTTTCCGTCGTCTGGCTGGTGCGCCAGCGCGGCAATATCGAGTCGGAAAGCAGTGAATACCGCAAGGCGCTTGCCGAAACCCATCACAAGATCGCCAAATACGAGGCGCTGATTTCCGATAAGGGCCGGCGCATCGTTATCTGGGATGGCGCTGACAAGCGGCCCGAATTTCTGGGGCAATTACCCGTGGAGACCGGCGCGCCGCAAGCGGATCATGATTTTCTGGCCTTCGGGCGCTGGCTGAAACCGTCCTCTGCGAGCCAGCTTGAAAAATCCCTCGAAAAACTTCGCAGCCACGCGCAGAGTTTCGACCTGACTATCGAGACGCAGCGCGGCGAAGTCATTGAAGTTCAAGGCCGGGTCTCCGGCGGCAATGCATTTGCACGTTTCGTAGCGCTTAATAATCTGCGCGCCGAACTTGCTGAATTGCAGGTGGAGCGCGAGCGTCTGATCGCCTCGGTCTCGACGTTTCAGGACCTTCTGGATTCCATCGAACAGCCCGTCTGGCGCCGCAATGGCGAAGGCGAGCTAACCTGGGTCAACCATGCCTATGCGCAGGCCGTGGATGCGCGCGATGCCGATCAGGCCGTTCTTGAAAAACGCGAGCTGTTGAACACCGTTACCCGGCAGAAGATACGCGCGGCCGCAACGCCGGAATCACCCTATCACGATCGCATTTCGACTGTGGTCTCCGGCAACCGCACCTTCTTCGACGTTGTCGATATCAAGACCGCGGCGGGTTCGGCCGGTATCGCCATCGATGCCACCGAAACGGAAACAATCAGCGAAGAACTCAAGCGGGTTCTCAAGAGCCATGCCGAAACGCTGGATCATCTGGCGACGCCCGTCGCCATCTTCGACGGCCGGCAGCGGCTGCAATTCTACAATCAGGCTTTTGCGACCCTTTGGGGTCTCGATCTGGTTTTCCTCGAATCCGGTCCTGATAATTCCGAGCTTCTCGACAGGCTGCGCACCGCCGGCAAATTGCCCGAACAGCTGAACTGGAAAAACTGGAAGGAGACGGCCCTCGCCGTTTACCGTTCGCTCGATACCAAAACCGATCTCTGGCACCTGCCGAATGGGCAGACGCTGCGGGTCATCGCGACCGCCCATCCGCAGGGTGGCGCGACCTGGGTTTTTGAAAACCTGACCGAACAGGTCGACCTGCAGATGCGCTACAACACGCTGGTGAAGGTGCAGGGCGAAACCATCGACCATCTGGCTGAAGGTGTGGCCGTGTTCGGTGCGGATGGCCGCATTCGCCTCTCCAACCCGGCATTCCGGGCGCTCTGGGGTGTAACCTCCGAGCAGGCGGAAACAGGCACCCACATCCGTGCCATCGAAACCGCCTGCGCACAATCCTATGACAGACCGGATGGCTGGCGCGCCTTTAGCCAGTTCATTACCAGTTTTGACGATGAGCGCCCGTC
Source organism: Agrobacterium tumefaciens (assembly GCF_005221385.1). Lineage (NCBI taxonomy): Bacteria > Pseudomonadati > Pseudomonadota > Alphaproteobacteria > Hyphomicrobiales > Rhizobiaceae > Agrobacterium > Agrobacterium tumefaciens. The sequence continues at coordinate 2,764,370 of NZ_CP039903.1, read as the reverse complement.
CAAACAGGGTACGCTCGAACTGCTCTCCGGTCTCGTACTCGATTTCGCGATCATTCCGCTGCCGGATGCGCAGACCATGCTGACCTTCGTCAACATGACCGACAGCGTGCGGGCGGAAAGGGCGCTCAAGGAAAAGAACGACGCGCTTCTGAAGGCCGACGAGCTGAAGAACGATTTCGTTCAGCATGTTTCCTACGAATTGCGCTCGCCGCTGACGAATATTATCGGTTTCACCGACCTCCTGAAGACGCCCGGCATCGGCCAATTGACGGACCGACAGGCCGAATATCTCGACCATATTTCCACCTCGTCCTCGGTGCTTTTGACCATCGTCAACGATATTCTCGATCTTGCGACCGTCGATGCCGGCATCATGCAGCTGAATTATTCAGACAATGATCTGAACGAATTGCTTGAAGACGTTTCTGTGCAGATCGCCGATCGCCTGCAGGAGAGCGGCATTTCGCTTGAAATCGTCGCGCCGGCTCATCTTGGCAGTCTGGTGGCTGATCATCAGCGCCTGAAGCAGATTCTCATCAAGCTCCTGACCAATGCAATCAACTTTGCGCCGGAAGGCTCCGCAGTTGAACTGTCGTGCCAGCGCAGCGAGGGCGACTTCCTGTTCTCGGTGGCGGATAAGGGCCCGGGTATTCCAGAAGACATGCTGAAGACCGTATTTGACCGCTTCGCGACACGCGGCAATGGTGGGCGGCGGACCGGCGCGGGGCTTGGCCTTTCCATTGTCGAGAGTTTTGTCAGCCTCCATCATGGCACGGTCGAAATCGATAGCCGCCCCGGCAACGGCACCATTGTCACCTGCCGCATTCCTTCCGGCACGCGCCCGCATTCCATCGCCGCAGAATGAGCGAAGACATCTTGCCGATCACTATTTCCCTTGAGGGAGAAAAAGATACCATCAGGCTCGGTGAAGACCTCGCGCTGGCATTGAAACCCGGCGATTGCCTGGCGCTGATCGGTGATCTCGGCGCCGGTAAATCCACACTTGCCCGCGCCTTCATCCGCGCGATGGCGGATGAGCCGGATCTCGAGGTTCCAAGCCCGACCTTCACGATCATCCAGACCTATTCCACTCGCATTCCGGTTGCCCATCTCGATCTTTACCGGCTTTCGGATGTCTCCGAACTGGACGAGCTCGGCATCGACGAGATGCTGGAGGACGGCGTCTGCCTGATCGAATGGCCGGATATCGCCACCGAGGTTTTGCCACCGGAGCAGACCGTCACGCTTCGGCTGACGCATTCCGGCGAGGGACGGCTGGCCGTCATCGAGGCTCCGGCAAAATTGAAAGCACGGCTTGAACGGGTTTTCGCCATTCGCACGTTCCTCACAAGAAATGGCAGAGGCGATGCGGCCCGGCGTTTTCTGAGCGGTGACGCCTCCACACGCGCCTATGAGACCATTTCCACTGACGGCCATGACCTTATCCTGATGGACTGGCGACGCCCCATGAGAGGTGCGATCGTGGCTGATGGCAAGACCTATGCCGAAATCGCCCATCTTGCCCAGGATGCGCGCTCCTTCGTGGCAATCGGCGAGTATCTGCGAGATGGCGGCTTTTGCGCGCCAGAGCTTCTGGCAGCGGATATTGATCAGGGCATTCTCCTGCTGGAGGATCTGGGGCGCGACGGGGTGCTTGCGCAGGACGGAACGCCGATAGAAGAACGTTATCTGCAGAGCGTCGCCTGCCTCGCAGCCCTTCATCAGACCCCGCGACCCGACCTGCTGCCGGTGATTGACGGCAGCACCTACAAAGTTCCCCCCTTCGATCGCCAGGCGATGAAAATCGAAGTCTCGCTGCTGGCGGAATGGTATCTTCCTCACAAACGCGGCAAGCCGCTCACCGATAGCGAGAAGAGCGACTATTACGCCCTGTGGGATAGTCTGATCGACTCACTCGCTGATTGTGAAACGGGGCTCCTGCTGCGCGATTTCCATTCACCCAACCTTCTCTGGCAGGCGCAGAATAGCGGCATTCGACAGGTTGGCCTGATCGATTTTCAGGACGCGATGATCGGCCCGACCGCCTATGATCTCGCCTCCATCGTGCAGGATGCCCGGGTTACCATCGAACCCGAACTGCAGGCGCATCTGCTTTCGCATTATCTCGATAGCAGAAGAAACACGCCTTCATTTGATGAGGCCGCTTTCCTCAAGGCTTTTGCCATCATGTCGGCGCAGCGCAACTGCAAGCTTGCCGGTATCTGGGTGAGGTTGTTGGAACGGGATCGAAAACCCGGTTATATGAAACATATGCCGAGGACGTTCCGCTATCTTGCCGCGGCGCTTTCGCATCCGGAACTTGAGCCTCTTCGAGACTGGTGTGTCGGTATGGGCATGGAATTCAACGACTGAAAGACGGTTGACGACGATGACGATCAAAAACGCGATGGTGCTGGCCGCGGGGCTTGGCACGCGGATGCGCCCGATCACCGATACGATCCCGAAGCCGCTCGTCAAGATCGCCGGCAAGCCGATGATCGACTATGCGCTCGACGCCCTTGTGGAAGCCGGGGCGGAGATGATCGTTGTCAATGTGCATCACCATGCGGACCAGATGATCGCCCATCTGGAGCACCGCTCCGACGCCAAAATTCTGATCTCCGACGAGCGGGCGCAGCTGATGAATTCCGGCGGCGGGCTTGCCAAGGGTCTGAAGCTTCTGGAACCCGGCCCGGTCTTCGTCATGAATGCCGATCTATTCTGGATCGGCGAGCAATTGAATGCGGTCAGCAACCTGCGCAAGCTTGCGCAATTCTTCGATCCGGAGCGCATGGATATGGCCCTGCTCTGTGTCGATATGGATCGTACCACCGGTCATAACGGCAAAAGAGATTTCAACCTTTCTGACGACGGTAAATTGGTGCGGTATTGCGATGGCGACCCAAACCCGGTGGTTTATGCCGGCGCCATCGCCATGGATTCGCGCCTACTTGATGATGCGCCGGCGGATGCCTTCAACCTCAACATCTATTTCGACCGCGCCATTAAAAAAGACCGGCTTTCCGGGATTTCGCTTGACGGACACTGGATCACCGTCGGCACGCCCGATGCGATAGAAGACGCAGAAAACATCATCCGGCAATTCAGGGAAAAACGCTCGGCATGACGACGTCCCGCCCCGAAAAGCGCGTCCTGACGATCGCTGCGGGAACACCGTTCCTCAAAACGCTCGCGGAAACGCTGTGTGACGGGACACTGACAGCCGGCTATAGATATGACCCGGCCGATCCGCTTTCACTGGCCAAGGTGACGATCTATGTGCCGACGCGGCGTTCCGCCCGCGTGCTGCGCTCGGAATTCGTCGATCTTCTGGGCGGCCGTTCCGCCATCCTGCCGCTGATCCGGCCGCTCGGCGAAACGGATGACGATAGCGGCTTCTTCGAGATCGAAAATCCTGAAATCATGGATCTCGCGCCACCGATTTCCGGCACCGGCCGGCTGATCGAACTGGCGCGTCTTATTCTGGCCTGGCGCAACAGCCTGCCGGACGCCATCCGGGCGATCCATTCGGATTCGCCGCTCGTCGCTCCCGCCAGCCCTGCGGACGCCATATGGCTGGCGCGTGCGCTTGGCGAGGTGATTGATGCCATGGATACGGAAGAAAAGGATTGGGAAGCGCTTCAGCATCTCGATACCGGCGAACATGCGCAATGGTGGCAGCTGACGGCGGATTTCCTGAAGATTGCCAGCGTCTTCTGGCCCGCGCGCCTTGCTGAACTCAACCGCTCCTCGGCCGGCCGGCATCGAAACGGCATCTTACGGGCCGAGGCAAACCGGCTTGCCAATTTGCCGGATACCGGACCGATCATCGTGGCCGGGTCTACGGGCTCCATTCCGGCCGCTGCCGACCTCATCGCCGCCGTTGCAGCCTTGCCGCAGGGCGTCGTCGTGCTTCCGGGGCTTGATCTTGCCATGTCAGAGGAGCAATGGGAGGCAATTGCCGAGGACCCGACCGACCCTTCGAGCCGCACCCATTCGCAATACGGGCTCTATATGCTGCTGCAGAAGCTCGGCATCCTACGCGACGACGTGGATCAGATCGGAGCCATAGATAGCGATCTTGAAAAACGCGCGGCCGTATTTTCGGCGGCGCTCGCGCCGGCCAAGTCCACCAGCGACTGGAACCGGTGGCGCGAAGACAGGGACCCCGGTTTCTTCGATGAGGCTTTTGCAGCGGCCACACTGATAGAAGCCGCCAACGAGCGCGAAGAGGCAACCGCCATCGCGGTGGCGCTCAGGCTGGCGCTGGAAGCTCCGGGTGCCGGACGTCCTTCGCAGGCAGCACTGATAACACCCGACCGTGGATTGGCGCGGCGGGTGGCGACGGAACTGCAGCGCTTTGGCATAGAGGCCGACGATTCGGCGGGTACGCCACTTTCTGCCACACCGCAGGCCGGACTGACGCAACTGGCGCTGGAAGCGATCCTGAGGCCCGGAGACCCGGTGCCGATCATTTCACTCCTAAAGCATCCACTCTCCCGTTTCGGGCTTTCCGAGGCAGCTTTCACACAAGCCTCGAAAGCGCTGGAACTCATAGCACTGCGTGGCGGCCGCGTCGAAACCGAAATCGGTAATCTGGAAGCGGTTCTGGAGGCACAGCTGCTGGCGCAGCGCGATGATCGGCACCCACCTGCCTGGCGGCTGGCATTGCCGGAAGGAAGCCTTGAAGCAGCGCGCGATCTGGCGCAGCGGATCGCCGTTGCAACCGAGCCGCTTGGCTCTGCCTTCGTCCGTCGCGATCGATCCGGCCGGGCCTTTACCGACAAACTGCCGCTCTCCCATTGGGCGGAGCGGACAGGCCGCGTGATCGAAGCGATCTGTGCGGATGAAAACAATGATCTTGCTGCGCTCTGGTCCGGCGAGGCTGGTGACACGCTTTCCGGCCTGTTCGGCGAATTGATGGAAAGCGGCGAAATCCTCGATGCGGATGGGCCACAATGGGCTGACATATTTGCGGCGCTGGTTGCCGGAGAATCGATCAAGCCGCGATCCATGCGTCATCCGCGCATCTTTATCTTCGGTGCGCTCGAAGCGCGGCTGCAAAGCGTCGATACAGTTGTGATTGGCGGCCTCAATGAAGGCCTCTGGCCGGGCCAGACGGCGAATAACCCATTCTTGTCCCGAACCATGAAGACAGCGATCGGACTGGAGCCGCCGGAACGGCGCATCGGCCAGCTGGCGCATGACTTTGAGATGGCGAACGGCACCCGGCAGATCTTTTACACCCGGGCGCTGAGGCAGGGCTCCACCCCTGCCGTCGCTTCGAGATGGCTGCAACGATTGCTGGCACTGGGTGGTGAGGATTTTGCCGGAGAATTGAAGAAGCGCGGCGAGACGTATCGGCATTGGGCCGGTCTAATGGATGAAAGCATCGATCAGGATGCGGCAAAGCGCCCTGCCCCCAGGCCGCCGGCTGATCTGCAGCCAACCCGTTATTCCTTCAGCGAAGTGGGGCGGTTACGGCGCGATCCCTATTCGATCTATGCGCGGCGTATCCTGAAGCTCGACCCGCTCGAGCCCTTCAATCGCGATCCAAGCGCCGCCGATCGCGGCACGCTCTATCACGCGATCATCGAGCGCTATTCGCGTGAGGGACACATCCCCGGCACGCCGGCTTCGCTCGAGGCCATGCAGCGCATTCTGGACGAATGTTTTGACGCGGAAAACCTGCCGCCGCATGTGGATGTCATCTGGCGGCCACGTTTTGCGGCGGTGGCACGCGCCTTCATCGACTGGGAAAAGGACCGGCACCCATCCATTCGCCATAGTTTTTTCGAGGCACGCGCCGGGCAGGAAATCGCCGAGGCGGGTATAAGGCTGACCGGAATTGCCGATCGCATCGACATCAAGTCAAACGGTCACGCGGATATTATCGATTACAAGACCGGGCTTGCGCCATCCGTCAATCAGGCGCGCGCGCTGCTTGACCCACAGCTGGCGCTGGAAGCGGCGGCGCTGATGCGCGGGGCCTTCCGCGAAGCCGGATCGCCAACACCGGAAAACCTTATCTATGTGCGCCTGCGGCCGGGCGATCGTTTTTTTGCCGACCAGGTCAATAACGAACATTCCAGCCGCAGCGGTAAAAGACCGCCGAAATCGGCTATCGAACTGGCAACGGAATCGATCGAGCAGCTCGCCAAATTCGTGCGCTCGCTGCGCGAAGGCGAGAACGGTTTCGCCTCGCGGCTGGTGCCGGAAGAGCAACAATCCTATGGCGGGGAATATGACCACCTCGCCCGTGTTTCGGAATGGTCAACGGCGGAACCGGGAGACGGCGATGACGATTGATCCTGTCGATCACGGCCCCGCCGCCGACACGCCGGAAAGCTGGATCGACTGGACCAGCGCCCGGCAGCGGCTTGCCTCTGATCCGTCCAGTTCCGCATGGGTGTCAGCCAATGCCGGCTCCGGCAAGACCCATGTGCTGACCCAGCGCGTCATCCGCCTGCTTCTGGCCGGATGCCGCCCCTCGGCGATTTTGTGCCTCACCTATACCAAGGCTGCCGCGTCTGAAATGTCCAGCCGTGTCTTCGACCGGCTGGCGGAATGGGCAACGTTGCCGGATTCCGATCTTAGGGATCGCATCACCGCTATCGAAGGCAAAGCGCCAGATCGCATAAAGCTTGCTGAAGCGCGGCGGCTATTCGCCAAGGCGCTGGAAACGCCGGGCGGGCTGAAAATCCAGACCATTCACGCTTTCTGCGAGGCTCTGCTGCATCAGTTTCCACTGGAAGCCAATGTAGCGGGCCATTTTTCCGTTCTCGATGACCGCGCCGCCACGACCCTGCTGGCCGAGGCCCGCCGCTCTCTTCTGACGGCGGTTTCGACAGGAGGCGACACGGAACTGGCGCAGGCGCTTGCCTATGTGCTCGATCTTGCCGACGAAAGCGGGCTGGAATCTCTGCTCTCCGCCATCATCGCCAATCGCAGCGCCCTTCGCGCCTTTCTGCTCCAGGCAAAACAATCCGGCGGCATCGATGCCCGTTTGCGGCAGGCGATGCAGATCGATCATGAGGAAACCGAGGAAACGGCGGCGGCGGCCTTCTGGCCCCTGCCCGGTCTTTCCGGCCTTGCGCTCGACACCTATCTGACGCTTGCCGACGAGGTGGGCGGATCGCGCGTCATCGATGTTGCTTATGCGCTGCGGGAAGCGAAACGGCAGTCGGACCCAGTGCGGCGTATGGAGTTCATCGAGGCCGCGCTGCTGACGGCCAAGGGTGAGAAAAAATCGGATGCCTATGTCATCAACAAGGGGATGCAGAAATCCGCCCCTGATCTTGTCGATGCGCTGACGCTTGCGCGGGACCATGTTGTCTCCTGCCGCAACCGATATCGTCTGGTGCGGATGCTGGCGGCGACAAAATGCGCCCTTGTTCTGGCAGAGAGGCTGATCGGCGATTTCGAAGACCTGAAAAAACAGCGAAGCCAGCTCGATTTCGAAGACCTGATCGAGCGCGCGGCCAACCTCCTCAACCGCGATACGGCCGGCGCTTGGGTGCATTACAAGCTGGATCAGGGCATCGACCATATTCTCGTCGACGAGGCGCAGGATACCAGCCCGGTACAATGGTCGATCATCCAGTCGCTGGCTGCGGATTTCTTCACGGGCGAGAGCGCCCGCATGGGGCGGCGCACGCTGTTTGCCGTGGGCGATGAAAAACAGTCGATCTATTCCTTCCAGGGCGCGCGGCCGGAACGGTTTTCGCAGGAGCGCGAAGAGACCAAAAGGCGCGTGGATTCCGTGGAGCAGGCGTTTCACCGCATCCGCCTGCCGCTGTCCTTCCGGTCCACGGAGGATGTGCTGGCCGCCGTCGATCAGGTCTTTTCAGATCCGAATAACGCCAGCGGTCTTAGCGCCGATAACGAGCCGGTGGAACACCGATCCAACCGCGCCGGCCATCCCGGCACCGTGGAAGTTTGGGACATGGTGGCACCGGAAACCGCCGAAGACGAAGAGGATTGGACAGCGCCCTTCGATGCGCTGCGGGAAAGCGCTCCGGCCACCATCGTCGCCCGAAGGATCGCCGCACGCATCGCCGAGATGATCGGAAGCGAGACCATCATTGAAAAGGGCGTCGAGCGTGCTGTCGAGCCGGGCGACATTCTGGTGCTGGTCAGAAAACGCCACGCCTTCGTCAATGCGCTGACCCGCGAGCTGAAACGGCGCAAGAATATTCCCGTTGCCGGTGCAGATCGCCTTCGCCTGACTGACCACATTGCCGTGCAGGACCTTCTGGCGCTCGGCCGTTTCGTGGTGCTGCCGGAGGATGATCTTTCGCTTGCCGCGCTGTTGAAGAGCCCGCTCTTCAACCTGACGGAAGATGATGTCTTCGAGATCGCCGCGACGCGATCGGAGACGGAGAGCGTATGGCAAAGGTTACAGGTCCTTTCGCGGGAAGAAAACAGTCACCTTTCCCCCGTTGTCGGTAAGCTGGGCGGTTTCATCGCGCTTTCGAAAACGGCCACCGTGCATGATTTCTTCGCGGCGGTTCTGACGCTGCATGATGGGCGCAAAAAATTCCTCGGCCGGCTTGGCAATGAGGCGAGCGATGTTCTGGACGAGTTCCTGTCCTTTGCGCTGGACCACGAAAGGACAGGCCTGCCCGGCCTGCAGGCTTTTCTGTCCGTTCTGGAGACTGATTCGCCTGAAGTGAAGCGCGAGCAGGACAAGGATCGTGGCGAAGTACGGATCATGACCGTACATGCCTCCAAGGGCCTCGAAGCACCGGTCGTTTTTGTCGTCGATGGTGGTTCGAAAGCCTTCAACCACAGCCATGTGCCGAAACTGCGCTTCATAGAAGCGGATGGGGACACAGTCCCGGTCTGGCTGCCCGGCAGCGGCTTTTCCAATCATCTCATTCGCTCGGATGAGGAGCGCCTGAAGACGGCCGCGGAAGACGAATATCGACGGCTGCTGTATGTGGCGATGACCCGCGCCGCCGATCATCTGGTCGTTTGCGGTTATCGTGGCCAGAAAGAAAACCCGGAATGCTGGCACGCCATCGTCAAGGCGGCGCTTGCCGATAATCAGGATCACTGCCAGCCGCAGCAGTTCGTAGCCGATGGCGAGGAATGGCAGGGGCTTGTCTGGCGCAAGTCCGAAGCTCGCTCGACACTTGCCCCGCAGACTGTGCCAGAACCGCAGCGAGATGAAGATTACACTCTTCCGGCGGGACTTCTTGCCCCCTTGCCGGCCCTGCCCTCTCTGCCCAGACCGCTAAGCCCTTCCGGTGCGGGCACCATCATCGATGACGGCGCGGACGATCTTGCCGTGCGTTCACCGCTGTTTGGCGAAAAAGCCGATGTCTCCTCTCTGGCGTTGCAACGGGGCCGACTGGTGCATCGCATGCTGCAGGCCCTGCCCGATTTTGCCGAGAGTGAACGGGAAGCCGCGGCGCGGCGTTATGCTGAACGGGCAGCCCGTTTCTGGCCTCCCGACGAGCGCGAGTATCTGATACGGGCGGTCTTGCGGGTTCTGTCCGAACCGGTGGTGCAACCGGCCTTTTCCGCCAACAGCCGTGCGGAAATATCGATCATGGGCACGATGACGATCGGCCGACAGCAATATGCGGTGTCCGGCCGTATCGACCGGCTGGCGGTGAATGGCGACCGCGTCATTCTGGTGGATTTCAAAACGAACCGCGTTCCTCCACGTGAAGCACGTGAGATCCCCTATTCCCACGTAGCGCAGCTTGCCATCTATCGGGAAATTCTGGCACCGCTTTATCCCGGCAAGGAATTTGTCTGCGCGCTGATCTATACGGAAAATGCCAGTTTTGTGACGGTTGGCGATGATGCGATGAGAGAGGCTCTTGCCGCAATAAAGACAAAGTGAGATACCGGGGCATTGAAATTCCGACGCGCCCGCATCACATGCGATAGCGGAAAAGTTTAGCTGAAAGGAGAGCCAGATATGGCTACCGTAAAAGTCGACGCCGCCAACTTCCAGTCCGAAGTCCTCGAATCCGCCGAACCCGTTGTGGTGGATTTCTGGGCCGAATGGTGCGGCCCGTGCAAGATGATCGCGCCGAGCCTTGAAGAAATTGCATCTGAGCTTGCCGGCAAGGTCAAGGTTGCAAAGCTCAACATCGATGAAAACCCGGAATTGGCCGCCAAGTTCGGCGTTCGCTCGATCCCGACGCTCGCCATGTTCAAGGGCGGCGAAGTGGCCGATATCAAGGTAGGTGCTGCACCCAAGACAGCGCTTTCCGCTTGGATTTCCGGCGCCGCATAAGCCATTTTTTTGGAATGAAAAAAGCCCGGCATCACTGCCGGGCTTTTTTATTGGGGAACCGTGCCGTTCAATGCAAGCGCATTTCCGGCAAGATAAAGCGATCCACCGATCAGGATGCGCGGCGGTGGCCCATCCGGATCGAAGCGGCGGGAAAGCTCATCCAGCGCCTCGGTAAGAGACGAGGTCGGTGCCGCGACCAGCCCGGCATCGAAGGCCGCATGGGCGAGCACGACAGGATCAATCGCCGCATCCGTGCCGCCGATCGGCACGGTGAAGACATATTCGGCAATATCGGCGAAAGCCTTGAAATAGCCCACCGGATCCTTGGTATTGATCATACCGGCGATGATGAACAGCGGCCGTGGTGTCTTCTCCTCGAACCCCGCCATCGCCTCGGCAATGACTTCACCCGCACCGGGGTTGTGACCGCCATCGACCCAGATTTCCGAATCCTTCGGAGCCATTTCAGCGATTTTGCCGGTCAGGATGCGCTGAAGACGGCCGGGCCACTCCACTGACGTCATGGCCTTTTCGATCATCCGCTCCGTTACCTCAAAACCGGCGGCCTTGACGGCACGGATCGCGGCGGCGGCATTGGCAAGCTGGTGGCGGCCGGGAAGCCGCGGCAGCGGCGCATCGGTCAGACCGTATTCATCCTGATAGACCATGCGGCCGAATTCTTCATGGGCGGAAAAATCCTGCCCGTAGACTGCCACCGGGCAGCCGAGCCGCTCCGCCGTGGCGACGAGCGTTTCCAGAGCCGCATCATATTCCTGATGGCCGATGACGACGGGGGAACCCGACTTCATGATCCCGGCCTTTTCGGCGGCGATTAGCTCCACGCGGTCACCGAGATAGGCCTGGTGGTCCAGCGAGATCGGCATGATGACCGACACGGCAGGATTGTTGATTACATTGGTCGCATCAAAGCGGCCGCCCAGACCAACCTCGACGACGGCGGCATCAGCGGGCTGTTCCGCAAAGAGTACGAACATTGCGGCGGTCAGAATTTCGAAAACCGTTATCATCTGGCCGCCATTGGCAGCTTCAATACGGCGTAGCGCATCCGCAAAGACCTCGTCCTCGACATACTGACCCTTATTGCCGGTAACGCCGATGCGATACCGTTCATGCCAGTTCACGAGATGCGGAGAGGTATGGACGTGGACGGAAAGACCTGCGGCCTCCAGTAAAGCACGACAAAAGGCCGTGACCGAACCCTTGCCGTTCGTGCCTGCCACATGAATAACGGGCGGCATCCTCTTCTGGGGATTTCCGAGTTTTTCGAGAAGACGGGAAATTCTGTCGAGTGAAAGATCGAACCCCTTGGGGTGGAGCTGCATCAGCTCTTCAATGATCTTCTCGGCCTCACTGATCGCGGGCTTCGTCATGTCTTCTGTTCGCCTTTCAGGCGTTTTGCTTGCCATTTGTCCGCCGCACCAAAGATGAAATCATGCAACGTATAGCATCATCCCGAAGGCCGTTCAGGCCTTCGGGCGACATATTTTTGCTCAGGCCGAAGCGGCCAGCGGTACGACAGCGTTTGCGTTGTCAGCAGGCGCCTTGGTCATGATCTTAAGCAGATTGGCCAGCGTATCCGGGATTTCGCGACGGTCGATCACCATGTCGACCATGCCGTGCTCCAGAAGATATTCCGATGTCTGGAAACCTTCCGGCAGCTTTTCGCGAATGGTCTGCTCGATCACACGCTTGCCGGCGAAGCAGATTTCCGCACCCGGCTCGGCGATATGAACATCGCCCAGCATGGCATAGGAAGCGGTCACACCACCGGTCGTCGGGTTCGTCAGAACCACGATGTAGGGCATGCCGGCTTCTTTCAGCATATTCACTGCAACGGTCGTACGCGGAAGCTGCATCAACGAAAGAATGCCTTCCTGCATGCGGGCCCCACCGGAGGCCGGGAACATGACGAGCGGGCAACGCTCGGAAATGGCGCGCTCGAATGCCTTGACGATGGCTTCGCCGGCAGCAATGCCCAGAGAGCCCCCCATGAACTGGAATTCATGCACGACGGCAACGATCTTCAGGCCTTTCAGGAGGCCGACGCCGGCAAGGATCGTATCTTCCTGCTCGGTCTTCGTGCGGCTGTCACGCAGGCGATCGGTGTATTTCTTGGAATCGCGGAACTTCAATGGGTCCTGCGCCACCTTCGGCTGCGGCAGAGCCTCATAGACACCGCCATCGAAAAGATCGACGAGACGCGCCTTTGCCGGCATCTTCATGTGATAACCCGAGGCCGGGATAACCCACTTGTTATCCTCGAGATCCTTGTGGAAGACCATCTCGCCCGTTTCCGGGCACTTGATCCACAGGTTCTCCGGAACCTCCGGACGGCGGCCAAGCATGGAATTGATCCGGGGCCGAACGTAATTGGTGATCCAGTTCAATCAATTACTCCTTGACTGAGCCGCGCTTATTCCGCAGCGGCAAGGCGCGACGCACGCACGCCCGTTGAAAGTCCCTTTACCAGCGTCGTGACGGCCGGCACGGTATCTGCGGTCGCCTGCCCGTCCTTGGTCAGGCTGCCGGCAATCTGGTTGACGATGGCCGAACCGACCACCACACCATCCGCCACAGCACCGATCGCTTTCGCATGATCGGCCGTCTTGACACCAAAACCGACACAAACCGGCAGTTCCGTATGCGCCTTGATACGACCGACCGCGCCCGAGATCAACGAGGGATCGGGCAGCGCGGAACCGGTAATACCGTTCATCGAGACATAATAAACGAAACCTGAGGTATTTTTAAGAACGGCAGGCAGACGCTTGCCATCCGTCGTCGGCGTGGCGAGACGGATGAAATTCACACCCCGCTCAAGAGCCGGAACGCAAAGCTCGTCATCCATTTCCGGCGGCAGATCGACCACGATCAGACCATCGACGCCGGCTGCCAGCGCATCTTCCAGAAACCTGTCGACGCCGTAAATATAGATCGGATTGTAATATCCCATCATCACGATCGGGGTCGCATCGTCTTGCCTGCGGAACTCGCGGGCGAGATCGAGCGTGGTTTTCAGCGTCTGGCCGCCTTTGAGTGCACGTTGTCCGGCCAGCTGGATTGCCGGGCCGTCCGCCATGGGATCGGAAAACGGCATGCCAAGCTCGATAATGTCGGCACCGGCTTCCGGCAGCGCCTTCATGATGCCGAGCGAGGTTGCGAAATCCGGGTCACCACCCATGAAATAGGTGATCAGGGCCGGGCGATTTTCAGCGCGCAGATCGGCGAAGCGCTTGTCCATACGTGCGGTCATGGTCTTATACATCCATTCCAAGGAACTTGCTGACGGTGTGGACATCCTTGTCGCCGCGACCGGACAGGTTCATCAGGATGATCTCATCCTTGCCCATCTTCGGCGCGCGCTTGATGACCTCAGCCAATGCGTGGCTCGGCTCCAGTGCCGGAATGATGCCTTCAAGGCGGGTCAGCATCTGGAAAGCGTCCAGCGCTTCATGGTCCATGATCGGCACATATTCGACACGGCCGATATCATTCAGCCAGGAATGTTCAGGGCCGATGCCGGGATAATCGAGACCGGCGGAAATGGAGTGGCCTTCCTTGATCTGGCCGTCCTCGTCCTGAAGCAGATAGGTGCGGTTGCCGTGCAGAACACCGGGCGACCCGGCGGTGATGGAAGCGCAGTGCTCGTCGCCCGAAAGGCCCTTGCCACCCGCTTCGACGCCGACGATGCGGACATTCTTGTCATCGAGGAACGGGTGGAAAATGCCGATGGCATTCGAGCCGCCGCCGACAGCCGCCACGACCAGATCCGGCAGGCGGCCTTCCGCCTCCAGCATCTGCGCCTTGGCTTCCTCGCCGATGACAGCCTGGAAATCACGGACCATTTCCGGATAGGGATGCGGGCCGGCGGCGGTGCCGATCAGATAGTATGTATCGTCGACATTGGTGACCCAGTCGCGTAGCGCCTCGTTCATGGCGTCCTTCAGGGTGCCGTGGCCAGCCGTCACCGGCTTCACTTCGGCACCGAGGAGCTTCATGCGGAACACGTTCGGGGCCTGACGTGCGACATCGGTCGCGCCCATGTAAACGACGCAAGGCAGGCCGAAACGTGCGGCAACGGTGGCTGAGGCAACTCCGTGCTGGCCGGCACCGGTTTCGGCGATGATGCGGGTCTTGCCCATGCGCTTGGCAAGCAGGATCTGGCCGAGACAATTGTTGATCTTATGCGAGCCAGTGTGGTTCAGCTCTTCGCGCTTGAAATAAATCTTCGCGCCGCCGAGTTCCGCGGTCAGGCGCTCCGCGAAATAAAGCGGACTCGGGCGGCCGGTGTAATGGGCGCCGAGATATTTCAGTTGCGCCTGAAATTCGGGATCGTCCTTAGCCTTGTCCCATTCCGCCTGCAAATCCAAAATGAGCGGCATCAGCGTTTCGGCAACGAAGCGACCTCCGTAAATGCCGAAACGGCCGTCCTCATCGGGACCAGCGCGGAAAGAATTGGGTGTTGGCGCGTCGTTCACTTCAAGCTCCCTTTGGGCCTTTTGACCAATCATTCACCACATCAAAAAATGCGTCGATCATGGCCAGATCCTTGACGCCCGGTGCGCTTTCGACACCGGACGATAAATCTAATCCGCTCGCCCTGGTCTCCGCCAGAGCTTCAGCGACATTGTCCTTGTTCAGCCCTCCGGAAAGCATGTAATCCACACTTCCGTCAAGAGAGCGAAGGATGGTCCAGTCGAAGGAAACACCGTTGCCGCCCGGCAGGTCAGAGCCGGCAGGCGCCTTGGCATCCAGCAGGAAACGGTCGGCGATGCCGATATAAGGGTCGATTTTGGCAAGATCAGCGGCATCACGAATGGAAATGGCCTTCATGACAGGCAGGCCATATAGCGCCTTGATATTCAGCAGTCGCTCCGGGCTTTCGCTGCCGTGCAATTGCAAGATATCCGGTTTTACGAGATCGACGATCTCATCGAGATAATCATTATCAGCATTGACGGTGACGGCAACAACCTTGGCGGCGCCACGGACGTCGTCCGCCAGCCTGCCAGCGATATCGGGCTCGATGTTGCGCGGGCTTTTTTCAAAGAAGATAAAACCGACATGGGACGCACCGCGCCTGACGGCGCGCTCCAGCGCTTCCGGTGTCTTCAATCCGCAAATCTTGATATCCGGTTTCATACCCGCGACCTGACATGAAATGCGACGAGAGTCGAGCCAAATCGCATTCGTCTATGGAATGTTTCACGTGAATCCAGATGGCGATCCGCGTCTCCGGTTTCAATCGAAATCGATGGCGTGGAGTTTAGAGCCATGGCGTTTCAGCCAACCCTTGGCTTCTTCCGTGTGCGGGCAAAGCTTTTCACATAAAGCCCAGAATTTCGGGCCGTGGTTCATTTCCCTGAGATGCGCGACCTCATGGGCGGCGAGATAATCGATGACCTTTTCCGGAGCCATGACAATGCGCCAGGAGAAACTCAGGTTGCCATCATGGGAACAGGAGCCCCAGCGGCTGCGGGTATCCTTCATGCTGATGGAACGCACCGGCCGGCCGGCCGCACGCGCATGAACCGCAACCAGTCTTTCCAGATCGGCCTTCGCTTCTTTTTTCAGGAAAGTTGCGATCCGCCGTCTCAGATGTTCCGGCGCACCGCTGACTTTCAGAATGGCCGCGCCGTCCGCGTCTTTAGAAACATGGGTCAGGCCGCGCAGGCTGCCGGTATGGTCTATGCGGTGGGGTATGCCGCGAATATCGATGGTCGCGCCGGGACGCAGACCGTCATCGGGGTTGAATTTCAGAAGCTTGCCTTCCAGCCAGCCTTGATGCCTTTCGAGAAAATCATCAACCTGGCCATGGTGAAGTCCCATCGGGATCGTCAGCTTCAGTGCCCGGCCACCGGGTTCAATACGCAGGGTAATGCGGGTGGCGCGCGGGTTTTCCCTTACCGTGATCGGCACCTGTCTGCCCGCCACGGCGACAGTGCGCTGGCTGGGTGCGGCCTTTTTGGCCACTGGCGATTTCACGGATTTTCCGAAGAGCGAAAACATGCGCTGTTCATAGCCGATTCGCCGCCGGTTTGGCCATGCAAATGCGCGTCACCACCTGCCGTCTTACCCTATGCGGTCTGGTGTTTGCGGATGAAATCCAGCATGCGTGGCACGATTTCCTTGCGGAACCGCGAACCGTTGAACACGCCGTAGTGGCCGACATCGGGTTGCATATAGTGCGCGCGTTTTTCATCTGGGATGTTCCGGCAAAGATCATGGGCGGCCTTTGTCTGGCCGACGCCGGAGATATCGTCATTTTCACCTTCCACAGTGAACAATGCGACATTGCGAATTGCGGCAGGATCGACCGCCCTGCCCCGGTGAACCATACTTCCCTTTGGAAGCGCATGTTCGATGAAGACCGTTTCCACCGTCTGCAGATAGAACTCCGCCGTCAAATCCATGACGGCCAGATATTCATCGTAAAATTCGCGGTGTTTTTCGGCGGAATCACCATCATTCTTGACGAGGTTGAGGTAAAAATCCTTGTGCGCCGTCATGTGCTTGTCGAGGTTCATGGACATGAAACCGGACAGTTGCAGGAAGCCGGGATAGACATTTCTGCCAAAGGCCGGCTGCGGCCACGGCACCTGCATGACGACGTTGTCGCGGAACCATTCAATCGGCTTGGCCTTGGCGAGACCATTGACGGCGGTGGGATTGATGCGCGTATCGATTGGCCCGCCCATCAGCGTCATGGATGCCGGCGCGAAACGATCTTCATCCGCTTCCATCAGGGAAACGGCGGCCAGAACCGGCACGGATGGCTGACACACGGCGACTACATGCGCGCCCGGACCAATCTGCCGCAACATCTCAATGACATAGCTGATGTAATCGTCGAGATCGAAAGTCCCCTCACTCACGGGCACCGTGCGGGCATCCGTCCAATCGGTGATGTAGATATCCGCTGAGGGCAACAGGGCCTCTACCGTCCCGCGCAGCAGGGTGGCATAGTGACCGGACATGGGCGCAACCAGCAGCACCTTCTGATCGGACTGGCGGGCCGCATCGAGTTCTCTTCTGAAATGAACGAGATTGCAGAACGGGCGCGACCATACGATCTCTTCCGCGACAGTGACGCTCTGGCCATCAATAGTCGTGCTGCCAAGACCAAATTCGGGCTTTACGTAACGGCGGGTCAGGCGCTCGAACACCTCGAAACCGGCATCGAGGCTTCGCCCGAAGGCAGTGCTGAAAAGCGGGTTGAGCGGATTGTTGCAGGCCTGGCGCATCATATCGGCACCGGCACGCAGCGGCATCATGGCCGCATGGTTCATTTCATAAAGATGGTAGAACACTGATGACGCCTCCCTCGCGGATCAAGCTCTTTTTTTGACCATAGCAGCTTTTCGCATGTGCACAAAATCGAAGGCGCCGGCAGTTTCCCGCCGACGCCTCAATTTCAGTTGAATGCCCGACGGCAATCAGATGTCGGCAACGAAAGTCTGCTTCTGGGAACCGAGGGCTTCAATGCCGAGTTCCACGACATCGCCAGCCTTCAGATAACGTGGCGGCTTCTGACCCATGCCGACGCCGGGGGGCGTGCCAGTGGAGATGACGTCGCCGGGATGCAGCGACATGAACTGGCTGAGATAGGAAACCACATGGGCGACGCCGTAAACCATGGTCTTGCTGGAGCCATCCTGCATGGTCTGGCCATTCACCTTCAGCCACATGCCGAGGTTCTGCGGATCCGCGACTTCGTCCTTCGTCACCAGCCAGGGGCCGATGGGGCCGAAGGTGTCGCAGGACTTACCCTTGGTCCACTGCCCGGCACGCTCCGTCTGGAAAGCGCGCTCGGAAACATCGTGGGAAACACAATAACCGGCGACGTAGTCGAGGGCATCCGCTTCCGAGACATATTTGGCGGTCTTGCCGATGACTACACCAAGCTCGACTTCCCAGTCGGTCTTTTCGGAACCGCGCGGAATGGTGACGTCATCGTTCGGACCGACGATGGCCGAGGTCGCCTTCATGAAAATGACAGGCTCCGGCGGTACGGTCGCACCTGTTTCGGCAGCATGGTCGGAGAAATTGAGGCCGATGCAGATGAACTTCCCGGTTCCCGCAACGCAGGCGCCGATACGCTCCTCGCTCAGTACCGGCAGCGTGCCGAGATCAATGGCGGCAATCTTCTTGAGGCCTTCGGGCGAGATGGCGTCGCCGCCGATATCCTTCACGTGGGCGGACAGATCGCGGACTTTTCCTTCCGCGTCGAGAATGGCAGGTTTTTCCTGGCCGGGCTGGCCAACGCGCATCAATTTCATGGAACTCTCTCCCGGTTGTCAGACAAGATGATGCATATATGAACGATGCATTCATCCTTGTCACCCCTTGACTGCGCCAAGTTTTGAAAAATACCTTTTCCTTCCCGTCAATCAAAAGGACACGGCCCGTGACGAACAGCAACTCCCGGCAATCTGAATATCCCGTCGATCCCCTCTTCCTCGACCGCTGGTCTCCGCGCGCCTTTGATGGCAGCGCCATATCGCAGGAACACCTGCTGACCATTCTGGATGCGGCCCACTGGGCGCCCTCGGCATCCAACCTGCAGCCATGGCGATTTGTCTATGCCCATAAGGACAGCGAAGACTGGCCGCTCTTCGTGGAACTGCTGATGGAGGGAAACCAGCGCTGGGCAAAAAATGCCTCGGTGCTGCTGTTCGTCGTTTCGCGGGACTATAATATCTCCCGCGAAGGCGAGAAAAAACCTTCAGCGACCCATTCCTTCGATGCTGGTGCTGCATGGTTTTCACTCGCGATGCAGGCGCATCTGCTCGGTTATCATGCCCACGGCATGGGTGGCATCCTGAAGGACAGGATCGTTGAAGCGCTGGATATTCCTGAAGGCTACAAGGTGGAAGCCGGGATTGCCATCGGTACGCTAACCGACAGTTCCGTCCTCCCGGAAGATCTGGCGGAAAGGGAAGTGCCGAGCAAGCGCCTGCCGCTTGCGGAGGTGGCTTTCGAAGGGCGCTTCACCGGCAAGGCCGATTGATATCAGGCAATTCAGAGAACAAAAGGCCCGGCGATTATCGATCGCCGGGCCTTTTGTTAAATTATCGTTTCACGTGAATCGTTACGCGAGACACTCCACAGGATTAAATGTCGAGGTTGGCGACGCTGAGCGCATTTTCCTGGATGAAGTCGCGGCGCGGTTCCACCTCGTCACCCATCAGGCGGGCAAACAGGCCGTCGGCATCGGTCGCATCGTTGACCTTTACCTGCAGCAGCGAGCGAACATTGGCGTCGAGCGTCGTTTCCCACAGCTGCTCGGCATTCATCTCGCCGAGCCCCTTATAACGCTGCATGGAAAGACCCTTGCGACCGGCGGCGAAAATCGCATCCAGAAGCGCACGTGGTCCTGCCAGTTCCAGGGTGCCATCCTTGCGTTGCAGGACCGGTGGCGTGGCGTAGATTTCACGGGTGCGGGCTGTGAGTTGATCGATATGGCGGGCATCGGCCGAACCGAGCAGTCCCATATCCAGCGTCGAGACCTCCTTGACACCGCGCACCATGCGCTCGAAACGCAGACCGCCATCCTCCAGCACCGTGCCGGACCAGCCGCGTTCGGTTTCTTCCGCAATCATGTCCAGACGCCGGGCCACTTCGGCAACGGTTTCCTGAGCACGGGCCGCATCGGCCGAAAGCTCCGGGTTAAGCGCACCGGCAATGGCAGCCTGTTCGACAATTGAACGGCTGTAGCGGGAATGCAGACCATCGATCAGCGAACGCATGCGCAGCGCATCGAGAATGACTTCGCGAAGATCAGCGCCGACGCGAACCTCACCGGTGCCGAGGGTCAGCGATGCTTCCTCAAGACCCATGGAAATGAGGTATTCTTCCAGCGCCTTCTCATCCTTGAGGTACTGCACGGATTTGCCGCGTGTCACCTTATAAAGCGGCGGCTGGGCGATATAGAGATGGCCGCGCTCGATCAGTTCCGGCATCTGGCGGAAGAAGAAGGTCAACAGCAGGGTACGGATGTGGGCGCCGTCGACGTCAGCATCCGTCATGATGATGATCTTGTGGTAACGCAGCTTGTCGGCGTTGAATTCGTCCTTGCCGATCGATGTGCCGAGCGCGGTAATCAGCGTCCCGATTTCCTGGCTGGACAACATCTTGTCGAAACGGGCGCGCTCAACGTTGAGGATCTTACCGCGAAGCGGCAGGATGGCCTGCGTTTCACGCGAGCGGCCCTGCTTGGCGGAACCGCCGGCGGAGTCGCCCTCAACGAGAAAGAGTTCGGATTTCGCCGGATCGCGCTCGGAGCAGTCGGCAAGTTTGCCGGGCAGAGAAGCAATATCGAGCGCGCCCTTGCGACGCGTCAGTTCGCGCGCCTTGCGGGCGGCTTCGCGGGCGACTGCCGCTTCCACCACCTTGCCGACGAGGATTTTCGCTTCCGAAGGGTGCTCTTCCAGCCAGGTGGAGAGCGCTTCGTTGACGAGGCTTTCCACGACCGGACGAACTTCGGACGACACAAGTTTGTCCTTCGTCTGCGAGGAGAACTTGGGGTCAGGAACCTTGACAGAGAGAATGGCCGTCAGGCCTTCGCGGCAGTCTTCGCCCTGCAAGCTCACCTTTTCTCTTTTCATGATGCCTGACGTATCGGCATAGGAGGTGACCTGACGGGTGAGCGCCGCGCGGAAACCGGCCATATGGGTGCCGCCATCGCGCTGGGGAATGTTGTTGGTGAAGCAGAGCACATTCTCGTGGTAGCTGTCGTTCCACCACAGTGCGACCTCGACGGTGATGCCGTCCTTCTCGCCATGAATGGCAACAGGCTTATCCACCAGCGGTTTCTTGGCGCGGTCCAGATAACGGACGAAGGCCTCAAGTCCGCCGTCATACAGCAATTCCTGCTGCTTGACGTCCGAGTGGCGCTTGTCGGTGAGCAGAATGCGAACACCGGAGTTCAAGAACGCCAGTTCGCGCAGACGGTGCTCCAGCGTGCCGTAATCATAGTCCGTCATGGTGAAGGTTTCGGGGCTTGCAAGGAAGGTAACTTCCGTGCCGGAGCGGCCTTCATATTCGCCAATCACCGAGAGCGGTGCATCGGCGACACCATGGGTGAAGCCAATTTCGTGCAGCTTGCCGTTACGGCGGATTCTGAGCTTCAGCCAGACGGACAGCGCATTGACCACCGAGACGCCCACGCCATGCAGACCACCCGATACCTTATAGGAGTTCTGGTCGAATTTACCGCCCGCGTGCAGCTGGGTCATGATGACTTCAGCGGCGGAAACACCTTCGGAAGAGTGGATATCGGTCGGAATGCCGCGGCCGTTATCCGTTACCGTCACCGACCCGTCGGCGTTCAGCGTCACCGTCACCAGATCGGCATGGCCCGCGAGCGCCTCGTCGATGGCGTTGTCGACCACTTCGTAGACCATGTGGTGCAGGCCCGAACCGTCGTCGGTATCGCCGATATACATGCCGGGCCGCTTGCGCACGGCATCAAGACCCTTGAGGACCTTGATCGAATCGGCTCCGTATTCCGTGTTAACGCCGACTTCGCTTGACGATGTTTCGGTCATAAGTACTCTTTCCAAAGTTTCCTGGCCAGGTTTTCCAGTGAGAAGGCCTGAAGCCAGCGAATCACTCAAATCCGACATGCGACTATAGAAATTCTACACCCAATCCCAAAGGCCGCATGCTTCAGGATGCTGCATAAAGCAGGGGATAGAGGGGGTTTCAATCGCAAGAACGGCTTTTTTGCAGCACCGCTGACAGTTCCTCTATCACACTCGGCGACAGCTTGCGAATATCCCGCGCCAGGCGATTGGCGAAAGCCGTATATTGCGGCGCAAGACCGACCGTATCGATCACCACCTTGGGGTCGGACGAACCGGCCAGAAAGAACAATTCCTCCGCCTCGTCCCAGATGATGTTGAAATATCCGGCGATGCGCTGG
Organism: Agrobacterium tumefaciens; assembly: GCF_005221385.1. Taxonomy (NCBI): domain Bacteria; kingdom Pseudomonadati; phylum Pseudomonadota; class Alphaproteobacteria; order Hyphomicrobiales; family Rhizobiaceae; genus Agrobacterium; species Agrobacterium tumefaciens. Next base: position 2,742,168 of record NZ_CP039903.1, on the reverse strand, counting down.
AGGAGATCGAAGCTCGGCTTACCGCGTTTGCCATGCTCAAGCGCCGAGAGATAGGCGGGCGAAACACCGATTGCCGCAGCCATCTGCTTTTGTGTCACGCCCTTGCGTTCGCGAAGCTGCCGTACGGCCTCAGCAAACGGTGTCATGATTTTTCGCCCCGCCGGCGCGCCAGCCGCACATAGAGTGCGCCGTCGCCGCCGTGATTGGCGGATGCGTCCTCATAGGACGAAATCAGGTGGCGATATTCCGGTTTGGAAAACCACATGGGCACCGCTCTTTTCAGCGCACCGTCGCTGCCGATCGAGCGCCCCTTGCCGGTGATGACGAGCACGTGCCTGAGACCCCGTTCATGCGCGCGCAACAGAAAATCCAAGAGCACCGCATGGGCTTCACTCTGAAACATGCCGTGCAGATCGATACGCCCTTCCAGAGGCAACCGGCCACGGGTTAGTTTGCGTTTGACCGGCTTTTCCATCGGCTGATGAATTTTCGGCTTCTTGTCCAGCGTTGCCGGCGACACATCGACCGGTTCCGCAAGCATGCGCGGAAAAAGGCTGTTGCCGGTTTGCGGGACAATGGGCTCCATCGGAGCCTCTTCTATGTCGTCGAAAGCCAGCAAATCTTCCAGCCTGCCGGAGATAGGCCGCGCGGTTCTTGCGACCTTGCCCCACAGAATGCGTTCTTCCTTGCCAAGCTTTCTGCTGCCTTTCATCGCCGATACCTTTCCGCAGCACTGCGCGGCATCAGTATATAAAAATCGGCCTCATTGCGCACCGTGCCGGCAAGCTCTCCTGCCTCAAAACCGGAGCCGGTGAAAATATCGCCCCGCGCCGGGCCGACGATAGCCGAACCCGTATCGAGCGCCAACATCAGCCGGGCAAAGGGTTTTCCATCATCCAGATGCGTCAGGGTCGGCGCATGGATAAAAAAGGGAAAACCGAAAGTATGGATAAGCCTGTCCACGGCAAGTGCCCGCCCGGCAACCAGCGGCACCTTGGCGGCGGCAATTGGCCCCATGTCCTGATCGACGACATCCGCCTCGCGGAAAAAAATGAAGGAGCGGTTGTGCCACAGCACCTCATCGACCTCATCCGGGTGATCGGCAAGCCACTTGCGGATCGTCTGCATCGAGATCGTCTTCGGATCGAGCTCTCCGCGATCCAGAAGCAGTCGGCCGATCGGCGAAAACGGATGCCCGGCCTTGGCCGCATAAGTCATGCGTTTTATTGTTCCATCCGGAAATACCAAACGGGCCGCACCCTGCACGTGGACGAAAAACAGGTCGACCTTCGATTTCGCCCAGGCGATCTCAAGACCCCTGCCCGCCAGATATCCCTCATCGATCGCCCGCCGATCGGGGAAAAAGGAGATACCCTCCTCTTCCGCTTTTCCGAAAGCATAGGACGGATCGAAACCGGTGGGACGATTGTCGTCGTCTATATCCACCAGCTCCGGCGGTCTGCGATAGATCGGGTGACACCAGACATCATCACGAACGGATGATACTTCCAGCTCGGGTTCATAGAAGGCGGTTACAAAACCGCTTTTTCCCCCAAGTGGAGAAATTTTAAAGGGTACACAATTTGTCTCGAAGAAGCGGCGGGCCTGTTCCGGACTAGCCCCACCCTCCTCATCGGCCATTTCCAGAAGAGAAACCAGCTCAGCGGCGGTCAGCCCCAGCGCACCGCTCCTATAAGGCTTTGCATTCCGGAGATGCGACAGAACCGTCCGCATCACCGGAAAAAGCTTGCCCGGATCGTCTTCCCGCCAGCCGGGCAGGTTTTGGAAAGAAACTTCCTCGATCGAAAAGGGCGCGGTCATTGCTCGGATTCGGTGGCGATCAGCTTCCAGTTCGGATCGCGCGAGCGCATGTCACGCGAGAAGGTCCAGATATCGTCCACTTCCGCAACCGCGTCCGGGTCGCCATCCACCAGCTTGCCGTCCTTGTCATAGGTTGCCGAAATCAGCTGGCTGACGATCCTCAGCGTGATCTGCACCTCGGAATCGCGAATGCCGGCCTGGGTGATGTCGGCTTTCTCGATACCCACGAAAGTGGATTTAACGACTTCGCCGCGGCTTTCACGTTCGGAGATCGCCGCCTCAAAGCCTTCGAAGACCTCTTTCGACAAGAGATTCTTGAGGGTATTTCGGTCGCCATCGGCAAAACCCATGACAATCATTTCATAGGCCATGCGAGCACCATTCAGGAATTCCTTGGGCCGGAACGTCGGGTCCTTGGTCATTACCTCGCGCAGGGAGGCATTCAGGGAAGAATCCACAGGCGCCAGAGCATCCGCCTCGGCAAAGGGATTTTCATCCTCGGCCTCACCGCGTTTCGGCAGGGTCACGACCTTGTTATCGTCCGTGACGGGGCCTTTGGCGACATCGCGCGGGCTATAGGGATCGAATGGCGGTTTCTCATTGCCCGTCCGGCGGCCGAGAACACTGCGCAACTGAAGGAATATCAGCACCGCCGCAACGAGAAAAAACAATGTGATAAAGTCGCTAAAGCCCATCTTTTACCAAAACCGCCATTTAAATTCGAAAACCACACCATCATATAGTCTGCATCTTATCATCATTCAAATGTGCAGATTCAATCATTGGTGTCCCGGCATCGATGTTCCGGAAACAAGCAATCTGCCAGAGATGCACACGCAAGGCTAGAAGATGCGTTTTTCCTTTCTCCCCATTGTCATCCTGATGATGCCCATTCTCGAAATCGCCGGTTTCATCATTGTCGGCAAAGCCATAGGCCTCTGGCTCACCTTGGCGCTCGTTCTCTTCACGTCGTTTCTCGGATTGCTCATCCTGCGCCTCGGCGGCATCGGCATGGTGAGAAATCTTCAGGATGCGGGACGCACCGGCGCCCAGCCGGCCGACGAGTTGGTCAATGGCGCGATGCGGGTGGTTGCCGGGATACTGCTGATCATCCCCGGCTTCATCACTGACATCCTCGGCCTTCTGCTTCTGTCGACCACTGTACGGCGTTTTTTCTGGAAGGCTTTCGGACCACGTGTCGTCGTGGCGGGTTCCTTCCGCCAACCCGGCCAGCAATCAGGCCATCAGGCCGGTCCACAGCAGGGAGACTATTCCGGGTTTCGCAATGGTCCGGGACATGCGGGCAGTTCGAAGGTTGTCGATCTGGATGAGGACGACTTTCACCGTGAGGAACAGAAGGACTCTCCATGGTCGCACAAGCCGGATGATCGCGATCTGCCCAAGCCCTGATCGCCCCTCAGAACCGATGTAGGGCCCCGATCACGAAGGGTTGTAAGGCTCCGGTCGAAATGATAGACCGCCATCCACGAATTCACGCCGCGAGGAAACGTAATGACCGCTGAAAATGGTGCACAGGGCGCAGTTAGTCCTTCCCTCAACATTCTTACCCAGTACATCAAGGATCTTTCCTTTGAAAATCCGGGCGCACCTCGTTCGCTCCAGGCTCGTGACAATGCGCCGGCGATCAACATCAATGTCAACGTCAACGCAAACCCGATCTCCGGTTCGGATTTCGACGTTGTTCTGTCGCTGAACGCGGAAGCCAAGGATGGCGACAAGGTCCTGTTCGCGGCCGAGCTGGTTTATGGCGGCGTGTTCCGCATCGCTGGTTTCCCGCAGGAGCACATGCTGCCGGTGTTGTTCATCGAATGCCCCCGTTTGCTGTTCCCCTTCGCCCGCCAGATCATTGCGGACGTTACCCGCAACGGTGGTTTCCCGCCGCTGATGATCGACCCAATCGATTTCGCTCAGATGTTCGCCCAGCGCGTTGCCGAAGAGCAGGCCAGAGCCAAGGTCCAGGCCGTACCGAACTGAAGCCTTTAGAGCTTTCTAAAAAAACAAAACCCGGGTTCTTCGCCCGGGTTTTTCTTTGCCTTCATTTTTCGTTCCCGGCATTTGCTATTTTCCGGCTCTGAGCAGACCTCAATTCTGGTAACGGTTCCAGATCGCCTTGTCCCCCATGCCGAGAACGAGCTTGCCATGGGCCGCAACCGTCTCCGTATCCAGCCGCGGCGCCAATGCCCTCGGCCTCTGTAGCGGCTCAAATGGCACATCGTCCTCGATGATCACTGCTTCCTGCTTGGCGGCGGAGCCGAAACCGAGGGCCGTCTGACGCCCGCCGATCATTTCGATATAAACTTCTGCAAGCAATTCGGAGTCGAGAAGCGCGCCGTGCTTGGTGCGGTGGGAATTGTCGATGCCGTAACGCCGGCAAAGTGCATCCAGGGAATTAGGTCCCATCGGGTTCTTGCGACGAGCGAGCGAAAGCGTGTCCGTCACCAGATCGGCTGCGACAGGCTCAATGCCGAGACGGGCAAATTCCGCATTGATGAAACCCATATCGAATGTCGCATTATGCGCCACCCAGCGGGCACCCTCGAAAAAATCGCGAATCTGATCGACGACTTCGGCGAATTTTGGCTTGTCTTTCAGGAAGTCGTCGGTGATGCCGTGAACCGCAAGCGCGTCCGGGTGAACCTTGCGGTCTTCCGGGCTGATATAGAGATGCAGCGTCCGGCCGGTCGGAAAATGGTTGATCAGTTCAATGCCGCCGATTTCGATCACACGGTCGGACTTCGATTCAAGACCGGTGGTTTCCGTATCGAAAATGATCTCACGCATTATTCTCTCCGTGACCGGTATCGGCCAATCTCTGCAATATTCCTCTTACCTGATCCCGCGCCGCTTCGACACCATTTCCGCTATCGATAACAAAATCGGCGCGCTGACGCTTTTCGGCGTCCGGCGTCTGGCGCGCAAGTATCATTTCGAATTTCTCTTGGGTCATGCCTGGCCGGGCCAAAACCCGCTGCCGTTGTATCTCCGGCGCGCAGCTCACCACTACTATTTTATCGACGCGCTTCTCCGCCCCAGTTTCAAACAGCAGGGGAATATCGAGAAGGGCGAACTGGCGACCATCGTCCCTCGCCTCCGCCAGAAAGGCTTCCTGCCTTTCGCGGACAAGCGGGTGGACAATCGCTTCGAGCCGGCTGAAATTAGCCGGATTCCCTCGCAGAACTTCGCCGAGTTTTTGCCGGTCCACCGCACCGGAAATGCTGGTTCCGGGAAAGGCCGCTTCAATCAGCGGAACCGCTTGTCCACGATAAAGCGCGTGCACGACCTCGTCTGAGTCAAGAACCGGAACGCCTTCTTCGGCAAACAGCCGCGCCGTCGTCGTTTTCCCCATACCAATCGAGCCGGTAAGACCGATGACGATCATCAATGTTTCTCCATGTCCGCGATGATCAGGGAACGGAGAGTTTCATCGACTTCCGGCATTTCGCCGAACCATCGCTGGAAACCGGGCTTCGCCTGATGAAGCAACATACCGAGCCCATCCACCGTTATTATGCCCTGCGCTTCCGCCATTTTCAGGATCGGCGTTTGCAACGGTACATAGACGATATCGGTCACGACGGCATTGGTGGCGAGTGGCGAAAAATCGAATTCAGGCGCTTCGGCGCCGTCCATGCCGAGCGATGTGGTGTTCACGAAAAGCCCGGCACCCCGCATAACTTCATGAAGTGCCGCCTGGGGGTGCGAAAAAACCCGAGGGCCAAAACGGTCGGCCAGTTCCCGGGCGCGCTCAACCGTACGATTCAGAACGTGGATTTCGGCAATGCCGCGATCGCGCAGGGACTGAATGACCGCCCGGCTTGCACCGCCGGCTCCCAAAACCACCGCCCTGTCGATTTTGTCCCAGCCGGGATGACGCTCATCGAGATTGGCGACGAAACCATAACCGTCCGTATTGGTGGCATGGAGCTTACCTTCTTCCACCCAAATGGTGTTGGCCGCACCCAGTTCTTCCGCCAGAGCATCGGGGCTGTCTGCTAAGCTATATGCCGCTTCCTTGTGCGGTATGGTGACGTTGCCGCCAACCGCCGTACCCGGTTTGACTTCCTTAAGTGTGGCAATGAAATTCGGAAAATCTTCCGGAGAAACTTCCACAGCCGTATAAGACCCGGCAATGCCGAATTTCTTTAGCCAGTAGGAATGGATGATCGGTGAGCGCGAATGCTTGATCGGGTAACCCGCGACGAAGGCGTTTATGGTTAATGTTTCACGTGAATCAGCCATCGATGACATCCATGTCGCGCAGTTTCGATAAAAGTGGCAGCAGCGGCAGGCCGAGTATCGTGAAATAATCCCCCTCGATAGAGGTGAATAGCTGGATTCCCTCCCCTTCGAGCTGATAGGCACCGACGCTGGTCAGCGCTCTGTCACCCACCCGCTGCAAATGACGGGAGACAAATTCGGCGCTCAAAATCCGCACGGCAAGTTCCGCACTGGAAACCGTCTGCCATATCACCTCACCGGCATGAACGAGAACAGCCGCACTGTTCAGACGATGAACCTGGCCGGACAATGACATCAGATGCGCTTCGGCCTCCGCCATGGTTTTCGGCTTGTGGTAGACACGCGTGCCGAGTGCCATGGTCTGGTCGCATCCAAGAACCAGCGCCGCCGGATGCAGCTTGCTGACTGCAAGGGCCTTTGCCTTTGCCAGTTCCAGCGCCACCTCTTCCGGGCTCGCGCCGTCTCGTTCAAGCTGCTCATCAAGCGCACGCTCATCAATATCCGCGGGTATTGCAGAAAATGTCAGCCCCGCATTGCGCATCAGCATCTGGCGGGATGCACTGGACGAGGCGAGGATCAACTCTTGTTTCATCGACTGTCTGCTCCGAATGGTGAGATTCGGATTATCGTGTCCTTTGGCGAAGGGCAAGGATGGCAGCCGCCGTTTCCTCAATGGAGCGGCGTGTGACATCGATCAGCGGCCAGTTGTTGCGGGCGCAGAGCGCACGGGCATATTTCAGCTCTTCCATAATGGTGGCGCGGTCCGTGTAACGGCCGCTGTCAAATCCGCCCGTTACACCCAGTTCCCGGTTTTCGCGCACCTGCGATATTCGGTCGGATGTTGCGACAAGACCGACTATCAGCGGCCGGGTGGCTGCATAGAGGCTATCGGGCAGGGGCACATTGGGAACGACCGGGATGTTGGCAGTCTTTATTCCCCGGTTGGCGAGATAGATGCTGGTTGGGGTTTTTGACGTGCGGCTGATGCCGATGATGACGATATCCGCCTCGTCATAGGTTTCCGGCATTTGCCCGTCATCGTGGTCCATGGCGAAATTCAACGCCTCAATCCGCGCAAAATAATCGGCGTTCAATGCATGCTGCGCACCCACCCGCCTTCTTGATGGGGCACCGAGATAGGTCTGGAAAATGCCGATGATCGGTTCAAGGACATTAACGCAAGGAACGCCGATCGCATGGCAGCGCAGATCCAGGAACTCGGCCAGCTGCTGGTCCACGATGGTATAAAGAACGATGCCCGGTTCCTTGTCGATCAGATCAACGACCTGTCCAAGCTGTTTCTGGTTCCTGATCATTGGATAAACATGTTCCACCGGCATGGAGGCATGGAACTGGGCCGAGACGGCACGACCCGCCGACATCAGAGTCTCTCCCGTTGAGTCCGAAATCAGGTGCAGATGGAAGAAACTTTTTTTGTTCTCCACGCTGTTTTTCTCCCGCTGTTGATAAACCGGGACAAACTTCAAAATTGTCCTGAGGGCCGAGCCGCTACGTGAATAAGGTGGTGTTTTTCCACAATCCGCAAGTGGCTGCAATCATCCCCGGCGTGCCTGTGAATTATTGGAAGAACGCAAAACTGTTCAAACTTTTCCCCAAATTATCCACAGATGGGATGCTCTCAAAATTCAATCTAAATTACTGAAATTGCTTTAAAAATATCTGTTTTCCCATTTAGCATGCGATGCTGCGTGGAACAATATCCGCTAATGCCCATCAAACCCTGCTGCTGCGGCATTTCGACTGGAATGATTTTAATCCTTGCTACCCACAGACTCTAAGAAATAGAAAATCTTTTAAATCTCTTTGATTTTATTTTTTAGAAGTTGGGTGCCATGAGCGAACGCAAGGTAATGATGGTGTTGAACGGGCAGACGGTCACACCGCCACCCATATGGCTGATGCGCCAGGCCGGACGCTATCTTCCGGAGTACAGGGAAACGCGAAAGAGCGCGGGAAGTTTCCTTGATCTCTGTTATAATCCCGAGCTGGCAACTGAAGTGACCCTTCAGCCCATTCGCCGGTTCGGGCTGGATGCCGCGATTCTCTTTTCCGATATTCTGGTGATACCTGACGCGCTTCATCGCAACGTATCCTTCAGTGAAGGAAAGGGTCCGGCCATGGATCCGATCGATGTAAGCGGCATCGAGAAGCTGGATCCGACTGATGTGATGGCACATCTCGCGCCCGTTTTCGAAACCGTTTCGCGTCTGCGCAAGACGCTGCCGGATGAAACGACGCTTCTGGGCTTCTGCGGTGCGCCCTGGACAGTTGCGACCTATATGATCGCCGGCCATGGAACGCCGGATCAGGCGCCAGCGCGGCTGTTCGGTTATCAGGAACCCGCGGCGATGGAAAAGCTCTTGGCTTTTCTCGCCGATGTTTCCGCCGATTATCTGGTGGCGCAGATCGATGCCGGTGCTGATGCGGTGCAGATTTTCGATTCCTGGGCCGGCGTGCTCGGTGAAAAGGAATTTGAGGAATATGCGGTAAAACCGGTTGCCCGCATTATCGCATCGGTGCGTGCTCGTCGTCCCTCAGCAAAGATCATCGCCTTCGCCAAGGGTGCCGGTTATCTGCTCAAGGATTATCGCCGTAAAACGGGTGCAGACGCCATCGGGCTCGACTGGTCGGTGCCGCTGACCTTCGCCCGGGACTTGCAGAAGGAAGGCCCTGTGCAGGGCAATCTGGACCCAATGCTGATGGTGGCGGGCGGCCGGGCTTTGCAGGATGGCATCGATGCGGTGCTGCAGGCGCTTGGACAGGGCCCGCTGATCTTCAATCTGGGCCATGGCATCACCCCGCAGGCCGACCCGGAGAACGTTACCAGACTGGTGCAGCGGGTGCGTGCTGGCGGAGCCGGGGCATGAGCGAGGAGAAACAGACCTCCCCCCGTTCCGGAAACAGGGCGGCCTTGCGGGCCGGTATAGCACTCGGTGTTTTTGCGGTTTTTGTTGCCCTGTTGTTTTACGCCGATCCGGCCGATCTCTATCTCTGGATCAAGGCGCTGCATATCATCGCAGTGATCTCCTGGATGGCGGCGATTTTTTATCTGCCGCGGCTTTTCATCTATCATACCGATGCGCCCGCCGGTTCGCAGCAATCCGAAACCTTCAAGGTGATGGAGCAGCGGTTGATCAAGGTGATCATGAACCCGGCAATGATGATAAGCTGGATATTGGGGCTCTATCTGGGATGGTCGGTTTACGGTTTTTCCGGCGGCTGGCTGCACGCGAAAATCGCGCTGGTCGTGCTTCTGACAGCCACTCATGTTTATTTCACCCGCAGCGCCAAACGTTTCGCCAAGGATGAAAACACCCGACCTGCCCGTCACTGGCGGTTGATGAACGAGGTTCCAACCGTGCTGATGATCCTCATTGTCATACTTGTGGTTGTGAAACCCTTTGGTTAAGGGGCTTTGACGATAAATTTCGCGGAATTCGTGCTTTCCTCTTGCAGCGGCCGTATTCAGTCGCTATTTTCAGGCCACTCATCTTCGTGGCATGTGAATTATTCAGTCCTCTGCGGCATTTCCCACAGCATCTGATTCGCGAACACGCCCTCCCCCGACATTACATTATTAGACGGTCTTCCCTTCATGGCTGAAATGAAGCTTCAGGAACTTAAGAGCAAATCGCCTACCGACTTGCTGACTTTTGCCGAATCCCTGGAAGTTGAAAATGCGAGCACCATGCGCAAGCAGGAGCTTATGTTCGCAATCCTCAAGGTTCTCGCGAGCCAGGACATCGAAATCATCGGCGAAGGTGTCGTTGAAGTCCTGCAGGATGGTTTCGGGTTCCTGCGATCCGCAAACGCAAACTACTTGCCCGGTCCGGACGATATTTATATTTCCCCCTCGCAAATCCGCCGCTTCTCCTTGAAGACCGGTGACACTGTTGAGGGACCGATCCGTGGTCCGAAGGAAGGCGAACGTTATTTCGCGCTTCTCAAGGTGAACACGATCAATTTCGACGATCCTGAAAAGATCCGTCACAAGGTTCACTTCGACAATCTGACGCCGCTCTACCCGAATGAGCGCTTCAAGATGGAACTGGATGTTCCAACATCGAAGGATCTGTCGTCTCGCGTGATCGATCTGGTAGCACCACTCGGCAAGGGCCAGCGTGGTTTGATCGTCGCGCCGCCGCGAACCGGTAAAACGGTTCTGCTGCAGAACATCGCGCACTCGATCACGGCAAACCATCCGGAATGTTATCTGATCGTTCTTCTGATCGATGAACGTCCGGAAGAAGTCACCGATATGCAGCGCTCGGTCAAGGGCGAGGTTGTTTCCTCCACCTTCGACGAACCGGCTGTCCGTCACGTCCAGGTCGCTGAAATGGTCATCGAAAAGGCGAAGCGTCTTGTCGAACACGGCCGTGACGTTGTGATCCTGCTCGATTCCATTACGCGTCTCGGCCGCGCCTATAACACGGTTGTTCCTTCCTCCGGCAAGGTTCTGACCGGTGGTGTGGATGCCAACGCCCTGCAGCGCCCGAAGCGCTTCTTTGGCGCTGCGCGTAACATTGAAGAAGGCGGTTCTCTGACGATCATCGCAACGGCGCTTATCGATACGGGTAGCCGTATGGATGAAGTGATCTTCGAAGAGTTCAAGGGTACCGGCAACTCGGAAATCGTGCTTGACCGTAAGGTTGCCGACAAGCGTATCTTCCCGGCGCTGGATATTCTCAAATCCGGTACCCGTAAGGAAGACCTGCTGGTACCGCGTCAGGACCTGCAGAAAATCTTTGTTCTTCGTCGTATTCTCGCGCCGATGGGAACGATGGATGCCATCGAGTTCCTGATCGACAAGTTGAAGCAGACCAAGAATAATTCCGATTTCTTCGAATCCATGAATACCTGATCCGGAGTTTAGCCGGATTCATCTGAAAACCTTGAAGCCGCGTCCGTTCATTCGGATGCGGCTTGACTGTTTTGAACCGAGGTGAGTGATGCCAGCTTCCGCCGATACGATCTATGCGCTTTCAAGCGGCGCTCTGCCGGCGGGCGTTGCCGTGATCAGGATCAGTGGTCCGCGAGCATTTCTGACTCTAACGACGCTGACAGGTCGAGAAACCCCGTCACCGAGGCGGGCTGTTTTGAGTTCGATTCGGAATCGAAACGATGAAGTTATCGATCAGGCACTGATCCTCCTTTTTCCCGCGCCTAATTCCTTCACGGGTGAAGATTGTGTCGAGATACACAGCCATGGTAGCAGGGCGGTGCTGGCTTCGATTTTTGCCGAGCTGGAGAATCTTGAGAGGGTTCGCCCTGCTGATGCCGGTGAATTTTCCCGCCGTGCTTTCGAAAACGGCAAGATGGATCTTCTCGAAGTCGAAGGGCTGGCCGACTTGCTGCAGGCGGAAACTGAAATGCAGCGGCGCCTGGCAGTGGAGCAGAGCACGGGTAAGCTTTCCGCGCTCTACGACGGCTGGGCAGGTCGATTAACGCGGGCCCGCGCATTGATCGAAGCGGAGCTGGATTTCGCCGATGAAGACGACGTACCGGATTCGGTTGCAACTCAGGTATGGGACGCGATGTGGCAGCTGCGGCGGGAGATTGCCGATCATCTTCGCCAGGGTGCTGGCGGTGAAATCATCCGTGATGGATTTAAGGTCGCATTGGTCGGCGAGCCTAACGTCGGTAAATCCACCCTGCTTAATGCTCTAAGCGGCCGCGATGTTGCGATCGTCACCGATATAGCGGGCACGACGCGGGACGTTCTCAGTGTTGATATCAATCTGGATGGCTATCTTGTCCGGATATTTGATACGGCGGGTATCCGGGAGACTGAGGATGTTGTCGAACAGGAGGGTGTTCGACGGGCAAAATTGGCAGCCGAAAATGCTGATCTCATTCTGCTACTTCAGGATAACGATTCGTTTCCGAAACAATCCTCTCTTTCATTCAGCAATACGCGTCGCCTCTATCTCCGCACGAAGTCGGCTCTTTCTTCAGATTTCCCAGAAACCCCCTTCGACCTTTCTATCTCTGCCAAAGAGGGACATGGTCTGGAAGAACTGAGATCGGTGATCACCCAGGAGATCAAGAACCGCGTTGGTGGCGGCCAGACACTGGTTCCTGCACGCGCCCGCCATAAAAAACGACTTGAAGAGACGCTGAACTATGTTAGTGATGCGCTGGATTCCGAAGCCATGGACCTTGCGATAAGGTCAGAATATTTACGGCTCGCGGCGACATCGCTTGGGCGCATTACCGGCCGAGTTGATGTGGAAGATTTGCTGGGCGTAATCTTCTCGGAATTCTGCATAGGAAAATGATTCACGTGAAACATTGGCTACCGTGGTGGCTATGTGGATGATTTAGGATAAGGCGCGGGAACATGCACCAGTCATTTGATGTCATAGTTATCGGAGGCGGCCACGCCGGCAGTGAAGCCGCTGCCGCCGCCGCGCGACATGGTGCAAAAACCGCCCTCGTTACCCATAAGCGTGAGACGATTGGGGTGATGTCCTGCAACCCTGCGATTGGCGGTCTCGGCAAAGGACATCTGGTTCGCGAGATTGACGCGCTGGACGGTTTGATGGGCCGGGTCGCTGACGCTGCCGGTATCCAATTTCGCATGCTCAATCGTAAAAAAGGCCCTGCGGTTCGAGGACCTCGGACTCAAGCTGACAGGCGGCTTTACCGCGAGGCGATGCAGCGCGAAATCGACGCGATTGAAAATTTGACGATTATTGAGGGTGACGCCTTTGATATTGAAATGGTGGATGATCGGGTCTCCGCCGTTATTATGGTGAATGGTAGCCGGATTCCGTGTGGTGCCGCCGTTTTGACCAGTGGAACTTTCCTGCGTGGCCTGATTCATATCGGTTCCGAAAAGATTCCTGCCGGCCGCGTTGGCGAAAAGCCGTCATTGGGTCTTTCAGAGACGCTTTCTCGTCTTGGCTTGGTCATGGGGCGGTTAAAAACGGGCACGCCTGCCCGGCTCGATGGTCGCACCATTCACTGGGACGCTGTCGATCGGCAGGGGGCGGATGAGGATCCAGTGCCCTTTTCGTTTATGACGGATCATATTCTCAACCCGCAGATCGAATGTGGCGTGACTCGCACGACGCCGGCCGGGCATAAGATCATCCAGGACAATATTCATCTGTCGGCGATGTATTCTGGACAGATTGAAGGTGTTGGCCCACGCTATTGCCCGTCCATCGAAGATAAGATCACCCGTTTTGGGGAGCGCGACGGTCACCAGATATTTCTGGAACCTGAGGGTCTGGACGACCATACCATCTATCCGAATGGTATCTCGACCTCCCTTCCCGCGTCCGTACAGGAACAATTTATCCGCACAATACCAGGGCTCGAACAGGTTGCTATTCTTCAACCCGGCTATGCCATTGAATATGACTATGTCGATCCGCGGGAACTCAAGCCCTCGCTTGAATGCCGCAAAATTCCCGGCCTGTTCCTCGCGGGACAGATCAATGGCACCACTGGTTATGAGGAAGCCGGCGCTCAGGGTCTTGTTGCGGGATTGAACGCTTCTCTGTATGCGAGCAATACCGATCCGCTTTATTTCAGCCGAACGGAATCCTATATCGGCGTCATGATCGATGATCTGACCTCGAAGGGAGTGAGCGAGCCCTATCGGATGTTCACGTCCAGAGCCGAATATAGGCTCTCCCTGCGGGTGGATAATGCCGATTTGCGGCTGACGCCAATTGGCCAAAGCGCCGGCATTATCGGTTCCAAGCGCGAAAAGCGCTTTGAGGCATTTATTGCTGATCTGGAATCGGGTCGTGAGCTGATGAGGGCAACTACCATCAGCCCCTCCCAGGCGGCGAAGCAGGGATTGAAACTCAATCAAGATGGCCAGCGTCGTTCCATTTATGAATTACTCGCTTATCCCGATATAACACTGGATATCCTCACGCAGCATTGGCCGGAGCTGGAATCGCTTCGGGGCAAGGTTGCAGAAACTCTGGAAATTGAAGCGAGCTATGCGGTTTATATGCAGCGGCAGAGCGCGGACATTGTTGATATCAAAAGGGACGAAGATAGAAAGATCCCGGATGATTTTGATTTCCAGAGCCTCTCAGGTCTTTCCAACGAACTTAAACAAAAGTTGGAAAAGGCTCGTCCCGAGAACATTGCGCAGGCGGCGCGTGTTGACGGTATGACGCCGGCTGCGATATCCCTGCTGCTTGCCCTGCTGCGGAAAAGTTCTGCCGGGCAAGGCGAAAAATTGCGCATGCACCAATAGCGAGTCGGATTATGAAGATAAACGGCCAGAGTGTTTCACGTGAAACACATGAGAGGCTCGAGCACTTTGTCGAGCTTTTTAAGAAGTGGAATAAAACCACAAATCTGGTCGCGCCCTCCACTCTCACAGAGCTTTGGAGTAGGCATGTTGCCGACAGTGCCCAGATATTCCAGCTGTCTCCCAAGACACAGAGATGGGCTGACTTAGGCAGCGGTGGTGGTTTCCCCGGCGTTATTACCGCTATTTTTCTTGCGGAACTCGGCGATGGTTGGGTCGATCTGGTCGAAAGCAACAACAAAAAGGCTGCATTTTTGCGGATTGCCCTGAAGGAAACCGGGGCGAGAGGCAGTGTTCATCCAATAAGGATCGAAAAAGCACCCGAAATTGTCAAAACCTGCGATGCGGTTTCTGCGCGGGCGCTCGCCGAGCTTGATCTGCTTTTCGACTACATACATCCCTGGGCGCAGAATAATCCCGATCTCAAGGCATATTTTAATAAAGGCCGGGATTATGATTCTGAAGTGCAGAAAGCGCATGGTCGCTGGCAGTTTGATCTGGTAAAACATCAGAGTGCCATTGAGGCAGATTCTGTTGTTCTTGAAATCAGCAACCTCACTTTGAGACGCTGACAAGCTGGCCAGGTGCGGCATGACTTTTGAAAAAAACCGGATTATCGCAGTCGCAAACCAGAAAGGTGGCGTTGGAAAGACAACGACGGCCATTAATCTGGCAACGGCACTGGCGGCTATTGGCGAGCGCGTATTGATCATTGATTTGGATCCGCAGGGCAATGCCAGTACCGGGCTTGGAATTGACCGCAAGGAACGCAAGTTTTCATCCTATGATCTTCTGGTGGGCGATCACACCATTAGTGAAGTTGCTGTTCCGACGGCAGTGCCAAATCTCGACATCGTACCATCGACCATGGATTTGCTTGGCTTCGAGATGCAGGTTGCCAATGTTTCCAACCGCGTCTTTCTGTTGCGTGCGGCCATGGAAACGCAAGAGGCACGAGACTATTCCTATATTCTCGTCGATTGCCCGCCCTCTTTCAATCTTCTGACCATGAATGCCATGACAGCCGCCCACTCTGTGCTTGTGCCGCTGCAATGCGAATTCTTTGCTCTCGAAGGTCTTAGTCAGTTGTTGGATACTGTCAGCCAGATCCGCGGCTCGGTTAATCCGCAGCTTGATATACAGGGTATCGTTCTGACGATGTTCGATGCGCGGAACAATCTTGCGCAGCAGGTTGTTACGGATGTACGTGCCCATTTGGGTGAAAAGGTTTACCACACGCTCATTCCGCGTAATGTTCGTGTGTCAGAAGCGCCGTCTTATGGTAAACCCGCAATTCTTTATGATCTGAAATGCGCCGGTAGCCAGGCCTATTTGCAATTGGCATCGGAAGTGATCCAGAGAGAGCGGCTGCGAAAAGCCGCCTGACGTCTGCCGGAATGTATGGAGTAATATCTTATGAGTGATGATCTTTCCAAGCGTCGACTCGGGCGTGGTCTTGCTGCATTGATCGGCGAAATGGATCAGCCGATGCCGGTGGGCGAGCCGCAGCGTACCGTCAATGCTGACCGCACCATTCCGATTGAATTCATCGCTCGCAGCCAAAGAAACCCAAGGCGTCATTTTGACGAGAATGAATTGCAGGATCTGGCCGCATCCATTCGCCAGCATGGAATTGTTCAGCCTGTGGTCGTGCGGACGGTTGCGGTCAACCGTTACGAGATTATTGCCGGTGAAAGACGCTGGCGTGCGGCGCAACTGGCTGGCTTTACCGATGTGCCTGTCATCGTTCGCGATGTGGACGACCGCACTGCGCTTGAGTTGGCCATTGTCGAGAACGTCCAGCGTTCAGACCTGAACCCACTTGAAGAGGCGATGGGTTATGAACAGCTGATCGCTGAACACGGCTATACCCAGAATGATCTCGGCGAGATTATTGGCAAGAGCCGTAGCCATGTTGCAAACAGCCTCCGGCTTTTAAAACTTCCCGATCCGGTACGGGATATGCTCGCAGACGGTTCCCTGTCCGCGGGCCACGCGCGGGCGCTTGTTTCCACGTCTGATCCGGCAAATCTGGCGAGAACGATCGTCTCCAAGGGATTGTCGGTGCGTGACGCCGAGCGTCTGGCGCAAAACGACATTAAGTCACAGGGCGACGTTGCGGAGAAGCGACCGGCGGCTGAGAAGGATTCTGATACGATTGCGTTGGAGCGAAGCCTGTCGGACGCCCTGGGGCTTGATGTAAAGATCAACCACAAGGGTGGTTCCGGGCAAATCCGCATCGGATACCGCACGCTTGAACAGCTGGAAGCGGTCTGCCGACTTCTGGAACAAAAATAGTCAACTATTTGTTTTTGTTGATAAATACCCGCTTTTGGCGGGTATTTATGTTCTGGTGCGGCTCAAAAGTCGATTGCGCGGCCTTTTATTTCATAATCACCGAAACGAACGGGTTCGGCACCACCGCGGCCGCCTGTTTCCGGCGGCAATTGAAGCTCTGCCTGTTGTTGACGTCGCTCTTCGGCTTCTTTCAGGGCACGTTCCGCTGCCGGCGATAGCCGTCTCGGCGTTTCCGCGCCGTTGTCATTATCCGCATCTTGCATGAGAAATCCTCCCTATGACGGGATATTGAAATATGTTTGGCGTTTACCAGATTATATAATCAAGCGGGGTTTATAAACCCCGCAATGGTTGCTGATGAACGACAAGGAGATTTTAACCGATGAACATGATGCGCACGGCAATGCTTCTGGCCTTCATGACGGCATTGTTCATGGGTGTCGGTTTTCTGATCGGCGGCAAGGGCGGCATGATGATTGCCCTTCTCATCGCTGCGGGTATGAACCTCTTCTCCTATTGGAATTCGGATAAAATGGTCCTCTCCGCCTATCGCGCGCGGGAGATTGACGAGGCCAATGCGCCCGAATTTTTCCACATGATCCGCGATCTTTCGCACAATGCCGACCTACCGATGCCGAAGGTGTATATTTACGACAGCCCCCAGCCCAACGCCTTTGCGACGGGACGAAACCCGCAGAACGCCGCTGTGGCGGCCTCTACGGGTCTGCTGGAGCGTCTAACCCCGGAAGAAGTGGCTGGCGTCATGGCCCATGAGCTGGCGCATGTGCAGAACCGCGATACATTGACCATGACGATCACCGCCACGCTGGCGGGCGCTATCTCCATGCTCGGCAATTTCGCTTTCTTCTTCGGAGGCAATCGTGAAAACAACAATAATCCGCTCGGCTTTATCGGTGTGCTGGTTGCGATGATCGTTGCGCCGCTCGCCGCAATGATGGTGCAGATGGCGATCAGCCGGACGCGGGAATATTCCGCCGACCGCCGCGGCGCGGAAATTTGTGGTAATCCGCTATGGCTTGCCTCGGCGTTGCAGAAAATCTCCGGCATGGCGCAGCAGATTCACAATGACGATGCCGAGCGCAACCCGGCAACGGCGCATATGTTCATCATCAATCCCCTCTCCGGTGAGCGTATGGACAATCTCTTCTCCACGCATCCGAATACGGAAAACCGCGTGGCGGCGCTGCATGCCATGGCGCAGGAGTTTTCCCCGCGAGCATCGACGCCGCCGCCATCGGGTGATAGACCTCTGCGCAAATCAGGCTCCGTTCCCAATACGGGACGAAGCAACGAAAACGAGCGCAAGGGACCGTGGTCTTGACATCCGATATTCAGAATAAGCCGGCCCGGTCCAGAAAACCGAGACCGGGACAAGCGAGGCCGGGACAAGGCGGGGGCCGTGAAGACGGCCCTTCGTCTTTCGAGGACAAGCCAGGCCTTGCTGCGCGCATCGCCGCGACCCGTATTCTCGCTGCCGTTCTGGAAAAGAAGACTTCGCTTGATGGCATGCTGGATAGCGAAAACGGCAATCCTGTCTATCGGGCGCTTTCCATTGCGGACCGGGCGCTGGTGAGAGCCATCGTCAACAGTGCGCTTCGCCACCTCCCCCGCATTGAAACGGCATTGTCGATGCTGCTTGACGGGCCGTTGCCACAGGGTGCGCGATCGCTGCACCACGTACTTGTCGTCGGCGCAGCGCAGATGCTCTATCTCGATGTCCCCGATCATTCCGCTGTCGATCTGGCGGTGGAACAGGCCCATCGTGACCCGCGCAACAAGCGTTTCGTGAAGCTGGTCAACGCCGTTCTCAGAAGGCTTGGCCGGGAGAAAGCGGAAATCGAACAGGCCATTGCCGACGTACCGGTGTTGCCGGACTGGTTCTATGCGCGGCTTGTTTCCGCTTATGGCAATGACGTGGCGCAACGGATTTCCGAAGCGCAGCTGACACCGTCCTCCATTGATCTTACAGTCAAGGCTGATCCGGCCCTGTGGGCGGAGAAGCTGGGCGGCACGGTTTTGCCAAATGGCAGCGTGCGCCTTGGAGATTTCGAAGGGCAGATTCCCTCGCTTGAAGGTTTTGCCGAGGGCGCTTGGTGGGTGCAGGATCTTGCCGCCAGCATGCCGGTGCGGCTGCTGGGAGATATTTCCGGCAAACGTGTCGCCGATCTCTGTGCAGCCCCCGGCGGCAAAACGGCCCAGCTTGCGCTGGCGGGCGCTAAAGTGACGGCGCTGGACCAGTCCGGCAATCGTCTGCGGCGCCTCAGGGAAAATCTCGACCGGCTTGGCCTCCATGCCGAAACGGTGGAGGTGAACATGTTGAAGTATCAGCCGGAGCTGCTGTTTGACGCTGTTCTCCTGGATGCGCCGTGTTCGTCAACCGGCACGCTGCGTAAACATCCCGATGTCTGCTGGACGAAGGATGAAACGGACATTGCCAAACTTGCGGCTCTTCAGGGCCAGATGTTGCGGCATTCGCTGACATTGGTGGGTTCTGGCGGTATCGTCGTGTTCTCCAACTGCTCGCTTGATCCTTCGGAAGGCGAAGAGATGATCGCGCAGGTTCTCGCGGAAAATCCAGATGTGGAGCGTATTGCCGTTCGCAAGGAAGATTGGCCGGGAATGGAAGCGGCTGTCAGCCCAGAGGGTGATCTGCGCACGACGCCGGATATGTTCGGCGGTGTCGACGGGTTTTTTAGCAGTGTCTTGCGTAAGAAGTAGAAAAAAGCGAAGCTTTCGCGAATCATTGATATTTATCGATAATGTTCCGGTCATCACGGTTCACTGATAAAAACAAAATATGTGAAGCGGGAAACACAGCTTGTTAGGGTCCTTTGCAGGCAGCATGAATGCGGCCGGTCTTCTTTCACGGATGGCGTATCGTCATCTGTGTGTCGGCCTTACACCTTTGCGCTTGCATGTCTCGCGGTTTGCCAACCGTGTGCCCGATGGTCTGGTAGCGGCACCGACGGATTTGAGGGCAATCGATCCTTATTTTGCCGAGGAATTGCTGCGCGGTCGGATTGCGCTTGCCGGCCGTGTCGTGGAAACCGGTGGTCTTTCGCCCTTTCAGGTGGATTATCCCTCGCTTGTTTTTGAGGAGCGGCTGCACGCCTTCGGCTGGTTGAGGCATATCCGCTCCGACAGGTCGAGTGAGGCTTGCAAGCGGGCGCGTCGCATTGTCGCCGAATGGATTGCCCTGAACGGCAGGCGCGTTACCGGGACAGGCTGGTCGCCGGAGATTACGGCGCAGCGGCTGATTGCCTGGCTGTCCCATTCTCCCGTTGTTTTATTCGAGGCCGATGCTGGTTTTTACCGCCGTTTCCTCAAAAGTCTCGCTTTTCATGTGCGTTATCTGGACAGGATCGTCAAACACGCGCCGGATGGCGAGACGCGGCTCAGGATCAGGATTGCGCTTGCCATGGCCTCCATTGCCATGCCGACACGCCTCTCCCGTATCACCCGGCACGGTATGAAGCTGGCTCAGGAAATGGAACGCCAGATTCTGCCCGATGGCGGGCATGTGTCCCGTAACCCGCGGGTCATGCTTGATCTGCTGCTCGATCTTCTGCCGCTTCGGCAAAGTTATATCAATCTTGGCCACGATCTGCCCTCCGGGCTGGTGCCGGCGATAGACCGGATGTTTCCGGCAATCCGCTTTTTCAGGCATCAGGGTGGCGACCTCGCACTATTCAACGGTGCGACGGCGACGCTTGCCAATGAGCTTGTCTCCGTGTTGCGTTACGACGAAACCGCCGGTCGGCCGTCGAAAATGTTGCCGGATGTGAATTACCAGCGGCTTGCGACAGATGAGACCGTCATCATCGTCGACACCGGTCATCCAGGCTCGGCGGAGCTTTCCCGTAATGCCCATTCGGGTTGCCTGTCTTTTGAAATGTCCTGCGGCAAGAACCGGTTCATCATCAATTCCGGCTTTCCGAAAAATGCAGCCCCGGAATATCAGCGAGCCAGCCGGTCAACGGCCGCCCATTCCACCGTCACGCTTGCAGATACCTCCTCTTGCAGATTGTCGCGCTCCAGGCTGCTTGGCCCTATCATGATTTCTGGCGTCAGCCGGGTGGATAGCGAGCGTGGAACTGATGGAAACGGCAACGACGTCCTGCGGGCGTCGCATGATGGCTATCTGCAAAACTTTGGCTGCTATCATGAGCGGGAAATCGAGTTAAATGCGGCCGGCACGAAAATTAAAGGCCGTGACCTGCTCAGAGCCGACGAGAATACGACGAAGACACAATTGCAGTCGATTTCGGCGGTTTCGCGTTTCCATATCCATCCTCATATTCAGTTGTTCCAGCGGGATGAGGAGTCGGTTTATCTGGAGGCGGCTGACGGAACCACCTGGCTGTTCTCGGCGCCGGGTCTGGAGGTTTTCGTGACCGAAGATGTGTTCATGGCCGATGCATCCGGCATGCGGCCTTCGCAACAGATCGAGTTGCCCTTCAATCTCGCCAACACGCGGGAAATCCGCTGGATCATCGAACGCAAGGCCTGAGCCGTATCTCATCCGTAATCCGGGCTATTTCGGACGAAAACTGCTCATGGATTTCGTCCTCCGTCATCCCTGCTGTTTATTAATCCGGTAAGCTGTGTTAACGCGGCGGCAATTGCTGGATCAATTCCATTTCAGCCCGTCTTCCCCGTCAAACGGAGTATGCCCGATGGCCGTCGTGTCCAAAAAAATCCCCGCCCCCGACAAAGTCAAAATCCGCACGGCGCTTCTTTCCGTGTCCGACAAGACTGATATCCTCGAGCTGGCGACGGTTCTGTCAAAGCTCGGCGTCAAGCTCCTGTCGACAGGCGGTACCGCAAAAGCCATCGCCGAAGCGGGCTTGCCGGTGACGGATGTTTCCGACGTAACCAATTTTCCTGAGATCATGGACGGCCGCGTTAAGACCTTGCATCCCAACGTGCATGGTGGGCTTCTGGCAATCCGGGATGATGCGGAACATGTCGAGGCGATGAAGGCACATGGTATCGAGGCGATCGATCTTTCGGTCATCAATCTTTATCCCTTCGAGGAAGTTCGCGCCAAGGGCGGCGATTATCCGACGACGGTCGAAAACATCGATATTGGCGGTCCGGCGATGATCCGCGCTTCCGCCAAGAACCATGCCTATGTCACGGTCGTCACCGATCCTTCGGACTATCCGGCACTGGTTGAAGCCCTGCAGGCTGATGACGGCCATACCTCTTATGCGCTGCGCCAGACATTTGCCGCCAAGGCCTATGCCCGCACGGCCGCCTATGACGCGGTGATTTCCAACTGGTTCGTTGAAGCGCTTTCCATCGAGACACCGGATTACCGTGCCATCGGCGGGACGCTGAAGGAAAAGATGCGTTATGGCGAGAACCCGCATCAGAGCGCCGGTTTTTATCTGACGGGCGAAAAGCGCCCCGGCGTCGCAACGGCGACGCTGCTTCAGGGCAAACAGCTTTCTTACAATAATATCAACGATACGGATGCAGCTTACGAGCTGGTGGCGGAATTCCTGCCTGAAAATGCGCCGGCAGTCGCCATTATCAAGCATGCCAACCCTTGTGGTGTTGCAACTGGTCCGACACTCGCCGAAGCGTACCGGCGGGCACTGGCCTGCGATTCCGTTTCTGCCTTTGGCGGCGTCATCGCCTTGAACCAAACGCTTGATGCGGAAACGGCGGAAGAGATCGTCAAGCTCTTCACCGAAGTCATCATTGCACCTGACGTCACCGAAGAAGCAAAGTCCATCATTGCCCGCAAGCCGAACCTGCGTCTGCTGACCGCTGGCGGCCTTCCGAATCCGCGTGCAGCCGGCATCACCGCGAAGACCGTGTCCGGCGGCCTGCTGGTGCAAAGCCGTGATAATGGCATGGTCGAAGATCTCGACCTCAAGGTTGTCACCAAGCGCGCGCCGACGGCGCAGGAGCTTGAAGACATGAAGTTCGCCTTCAAGATTGCCAAGCATGTTAAATCAAATGCCGTGATATACGCCAAGGATGGACAGACGGCTGGTATCGGTGCCGGCCAGATGAGCCGGGTGGATTCCGCCCGCATCGCCGCCCAGAAGGCGGAAGATGCGGCCAAGGCGCTTGGCCTTGCCGAACCACTGACGCGCGGCTCCGCTGTTGCTTCGGAAGCGTTTTATCCTTTCGCTGACGGCTTGCTTGCTGCGATTGCCGCTGGTGCCACAGCTGTCATCCAGCCGGGTGGATCCATGCGTGACCAGGAAGTGATCGACGCTGCAAACGAGCATAATGTGACGATGGTGTTCACGGGCATGCGTCACTTCCGCCACTAAGTCGCGGACCTATAGTCAGAAATAGTGAAGGCCCGGAAAGTGATTTCCGGGCCTTTTGTTTCACGTGGGACAGTTTTGATTTTTGTTCAGGTGACTGCCCCGACCTGCCACGGCACGAATTCGTTGTCGCCGTAGTCGTAAATCTCGCTGACGGTCTTGTCGCCGGAAGCCACGGCCAGAATATGTTCGAAAATTCGTTTGCCGGATTCTTCTATGGTTTCTGCGCCGGTAACGATCTCACCGCAGTTGATATCCATGTCTTCCTTCATATGTTCATACATTTCGGAATTGGTGGCGATCTTGATGCAGGGCGACGGCTTGAAACCGGAAACCGAGCCGCGGCCGGTGGTGAAACAGATGACGTTGCAGCCGCCGGCGACTTGGCCAGTGACGGCGACGGGATCGTAGCCGGGCGTATCCATGAAAACGAAACCCTGCTCGGTGACGGTTTCGGCAAATTCATACACGGCCTTCAACGGCATGGAACCGCCCTTGGCGACTGCACCCAGTGATTTCTCCAAAATGGTGGTCAGGCCGCCAAGCTTGTTGCCATGGGAGGGGTTGTTGTTGAGTTCGTCGCCATTGCGGGCGGTATAATCCCGCCACCAGTCAATACGCTGCAGCAGTTTTTCGGCGACCGCCGGGGTGACGGCGCGTTTTGTCAGCAGGTGCTCGGCGCCGTAAATCTCCGGTGTTTCGGAAAGAACTGTCGTGCCGCCATTGCGGACAATGAGGTCGGACGCATAGCCGAGTGCCGGGTTGGCGGATATGCCGGAGTAGCCATCCGAACCGCCGCATTCCAGCGCCACTTTCAGCTTCGAAAGCGGTTGTTCGGTACGGCGGGCGGCATTGACCATTGGCAGCATGGCCTTGATCTCGGTAATCGCCGCATCGATTGTCTTGCGCGTGCCGCCGTGCTGCTGGATCGTCATGGTGCGCAGCCGCTCGCCTTCCTCCATCTTGTAATGTTCGAGGATGGGGGCGATCTGGTTGGTTTCGCAACCGAGGCCGATCAGCAGAATACCGCCGAAATTGGGATGACGGGCATAACCCTGAATGGTTCGGATCAGAAGGCGGTAGCCTTCCGATTTGGTGTTCAGCGCGCAGCCGCCGCCATGGGTTAGTGCCACGACGCCATCGACATTATCGAACCCGTCAAGTCCGCCCTGTTTGTTGAAATAATCGGCGATGTAACGCGACACCGTGGCGGAACAGTTCACCGATGCGATGACGCCAATATAGTTGCGTGTGCCCACGCCGCCGAGACCACGATCATAGCCCATGAAGGTGCGGCGTTCGGTTTCCGGCACCATGCCCTTTTCTTCAATATCGACACTGAACTGATGAGCGTGTTCGGAAGGTACCATGGCGAGATTGTGCAGATGCACGTGCCGGCCCGGCTCGATATCCTGAGTGGCGATACCAATCACCTGGCCGTATTTCAGCACCTCGTCTCCGGATTTGATGTATTTCAGGGCCACTTTATGCCCGCGTCCGATCAGTTCGCGAGCCGTCAGATCGCCCCTGCCCGTCGCACCACCGGCCGGAATGGACCGGCGCGCCACCGCAACATTGTCGTTGGCGTTCAGCAAAATGGTTGCCTCGGAATTCTCACTCACGGGTTTTCCTCCTCCCGGTATATTGCCTGCTATGTTTCTAACTCAGCTTTCGACCCAGCGCCGTTTGGAGCCTTCAAGATGGGTATGAATGGCCGCCTGCGCCAGCAGTGGATCCTTGAGTTCCAGAGCTGCCAGAATGGCTTCGTGCTCCTGAAGCGCATGGGTCCAGGTATCCCGATCCTCGAATTTGACCCGCAACTGGGCTGAAATGGGGCTGTGTCGTTCGTCGAAAAGACTCGCCACCAGCCGTGTGAGGACGCTGTTGCCGGATTGCTCGGCAATGGTGACGTGAAACAGCCGATCCTGATCCAGAGGCTTACGTCCCGCCTCGATTTCCTTCTGCATGGTATTCAGGATCTGGCGAAGGCTTGAGATCGTTTCGTCGGTCATGCGGCTTGCCGCCAGCACGATGGTCGCGCCTTCCAGAGCCGCGCGCGCCTGCATCAGCTCAGAGGGGCTGTCGCCCAGCGATTTGGTGTGGTGGGTTGTCTGGAGAGCCTCTGTCGAGACATAGACACCGGAACCCATGCGAATTTCAACAGTGTTGTCTATTTCAAGCGCAATCAGCGCTTCTCGCAACGAGGGTCTCGATACACCGAGTTTCTGCGCCAGTTCCCGTTCGGCCGGAAGCCGTGTTCCAGGCAGAAACTCACCGAGATCGATGAGTTCACGTATTTGGTCCGCTATCTGCTGATAGAGCCGGCGTGGTTCCGCTATTTTGGCCTGACCATTCATATGTTTTTCGATGATCCCTATCTGCAATCTCTATTTGGCCTTACCGTAACGCCAAGCGTATCAATACGCAAGAAATTACTTAAATATAAGAATTTACAGTATTATATCGAATTTTCGGCGATGAAGATTCCGCGCCATTCAAAGGCGTATTTCAAATTTCGCCCTAATTGGCTTGACCATTCCAGAAAACCGGCCTAACCATTTGGCCTGTTCAAGGCACCCCGGTGGAGTGGGGAGCACGAGTGGGAGGTTTCCAGATGTCGCAGGGCGCATCGACAATTCGGGGCGATTTTTCGCCTGAGGAGACGGGCGCGGAGCGTTCGGCCCTCCTGCGTCTTGAAAACATCAGCAAGGAATTTCCGGGCGTCAAGGCGTTGTCGAATGTGCATTTCGATCTGCGCAGCGGTGAAGTGCATGCTGTCTGCGGCGAGAATGGCGCAGGAAAATCGACGCTGATGAAAATCATCAGCGGCGTCTACCAGCCGAGCGACGGCACGATCCTGCACAAGGGTGTGAAGGTGCAATATGCGTCGCCGCTGGAGTCTGAAGCGGCGGGCATCGCCATCATTCATCAGGAACTCAATCTGGTTCCGCATCTTTCCGTCGCCGAAAACATCTATCTTGCCCGTGAGCCGCGCCGCGGTTTTCTCGTTGACCGCAAAAAGCTGCGCCTCGATGCCAAACGCTGTCTCGATCGGCTGGGAGTCGATATCGATCCCGACCAGATCGTGCGTGGCCTCTCGGTCGCCCAATGTCAGATGGTGGAGATCGCCAAGGCGCTCTCTCTTGACGCTGAAGTGCTCATCATGGATGAGCCGACCTCCTCGCTAACCGAGCAGGAAACGCGGCTCTTATTCAAGGTCATTCGCGATCTAAAGGCATCCGGTGTCGGCATCGTCTATATTTCTCATCGTCTGGATGAAATGGCCGAGATCGTCGACCGCGTGACGGTCCTGCGTGACGGGCGTTATATTTCGACCGACGATTTTGCGTCGATCACCGTTGACGATATCGTCACGCGCATGGTCGGGCGCTCACTGGAAGACAAGTTTCCGGAGCGCACATCGAAGCCCTCTGAAGATATCATCTTCTCTGCCGAGGGATTGACGCGCGCGGGCGTGTTTCAGGATGTCTCCTTCTCGCTGCGGCGCGGCGAAATTCTCGGTTTTGCCGGGTTGATGGGGGCCGGGCGTACTGAGGTGGCGCGGGCGATCTTCGGAGCCGATGCTCTTGATAGCGGAAAAATCATCTTTGAGAGCCGCGAGCTTTCCATCCGCTCACCGCAGGACGCCATCAGGGAAGGCATTGCCTATCTGTCGGAAGACAGGAAGAGCGATGGTCTCGCCATCAAGATGTCCGTTGCCGCAAACACCACTCTTGCCAATATTGGCGAAGTTTCCAACCGTTTCGGGTTGATCGATTTCAAGAAGCACGACGATGTCGCCAGACGTTACGTCGATCTTTTGAATATTCGTACACCTTCCATCCAGCAGACCGTGCGGCTGCTATCGGGTGGCAATCAGCAAAAGATCATCATCGGTAAATGGCTGTTCCGGCAGTCGCGTGTGCTGTTCTTCGATGAGCCGACGCGCGGCATCGATGTCGGCGCGAAATTCGCGATCTACAAGATCATGGATGAGTTGGCCGCGCAGGGCATCGGCGTTGTTCTCATCAGTTCGGAGCTGCCGGAAATTCTCGGGCTAACGGATCGCATCGCCGTTTTCCACCAGGGCCGGATCACGGGCGTGCTTGAAACCGCCAAGACCAATCAGGAAGAAATCATGCGGTATGCGTCCGGGTACGGCCGGGCCGCGCAGTGAGGAACGACATGGCCAATATTGCAGAACCCAAGAAGAGCTTCGCTTTCAGCGACCGCCAAAAGGACATCATCCAGAAATTTGCGGCGCTTGGCAGCCTCGTGGCGCTTGTCGCGGTCTTCTCCGCAACCAGCAGCGCTTTCTTCACCGTCAATAATGGCATGACGATCGCATTGCAGGTCACATCCATCGCGCTGCTCGGTATTGGCGCAACCTGTGTCATCATCACTGGCGGTATCGATCTTTCCGTCGGTTCGGTGCTTGCGCTTGCCGGGGTCGTTGCAGCCCTTGCGGTGAAAGAACTTGGCATGCCGGTGCCAATCGGCATGTTTCTCGGCATTCTGACGGGTTCGCTTTGCGGCTTCATCAACGGCCTGCTTGTCACGCGCTTCAAGCTGCCGCCCTTCATCGCCACACTCGGCATGATGCTGATTGCCCGCGGCGTAGCTTTGCAGATCACTGGCGCGCGTGCTGTGTCCGGCCTCGGGGAATCCTTCGGCGAACTCGGCAATGGCGCGCTCTTCCGCATCGTCACTATCGGTGATGACGGCTTTCCGAACGTCGTGTTTCCGGGCATCCCCTACCCCGTCATCCTGATGGTGGTGATTGCGCTTGCGGTTTCCTTCATGCTCAACCGCTCGATCCTCGGCCGTCATATCTATGCCGTTGGTTCCAATGCGGATGCGGCGCGTCTGTCTGGCGTGAACGTCGCCCGCGTTACCAATTTCACCTACATCCTGTCCGGAACGCTCGCCGGGTTGACGGGCTGCGTGCTGATGTCACGTCTCGTCACCGCCCAGCCGAATGAAGGCGTGATGTATGAGCTGGATGCGATTGCCAGCGCCGTCATTGGCGGCACGTCCCTGATCGGCGGTGTGGGCACGATTTCCGGCACGGCCATCGGCGCCTTCGTCATCGGCATCCTGCGCAACGGTCTCAATATGAACGGCGTCTCCGCCTTCACACAACAGATCATCATCGGCCTCGTCATTCTGGTCACCGTCTGGATCGACCAGTTGCGCAACCGCCGCTGATCAAGGGCCTGCGGACCCTTTCCGCAAAAAAGATCGGCAAGGGGAGGCCCGGTATGCCGACATCACGGAGGAAGAAATGAACAAACTTGCGACCGCCCTTCTGACATCCGCAATCGCGCTGTGGAGCGTTTCCACCGTGCAGGCCGGCGAAATCGCCGTCATCGTCAAGACCGTCAATTCCACCTTCTGGCAGAACGTTCAGAAGGGCGCTGATGCGGCGATGAAGAACTCTGCCGGCAACACCATGACCTTCCAGGGTCCGGCTGCCGAATCTGCGATTGCCGACCAGGTCAACATGGTTGAAAACGCCATCAACCGTAAGGTCGCGGGAATCGTTCTTGCCCCTTCCGATCCGGATGCGCTGGTTCCGGCCGTCAAGAAGGCCTGGGAAGCCCGTATTCCCGTGGTTCTGATCGACTCGCAGCTGGCGAGCGGCTCCGAGCAATATTACCAGTCGTTTCTGGCGACCGATAACAAGAAAGCCGGCGAACTGGCAGCGCAGGCGCTGATCGACAAGGTGGGCAAGGAAGGCAAGATTGCCGTCATGTCTTACGTTGCCGGTGCCGGTTCTGAAATCGGCCGCGTTGGCGGTTTCACCGATTACATCCAGATGAATTCCAACCTGAAGATCGTCGGTCCTTTCTATTCGCAGTCGCAGATGGCGACCGCGCTGAACCAGACCACCGACGTTCTGGCCGCCAATTCCGATCTGAAAGGTATCTTCGGCGCCAATGAGCCGACGGCAATCGGTGTTGGCCGTGCGCTTGCCCAGACCGGCAAGGCCGGCAAGGTCGTTGGCATCGGCTTCGACGGCAATCAGGATCTTCAGGGCTTCGTCAAGGATGGCACACTGGCCGGCATCGTCGTTCAGGGTTCCTACCAGATGGGTGAGAAGGGCGTGGAAACCATCACCAAGCTCATCAACAAGGAAAAGGTTGAGAAGTTCGTCGACACCGGCGTCGTTGTTGTCACCAAGGACAATGTCGACAAGCCGGAAGCCAAGAACGTTCTTTATTGATGCATGATGGCGCGCCGCTTCACGGCGGCGCGCCTTTTCAAATAAAACCCGGAAAGTCCCTGCGATGAAAGTCTCCGACACACGTAAATTGCCGCGCCGCGCCGTCGACGTCACGGTCATGGGCCTCGGCTGCGCCCAGATGGGCAATCTCTACCGCGTCACGCCCTATGAGGAGTCCAAAGGTGCGTTCGACACGGCATGGGAAAGCGGCATGCGTTATTTCGATACCGCGCCCTTTTACGGTTATACGCGGTCGGAGCGTCGTCTCGGCACCATGGTAACGGAGCATGAGCGGAACGAATATACGCTCAGCACCAAGGTCGGCCGTGTGATGGTTCCTGACGAGACCGTCGGTCCGGAGGAGGATGCCTATATAGCGCCGCTGCCGTTCCGCCCGGTCTATGATTATTCCTATGACGGTATCCTGCGCTCCTTCGAGGCAAGCCAGCAGCGGCTGGGCGTTCTGAAGCCGGATATTCTTTACGTGCATGATATCGGCTCCTTCACCCACGGCGAAAAGCACCGGCATTACTGGGAGCAGCTGACCACTGGCGGCGGCTTCCGGGCGCTTGGCAAACTGCGCGAAGAAGGGTCGACCGGAGCTGTTGGGCTTGGCGTTAACGAATGGCAGATCGTCAGCGACGCCATGGATGTCTTCGATATAGACGTCGCCATGCTTGCTGGTCGCTATACGCTCCTGGAACAGCAGAGCCTTGTCTTCATGAACCGCTGCGCTGAAAGCGGTGTCGGCATCGTTGTCGCTGGTGCGTTCAACTCAGGCATTCTGGCTGGTAACCGCAAGTTCAACTATGCCGATGCGCCTGCCGATATCCTTACGCGCGTCGATGCGCTGCAGGGCGTGTGCGAGGAGTTGAGCGTGTCGTTGCAGGCGGCTGCGCTGCAGTTTCCGCTCGCCCATCCGGCTTCAGTCACGGTCGTGTCAGGCGCGCGCAACGCGCAACAGCTTGCCTCCAATATCGAATGGTTCGAACAGTCGATTCCAGATGAATTCTGGTCCGAGCTGCACAGGCGCGGCCTGATTGCCGAAGGTTCGCCCGTGCCCGGCGGAAAGGCCTGAGGCAATGCTCATAGACGCCCACCAGCATTTCTGGCTGATGAAGGATCGCGCCGGGCAATGGCCGCCGCCGGCGCTCGCCGCCATCTACCGGGATTTTCTTCCGGCCGATCTGTCGCCGTTGCTGGCTGAGGCAGGGGTTTCGGGAACAGTGCTAGTGCAGACAATGGAGACTGCCGCCGATACGGATTTCATGCTGGAGCTGGCGGATAAGACAGGTTTCATCAAAGGTGTGGTTGGCTGGGTGGACATGAAGTCCCCCGATGCGGCGACGGAAATTGCCCGCCGGGCAAAACATTCGGCCTTCAGGGGCGTACGCCCCATGCTGCAGGGCATTGAGGATGTGGCCTGGATCGACGATCCGGCGCTGGATACCGCTGTGGACGCGCTGGTGAAACACGGGCTTGTGTTTGATGCGCTGGTCCTGCCGCCAAATCTGCCGCATCTCCTGTCTTTCGCCCGCCGCCATCCGCAACTGCCTGTTGTCATCGATCATGGTGCGAAGCCGTTGATCGCCACAGGTCATTATAGCGGCTGGCGGAGCGACATGGCGGCTCTGGCTGCCCTACCCAATGTCCATTGCAAGCTTTCTGGTCTGTTGACCGAGCGCGGTGATCAGCGGCCGGAAGCGGTGCGACCCTATGCGGAAACCATTCTGGAACTCTTCGGCGCAAACCGCGTGATCTTCGGCAGCGACTGGCCGGTGTTGCGACTGGCCGGCGATTACCAGGTCTGGCTGGATTTCTGCCGCGATATCGTGCCGGCAGAGGACTATGCGGCAGTTTTTGGCGGCAACGCCATCCGTTTTTATTCCCTTTCTGACAGGTGATGCATGCTGGCGATTTTCTGTGACACTCCCGGTCAACTTACCGCCAAGGATTTACCGAAACCTGTACGCGGTGAAGGTGAAGTGCTGGTGCGCATTCGCCGCATAGGCGTCTGCGGTACGGATCTGCACATCTTCACTGGCAACCAGCCCTATCTTTCCTACCCGCGCATCATGGGCCACGAGCTTTCCGGCACCGTGGAAGAAGCACCTGATGGCAGTCCTCTTTCCGCTGGCGACGTGGTCACCGTCATTCCCTATATCTCCTGCGGAAAATGCAGCGCCTGCCTGAAAGGCAAGAGCAATTGCTGCCGCAATATTGGTGTCCTCGGCGTTCATCGCGATGGCGGCATGGTGGAATATTTGAGCGTTCCGCAGCAATTCGTGCTGAAGGCGGAGGGGTTGAGCCTCGATCAGGCGGCCATGACCGAATTTCTGGCCATCGGCGCGCATGCCGTGCGCCGCGGCGCGGTCGAGAAGGGGCAGAAGGTCCTGATCGTCGGCGCCGGTCCTATCGGCATGGCGGTTGCGGTTTTTGCGGTTCTCGATGGTGGCGAGGTGACCATGATCGACGGGCGCACCGATCGGCTGGATTTCTGCAGGGAGCATCTCGGCGTCGCCCATACGGTAACGCTCGGTGAAGGTGATAAGGACCGCCTCTCTGATATTACCGGCGGTGATTTCTTCGATGCGGTTTTTGATGCGACGGGCAATCCGAAGGCCATGGAACGCGGGTTTTCCTTCGTCGGGCACGGCGGCTCCTATGTGCTGGTATCCATCGTCGCCAGCGATATCAGCTTCAACGATCCGGAGTTTCACAAGCGCGAAACGACGCTGCTGGGCAGCCGAAATGCAACGCTTCAGGATTTCGAGCGGGTGTTGCAGGCGCTGCGGGACGGGAAGGTACCGGAAGCACTGATTACCCACCGCATGACGCTTGCCGATGTGCCTTCCAAATTCTCTCAGCTGACCGATCCGAAAGCCGGAGTGATCAAAGGCATGGTGGAGGTCGCATGACAGCTGACACGCCCATTCTGCAATTTGGCACCAGCCGTTTTCTTCTGGCGCATGCGGATCTGTTCGTTTCGCAGGCGCTGGATAAAGGCGAGGCTCTCGGGCATATCGCTATTGTTCAGACGACCGGCAATGCGGAAAGCCTGAAGCGTGTTGCCGCACTGAATAGCGGCGCGCCCTACCCTGTGCGCATTCGCGGTATCAGCGATGGGAAGGAAGTGGACGAGGAAATTCCGGGTAAGGCCGTCGCGCGCGCGCTGACCGCCGCGACCGACTGGGCCGAGGTGCGGCGTCTCGCCTGCATGGCCGAGGTCATTCTGTCCAATACGGGTGATCGCGGTTATGAGCTGGATTCCGCTGACGGGCCTGGGCTTGTGGCCGATTTTTCGGTGGTGCCGAAAAGCTTTCCGGCGAAACTCTGCATGTTGCTGCTGGAGCGTTTTCAGAGCAATCCGGAGGCGCCTTTGTCGATCTTCCCCTGCGAACTTGTGCCGCGCAATGGCGAAAGGCTGCAGCACGTCATTCGCCAGCTTGCAGACGAGTGGCAGTTGCCGGCGGGGTTTGCCTTTTATCTCAACGAGAAATGCCGTTTCGCCAATAGTCTGGTCGACCGTATCGTCTCCGAGCCTATCGATCCAGTTGGTGCGGTGGCGGAGCCCTATGCGCTCTGGGCGATCGAGAGGCAGGAAGGGCTCGTTTTGCCATGCGCTCACCCTGCGATCGTGCTGACGGATGATCTCGACCACTACGAAAAGCTGAAGCTTTTTCTGCTCAATCTCGGCCACTCCTATCTGGCGGAGCGCTGGATGCAGGATGCGCGTGCGAATGACGAGACAGTGCGTCAGGCAATGGGCGACGACGCTCTCGTTACGGATCTGGAAACGCTCTGGCGGGACGAGGTTCTGCCGGTCTTTGCTGCCGAAGGCATGGGAGATGAGGCTGAGGTCTATATCAGTGTGTTGCGCGAACGTTTGCGCAATCCTTTTCTCGCGCATCGGCTGGCCGATATCGCCGGTAACCACGATGAAAAGAAGCGTCGTCGATTCATCCCGATCATTGCTGCTGCAGAACGGCTGGGATTGAACCTGCCGCAACACGGGCTGCGCGCAGCGCTCGCTACCATCAAGCAATAACGGAGTTTTTCATGCAGCGTATGGGCATGGTCATAGGTGTCAAACCCGAGATGATCGCGGAATATAAAAGGCTGCACGCTGCCGTCTGGCCGGAAGTTCTGGCGCTCATCAGCGACAGCAACATCCGTAACTATACGATCTTCCTGCGTGAACCGGAAAATCTGCTGTTCGGCTATTGGGAATATCACGGCACGGATTTCAGCGCCGACATGGCGAAGATAGCCGCAAGCCCCAAGAACCAGGAATGGTGGTCTTTCACCATTCCCTGCCAGCAACCGCTCGAAAGCCGCAGGCAAGACGAGTGGTGGGCGATGATGGAAGAAACCTTCCACCACGATTGAACGATTTCCTTTGACACTGACCGCGAGTAACCGGCCATGACCAAAATTACAGATCTGCGTGTTTTCGACCTGCGTTTCCCGACCTCCCAGAGCCTTGACGGTTCGGATGCGATGAACCCCGACCCGGATTATTCCGCGGCTTACGTCATTCTCGACACCGACGAGCCGGGCCTGAAGGGCCATGGGCTGACCTTCACCATCGGTCGCGGCAATGACATCTGCTGCATGGCAATCGAAGCGATGCGGCATCTGGTGGTCGGCACCGACCTCATCACCGTCACCGAGAACCCCGGTAAATATTGGCGGCATCTGACGAGCGACAGCCAACTCCGCTGGATCGGCCCGGACAAGGGTGCGATGCATCTCGCCACCGGCGCCGTCGTCAATGCTGTCTGGGATCTGCTGGCGAAGAAGGCGGGCAAGCCGGTGTGGCAGCTTGTTGCCGATATGAGTCCGGAAGAAATCGCCGACATCGTTGATTATCGTTATCTGACCGATGTGCTGACCCGCGACGATGCGCTTGCGATCCTGAGACAAGCCGAGAGCGGCAAGAAGGAGCGTATAGAGACGCTGAAGAACGAGGGTTATGCCTGCTACACGACGTCAGCCGGCTGGCTAGGTTATGACGACGCCAAGCTGCGCCGTCTTTGCCAGGAAGCGATTGATGCCGGATTCAACCATGTGAAGATGAAGGTCGGCCGTGATCTGGAAGACGATATTCGCCGTCTCACCATCGCCCGCGAGGTGATTGGTCCTGACCGTTACCTGATGATCGATGCCAATCAGGTGTGGGAAGTGGATCAGGCAATCGAGTGGGTGAATAAGCTCGCCTTTTCCAAGCCCTTCTTCATCGAAGAACCGACCAGCCCGGATGATGTCGCCGGCCATCGTAAAATTCGTGCCGCCATCGGTTCCGTGAAGGTGGCGACGGGCGAAATGTGCCAGAACCGCATCATGTTCAAGCAGTTCATCGCTGAAGGCGCCATCGACGTGGTGCAGATCGACAGCTGCCGCATGGGTGGCCTGAATGAAGTGCTGGCTGTGCTGCTGATTGCCGCCAAATACAATCTGCCGGTCTGGCCGCATGCCGGCGGCGTCGGCCTTTGCGAATATGTGCAGCACCTGTCAATGATTGATTATCTGGTTGTGTCAGGCACGAAGGAAGGCCGCGTCATCGAATATGTCGACCATCTGCACGAGCACTTCATCGAGCCCTGCGATATCCGCAACGCCGCCTACATGCCGCCGAAACTGCCGGGCTTCTCCATCGAAATGAAGCCGGAGTCGATCGAGACCTACACCTTCGAGGGATGATCGAAAGAGAGCAGTGCCACTTCCAGGCGCTGCCACTCCTCTTCGCTGCCGGGGAGGCCGAAACGCATGTCGTTCGGCCTTTCATCAAAGATGCGGACCAGAATGCCACGCTGGCCAAGATGCCCTAACAGTGCTGTGGCGCGCTTATCCCGGACCAGCGTGAACAGGGACGTGCCGCCTTTGATTTCCAGCCCCACTTTTTTCAGCAGGTCATTCATGCGCCGGGCTTCTTTCGTGAGTTGAAGGCGCATGGATGATTGCCATTCCTCGTCTGCCAAAGCTTCGGTCGCAATATGCAGTGCCGGGCCGGAAACTGCCCAGGGACCGAGCCTTGCCTCAAGTGCGGCGGCTGTATCAGGATGCGCAATCGCGAAACCGAGCCGCACGCCCGCCATGCCATAAAATTTGCCGAAGGATCGCAGCACAACCAGCGCATCGTGATCGGCGGCATCGGCGAGGCTTTCTGTACCTCCCGCTTCGACAAAGGCTTCATCCACGACGAGCAGGCCGTTTTTACGACGCATCGAATGGGCCAGAGACAGCAAGGCGTCTCGATCCGTGACACGACCATCGGGATTGTTGGGATTGACCACCACCGCATATGCGGATGCTGACAGGTCGCCAAGGTTGTCAACTTCGGTCACGTTCAGTCCGGCCATGCGCGCGGTGCGGGCGTGTTCCGCATAGGCGGGTGAAAGCACAGCCCCGTTTTTTGCCCCACGGGAAAGAGCGATTTGAGCTAATAACGGCATCAGCATCTGGGTGCCAGGCGAAAGCGTGATATGCGCGGCAGAAGGTGCGCCAAAATGGGTTGCTGCCAGCTGCTTCAACGCTTCGGCGGCATCCGGTTCCGGCAGGCGGGCGAATGCGCTGGCGGGAATGGGAGAATGCGGATAGGAGTGCGGATTGATCCCGGTGGATAGGTCGATCCACGGTTCAGGCGCGTCAGGAAACGTCAGGCGCGCCTTGCCGAGATTGCCGCCGTGACGGATCGCAGCCTGCGGCTTTTCTGGTACTGTCTCGCCCATGTTCTTTGCTCTCGCTTTCCTGTCGCTCGTGATCGAACGCTTGACCGGCTATCCGGACTGGTTGTTCAAACGTATCGGCCACCCCGTCACCTGGATCGGTTCGCTTATCGCGCTGCTGGACAAAAAATGGAACCGGGAGAGCGCTTCATTTTCGCAGCGTAGGGCGGCAGGCGTGGCTGCGCTGGTTGTTTTTGCCGGTCTCACCGTCATTCTTGCATGGTCCGTACAATCGGTTCTGCTTCTCTTGCCCATCGGCCTTTTGGCTGCGGCTATCCTCGGCGCCTCGCTTCCGGCGCAAAAAAGTCTGGAACAGCATGTGGAGGCCGTTGCCGTTGCATTGGAGCGCGAGGGTGTGGAGGGTGGCCGCAAGGCGGTGTCGATGATCGTCGGTCGCGATCCGCAGGCGTTGGACGAGGCGGCGATATGCCGGGCGGCAATTGAGAGTCTGGCCGAGAATTTTTCTGACGGTATTGTTGCCCCTGCCCTTTGGCTCGGCCTGTTGGGCCTGCCGGGCGGTGCAGCTTACAAGGCGATCAATACGGCCGACAGCATGATCGGCCACCGCTCTCCACGCCATGAGGCCTTTGGCTGGGCCTCGGCCCGGCTGGACGACTTGGTCAATCTGCCGGCCTCAAGATTGAGCGGCGGTCTTTTCGTCATCGCCGCGTTTTTCGTGAAAGGTGCTTCTCCGCTAGGGGCCCTCGCCGCAATCCGTCGCGATGCGCACCACCATCGATCCCCCAATGCCGGCTGGCCGGAGGCGGCGCTGGCTGGTGCGCTTGGCTTTGCGCTAGCCGGCCCGCGCTCCTATGGTGGGCAGATGATCGATGCGCGTTTTATGGGCGAAGGCGGGAGGGCGGCGCTGGTTGCCGGCGATATTCGCGCGGCGCTCCGGCTGGCAAGGATCGCAGATGTCCTGTTGATCGGCCTGTTTGGGCTTCTCGCAATCCTTATCGCGCTATAGACAGCAGTCTGTCGAGATCGAGGTGTTCTTCCATATGCGCAGCCAAACGGTCAAGAACGGCTTCAATCTGCGCATCGTAGTTCAGCTGCGTATGCTCACCGCCGAGCCGCTGCAGCCATGCGCTACGCTGGCGGTCATCCGCGAAAAGCCCGTGAATGTAGGTGCCGAAGGCGCGGCCGTCGGGCGAGATGGTGCCATCGGCATATCCCCCGATCATCGAAAACGGCAGGCTATCCGCAGCACTCTTCGTTTCGCCGACATGCATTTCATAGCCGGATAAATCAATCCCGTCGAAACTCCTGCCACGTACGGAAACAAGCCGCTTATCGCCGGTCAAAACCGTATCGACATCCAGCAGGCCAAGCCCTGTTACCGTTGCCGGTGGCCCTTCTATGCCGTCAGGATCGGCAACGGTTTTGCCGAGCATCTGGTATCCGCCGCAAAGGCCGAAAACATAGCCACCACGCCGGGCATGGGCCTTGATGTCGATATCGAGGCCAGCGTTTTTAAGCACGGCCAAATCGGCGATGGTGGATTTCGAACCGCAAAGCAGCACCAGCCGGCAATCGGCAGGAATGGTTTCGCCCGGCCGTATGCGGATCAGTTCCACATCCGGCTCCATGTCCAGCGGATCAAGATCGTCGAAATTGGAGATATGCGGCAGGATTGGCACCGCGATGCGGATCTTTGCGCCCGGTTTCCGTTGGGCCGGGCCGGAAACACCGAGAGCATCTTCTGCCGGCAGTTTCGCGGCATCGGAAAAATGCGGCAGAAGCCCGATGGAGGCCCAGCCGGTCTTTTCCGCGATCATCCGCATGCCATCGGAAAACAGCGCCGGATCGCCGCGGAAGCGGTTGACGATGAAACCTTCGATCATTGCCGCATCGTCCAGCTCAAGCACTGCCTTGGTGCCGACGAGGCTGGCGATGACGCCGCCCCGGTCGATATCGCCGATCAGGATCACCGGTGCACCGGCCGCGCGGGCGAAACCCATATTGGCGATGTCATTGGCGCGCAGGTTGATTTCAGACGCGCTGCCCGCCCCTTCCACCAGTACCAGATCGGCCTGCTGTTTCAGGCGATCGAAGCTTTCCAGCACGCGCGGCATCAGTCCCGCCTTCATGTGCTGATAATCGGCGGCCTTGGCATTGCCGACGATCTTGCCCTGCACCACCACCTGTGCACCGGTTTCGCTTTGGGGTTTAAGCAATACCGGGTTCATGTGGACGGATAGCGGCACGCCCGCCGCCCGCGCCTGCAGCGCCTGGGCGCGGCCGATCTCGCCGCCATCGGCGGTCACCGCCGCATTGTTCGACATGTTCTGCGGTTTGAACGGCATTACCGACAGGCCGCGCCGGGTGAATGCACGGGCAAGGCCGGCCACCATCAGCGATTTGCCGACATCCGAGCCGGTTCCCTGAAACATCAGCACCCGCGCAGTCATGTCAGAATTCTATCCCCGCCTGCGCCTTCACACCCGCCTTGAAGTGGTGTTTCACCAGCGTCATTTCCGTTACCATGTCGGCCGCCTCGATCAGCGGTTGCTTGGCGTTGCGGCCGGTGACGACGACATGCAGATCAGGTCTGCGGCTGGACAGGGTTTCAACAATCTCTTCCAGCGGCAGATAGTCGTAACGCAGCGCAATGTTCAGTTCATCAAGGATCAGGAGGCCGATCGTTTCATCGGCCATCAGGGCCTTGGCTTCTTCCCAGGCTTTTGTGGCTGCGGCAACATCGCGTTTCAGATCCTGCGTGTCCCACGTGAAACCCTCGCCCATGGTGCGCCAGACAACACTGTCGCCGAAAAGCGTCAACGCCTGCTGTTCGCCCGTCGACCATGCGCCCTTGATGAACTGCACTACGCCGACCCGCCGCCCGGTGCCGAGCATCCGCAGGGCAAGACCGAAGGCGGCCGTGGACTTGCCTTTGCCCGGGCCAGTATTGATCATCAGCAGACCTTTTTCGATGGTCTTTGCCGCAACTTCGGCATCCTGAGCCGTCTTGCGGTTGACCATTTTCTGCCGGTGACGTTCGGCTTCGTTGTCGCTGATGTCGCGTGTCATCGCGTTTTCCTTCTCATCCTGCGGTGCGGGACCGGATGCCCCTGCCATTCGGAGCGGCGACTATACCCAATTTGCCGCACCCGGCAATGTATGAGGGGCATGCCACGGCATTGACCCTCACCCCCGTTCAGCCTAATGGTATCGGACTGACGGTCTTTTCCCGGCAACGGGAAAAGCTAAGAGGGAACACGGTTCCACCCGGACAATGGGTCATTCCGTGGCTGCCCCCGCAACTGTAAGCGGTAAGCCCGCACCGTAAAGCCACTGGACCTCCAAGATGGGTTCGGGAAGGCGGTGTCCGGGTGTTTTGAAGCCGCAAGCCAGGAGACCTGCCGTTTCAGAAAAAAACGTCTGCCGGGCGGGGTGCTCCGGTTAGTCGGTCAGATCGAACATTGGGTTTGCGCATCTGCGCACGCCGTTTTCGATATCCGCACCCCGACGATTTTTAAAGGCGCGGGAAGCGAAACGGTTTGGATATTTCAGCGACATCTCCATGTGCAGGCGGAAACACGCAGGCTAACACGGCGTCTGGTGTTGTCGTCTTCGTTTGTCGAAGCTGTCGCGATGAAGCCGATCCCAATGCCGAACCGCGCGCCGGTTCGCGTCTCGCTGATGCCGTTATCGCAAAGGCGGAAGAATCCGGCGTCGTCGTTCGTTCCGTCAATTGCCTTGCCAATTGTAAGCGCGGCCTCAGCGCCGTGCTTCGCGGTGCCGACGGCTGGTCCTATGTGTTTGGCGGGCTGAAGCCCGATGACGCGGAAGACCTGCTGACAGGCGCGCATATGCTGGCCGCCTCCGCAGACGGCCTGATGCCCTGGCGCGGCCGCCCCGAACCATTGAAGCGCGGCATGGTGGCGCGCATTCCCCCATTCGATTTTACCGAGGAGAGATCATGAGCACCCTTCTGGACCGCGTTCCCTGCACCATCGTTACCGGCTTTCTGGGGGCTGGAAAAACCACGCTGCTGCGCGGCCTTCTCGAAAAGCTGGATGGCAAGCGGCTCGCCATCATTGTCAATGAATTCGGCGATATCGGCATCGATGGGGAAATCCTGAAGGGCTGCGGCATTGAAAGCTGCCCGGAAGAAAACATCGTCGAACTGGCCAATGGCTGCATCTGCTGCACGGTGGCGGATGATTTCCAACCCGCTATCGAACAGATTTTGAGCCGCCAGCCGAAGGTGGAGCATATCCTCATCGAAACGTCCGGCCTCGCCCTGCCGAAGCCGCTGGTGCAGGCCTTCCAGTGGCCGGCGATCAAGAGCCGCGTGACGGTGGATGCAGTGGTGGCCGTGGTGGATGGCGCCGCCCTTGCCGAAGGACAGGTCGCCCACGACATGGAAGCGCTTGCCGCCCAGCGGGCCAATGACGAGGCGCTCGACCACGATGATCCGGTGGAGGAAGTTTTCGAGGATCAGGTCGCCTGCGCCGATCTTATCGTGTTGACCAAGGCCGATCTTCTCGATGATGCCGGTCTCGACAAGGCGAAGGCCCATATCCTTGAGCATCTGCCGAAGGCGGCGAAGATCGTCGTCGCTTCGAATGGCGCCATCGACCCTGCCGTGCTGATCGGCCTGGGTCTTGCGGTGGAAGAGGATATTGAAAACCGCCGCACGCATCATGATGGCGCGTTTGACCATGAACACGACGATTTCGACAGCTTCGTCATCGACCTGCCGGCCGTGAGCGATCCGGAAGCGCTGGCGGCCCGCATCGCCGAGACGGCGGCTGCGGAAAATGTTTTGCGTATCAAGGGTTTCATCGAGGTTTCCGCCAAGCCGATGCGCCTGCAGGTGCAGGCTGTCGGTAGCCGCGTCAATCATTATTACGACCGTCCATGGGCGGTGGGTGAGGAGCGCCGCAGCCGGCTCGTTATCATTGGTGAAAAGGGCATCAACCGCGAAAAGATCGAACGGATGCTGGCCGCCTGACACTTTTTAATGGAAATGCTGTAGATGCATATTCTCGCCACCACATCCTCGTCTCTGGACGATCTGATCGAGCCGGTTGATCTCAACCAGCCCCGCTCGGATGTGGTGGTGCTGTCTTTTTCGGCAAGCGATCTTGCCGGGCTGGAGCGGGCGTGGCGGGAAGCTGGAGATACTCTCCCTGCGCTCTCCGCCGCCAACCTCTCCGAGCTTCGCCACCCCATGTCGGTCGATCTGTGGATCGAAAAGACGGCGGAGCACGCCCGCGTTATCCTTATCCGGATTCTCGGCGGGGCGGATCGATGGCGCTATGGCGTCGATCAGCTTGCCATTATGGCCCGCCGGCGCGGCTTCAAGCTTCTATTTTTGCCGGGCGAGTGCAGCGATAGGGACGAAAAACTCGAAGCGGCGTCGACCGTGGACATTCAGATACTGGCCTCTGCCCTTTCCTTTTTTCGTGAAGGGGGAAGGGCGAATATGGGCAGCCTTGCAGCTGGTCTTGCGGCTCTCGCAAAGGATAGCGCGTGGCCGGATATCCAGGCTGAACCATTGCCGAAGGCCGGATTTTACCGGCCCGGGCATGGCGTCGTCAGTCAAGCGGAGGCCAGTGCCGCTTTTGCAGCCGATACAGTCAGACTGCCCATTCTCTTTTACCGATCGATGCTGCTGGCAGATGATGCAGCACCCGTTGATGCGCTCTTCCACGCCCTTTCCGGGCGCGGTTTTGCGCCAATGCCGATTTTCGTCAGCGGCCTGAAGGATGGCGAGGCCATCCGCTTTCTCGAAACCGTGTTGCCTGACCTCCAGCCTGCCGCCATCATTGCCGCCACCGCCTTTGCCAGTCAGACGGATGAAGTCGGAAAAACAGTGTTCGACCGCCTTGGCGTGCCGGTGTTTCAGGTGGCCATGGCAACGACCCGGCGAGATGGCTGGGCGGAAAATGCGCGCGGCCTCAACCCGTCCGATCTTGCCATGCATGTGGTTCTGCCGGAATTGGATGGCCGGATTCTCGCCGGTGCGATCTCGTTCAAACAGGCGCGGGCGGATGGCGGGGCCAGCCTCCTGAACGTGCCGGAGGTGGATCGTGTCGAGCAGGTGGCGAACCGCATCTCCGCCTTCCTGCGAATGAAACAGGCACCGAAACAGGATCGCCGTGTCGTCATTCTGATGCCCGATTACCCGGGCGCCGCGCCGGGGCGCACGGGTTACGCCGTCGGTCTGGATGTGCCGCAAAGCGTGCTTGAAATGTTGCGCGATCTTGCCGATGCGGGATATGCGGTGTCGGATATTCCAGACACGGCTCGGGCTCTGCTGGATTGTGTCGAGCGCCAGGAAGCGGCGATTGGTCTTTCCGCTTATCGAGATTTTCTTGAGGCTTTGCCGGAAACGGCCACCGCATCCGTGAATGCCACGTGGGGAACTGCGGAAAGTGACAATGCGCTTGCCGATGGCGCATTCCGCTTTCGCGTTGCCCGCTTTGGCAATGTGTTCGTGGCGCTCGCACCGGACCGTGGGCGAAACGAGGATCGACGGGTGGACTACCACGACCCCGCCTTGCCACCCCGCCATGCACTTGTCGCCTTCGGCGCGTGGATGCAGCGGGTCGCGGCGGCGCATGCCATCGTGCATGTCGGCGCACATGGCACGCTGGAGTGGTTGCCGGGCAAGACGGTCGCGCTTTCGCGCAATTGTTTTCCCGAAATCGTCACCGGCCCGCTGCCGGTAATCTATCCGTTTATCGTTTCCAATCCAGGCGAGGCAGCGGTGGCCAAACGGCGGATTGCGGCCATCACCATCGGTCATATTC
The DNA here is from genome assembly GCF_005221385.1 of Agrobacterium tumefaciens. Taxonomy (NCBI): domain Bacteria; kingdom Pseudomonadati; phylum Pseudomonadota; class Alphaproteobacteria; order Hyphomicrobiales; family Rhizobiaceae; genus Agrobacterium; species Agrobacterium tumefaciens. The sequence goes on along the minus strand of NZ_CP039903.1, from coordinate 2,699,458 downwards.
CGCCAATGCTGGTGAATGCCGGGCTTTCGCCGGAACAATCGGCGTTGGAACAGCTGGTTGACGAATATGCGCAGGCGGATGGGCTGGATCGCCGCCGTCGCGATCGGCTGGCGAAACTCATCGTCGAAAAGGCGCTGGAAACCGGGCTTGCGGCGGAGGCAGGCGTAGGGGCGAAGGACGATGCCGACGCGGCCCTGTCGCGCATCGACGCCTTTCTCTGCGACCTCAAGGATTTCGCCATCAAGGATGGTCAGCATATTTTCGGCCGTTGCCCGGAAGGTGAAGCCGATCCGTTGAGGCTTGAAAGTGCGAAAGCGGAGAAAGCCGCGCTGCTCGCCGCGCTCGACGGTTGCCACATTTCCCCCGGCCCTTCCGGCGCACCCGCGCGCGGAAGGCTGGATGTGCTGCCCACAGGGCGTAATCTTTATGCCGCCGATCCACGCACCATGCCGACGCCGACGGCCTTCGAGCTTGGCCGCATGGCGGGCGAAGAGGTACTTCGCCACCATCTGCAAAGCCATGGAGACTGGCCGAAACATCTGGTTTTCGATCTCTGGGGCAGCGCCAGCCTGCGTAATGGTGGCGAGGATGTGGCGCAGGCGCTGCATCTGATGGGGGCGAGACCGATCCATGACCCTGCTACCGGCCGCGTCACCGGCATTGAGGTTCTGCCGCCGGCGAGCCTCGGGCGGCCACGTGTCGACGTCACTTTCCGCATTTCCGGTCTATTTCGCGACATGTTCCCGGCGCTGATCGCGCTCCTTGATGCCGCCGCCAAGGCCGTGGCGCGGCGGGACGAAGCACCGGGTGATAACCCGCTGGCAGAAGAAGCGGCTGCGCTGGGGCACATTCCGGCGCGCATTTTCGGTTCCGCGCCCGGCACCTATGGCGCGGGTATCGAAGAAAAACTCGCCAGCGGAAAATGGGACGAACGCGAAGAACTGGGGCAGGCCTATCTCGACGCCGCAAGCCATGCTTTTGGCGGCGCGGACGGGCTGGAGATTTTCGAGGATGCCGGTTTTGTGGAACTGTTGCGCCGGGCCGATCTTCTTGTCCATACCGGCGATGATCCCGGCCGTGATCTTCTCGACGGTTCTTCCGATGTCGCCTTTATCGGTGGCTTTTCTGCCGCGAAGGCCGCACTTGGCGGCGTGGCGGATATTGTGGCGCTGGATACGACAGATCCGGCACGCCCGCGTGCAAGGTCGATGACGCAGGCGCTGACGCGTGTGGTGCGCGCACGCGCCGTCAATCCGCGTTTCATTGCCGGCCAGATGCGGCATGGCCCACGCGGAGCGGCGGAATTTGCCGAGACGGTGGACAGGCTGGTCGGTTTTGCCGAAACCACCCATTCGGTTTCCTCTTCGCTGATCGAGGCGCTTTATGATGCCTATTTCGGCAATGAGGAGGTGCGCGATTTCATCCTGCGGGAAAACCCGAGGGCAGCCCAGGTGATGGCCGAGCGCTTCCTCTCCGCTCGCCGTCGTGGCCTGTGGCACAGCCGGCGAAATGCGGTGGATGCGGAGCTGGAAATGCTGATCCTGCCCCGCACAGAAAGGGTGGGCGCGTGATGGCTGCTGCTGCCGATCCCGTTCAGCCATTCGGTCGCCGCGGTCTTTGCCCGGCGCTCTCAGCACCCATGCGGACCGGCGATGGCTTTCTGTCCCGGGTAGCTTTCGAAGCGGATATCTCGCCCCGTGCGATGGCGACACTTTGCGATCTGGCCGAGCGGTACGGCAATGGGTTGCTCGATATCACCGCACGCGGCAGCCTCCAGTTCCGTGGCCTGACGCTGGAAAGCGCATGCGCCTTGGAAAAAGATGTTCTGGCGCTCGGGCTGCCGCTGCGCGAGGGCATGGCAGTAGAGACTTCGCCTCTCGCCGGCCGGGATGATGCGGAAATCGCTGATGGGCGGTTTCTTGCCGAGCAGATTCGGAAAGCGGCCGACAGGCTCGCTCTTCATGAAAAGCTCGCCGCCAAAATTTCTGTCGTCATCGATGGCGGCGGACATCTCTCCATGGGGGATTTGCTGGCGGATATTCGCCTGAAAGCGATCCGGCTGGACGGCAGGATCTCCTGGCAATTGCTTGTCAGTGGGCCGGAAAGCAAGGCGCTGAATGCGGGATTGGTCGAGACGGGTGTGGCGGCGGATGTCGTTCTGTCGCTTCTCCTTTATCTCGCCGGCAAGGGGCCGCTTGCCCGTGGCCGCGATCTGGACCAATCGACCATCAAAGCGGTTTGTGGTGACCTACTGCTGGATCGGGTGATAAAGACCGAGGCCGTCCGGGCACCTTCTTCGCCGCTGGGATTGATGGCAGCGGGCACGGGTTTTTTTGCCGCCGGTGCCGCGCCTGCCTTCGGGCAGGTCCGAGGCTCTGATTTATCGCGTCTCTGCCAGGACGCCGATATGCTCGGCATCAAGGCCTTACGGCCGTCACCAAACCATAGCATGCTATTTTTTGGATCGAAATCCGATTGCGATGCACTGCTTGAGACTGCGGGCGCGTGTGGTTTCGTTACCGAAGCGGGTGATGCGCGATCTTCCATCGCCGTCTGTCCCGGCGCGCCGGGCTGCGCATCGGCTTTTCTCCCCACCCATGAATTGGCGGCTTTTGCTTCCCGGGAATGCGCCTCATTGCTCGACGGCTCTTTCACGCTGCATATTTCCGGCTGTGGCAAAGGTTGTGCGCACCCTGCCCCGTCGCTTCTGGCCTTTTGCGGCACGGCGGATGGCCTTGCCTTTTCCGTTTCCGGCCGCGCCGGCGACCCGCCGGACGGCATTTTACCTTTCGCGCAGCAGAGGACGGCGCTTTCGCGGCTTGCCCGTCTTTACGAAAAAGAACATAAGCCCGGGGAAAACGGTGCCACCCTGCTTGCCCGTCTTGGCAGGCAAGCGATTGGTGCGGCGCTTCGACAGGATGACCGATGACCGACTATGACTATATTCGCGACGGCAACGCGATCTACGAGCGCTCCTTTGCTATTATCCGCGAAGAAGCGGATTTATCCGGCTTTACCGAAGAGCAGGCGGATATCGCCATTCGCATGATCCATGCCTGCGGGCAGGTGGAAGCGGCCGGCCATTTCCGTTTCTCGCCCGATTTCGTTGCCGCTGCGCGGGGTGCGTTGCTGGCGGGAAAGCCCATCCTCTGTGATGCGCAAATGGTTGCCCATGGCGTGACCCACGCCCGGCTTCCGACTGACAATGCCGTCATCTGCACATTGCGTGATCCACGCACACCGGAGCTTGCGAAAAAGATCGGCAATACCCGTTCCGCTGCCGCACTCGATCTCTGGGCGGAAAAACTGGACGGCGCTCTTGTTGCCATCGGCAATGCACCGACGGCACTGTTCTATCTTCTCGAGATGCTGGAAAAGGGTGCGCCGCGCCCCGCCGCCATCATCGGCATGCCTGTCGGGTTCGTCGGCGCGGCGGAATCGAAGGATGCGCTGGAGGCAAGTACACTCGGCATTCCCTATGCCATCGTCAAGGGACGTATGGGCGGTTCGGCCATGACGGCCGCCGCCATCAATGCGGTTGCGAGGGCAGGCCTGTGAGTGCGGCTCTTTTTGAACATGCCAAGGGTAAACTGGTTGGCGTCGGCACCGGTCCCGGTGATCCGGAGCTTCTGACGCTGAAGGCGGTGCGCGCCATCGAAAATGCCGATGTGCTTGCCTTCTTTTGCAAGAAGGGCGGCAGCGGTAATGGTCGCGGCATCGTTGAAGCTTTCATCCGCCCCGGCACGCTGGAAATGCCGCTGGTCTATCCGGTAACCGTTGAAAGCGACAAGGACGGCGAGGATTATCGCGGCGCGATCACCGCATTCTTCGACCAGTCGGCGAAGGACATCGCCACCCATCTTGAAGCTGGGCGCAATGTGGCCGTGCTTTCGGAAGGCGATCCGCTGTTTTACGGCTCCTATATGCACCTTCATCTGCGGCTTTCACCGTCCTATGATGCAGAGGTGGTTGCGGGCATCACCGCCATGTCCGGCTGCTGGTCCATGGCCGGGCTGCCGCTGGTGCAGGGTGACGACATATTGAGCGTGCTTCCTGGAACGCTGGCGGAAGATATTCTCGCGGAACGTCTTTCCGGCACGGACGGAGCCGTGATCATGAAAGTCGGGCGCAATCTGCCAAAAATCCGCCGGGCGCTGGAAAGGGCCGGCAAGCTCAGCGAGGCGCTTTATGTGGAGCGCGGCACCATGGCAAACAGCCATGCGGTGCCGCTTATCGAGCGTGACGCATCGCCGGCACCCTATTTTTCGCTGGTTCTGGTTCCCGGCTGGAAAACCAGACCCTCTGCAGGGGAAAAGCCATGACGGGTAGGCTTGTCGTCGTTGGCCTCGGCCCCGGCAGTGCAGCGCAGGTAACGCCGGAAGCGCTGGCTGCAGTTGAGGTTTCGGAAGATTTCTTCGGTTATATTCCCTATCTCGACCGCCTGTCGCTTGGTCCTCACCAGCGCCGCCATGCCTCCGATAATCGTGAGGAAATTTCCCGCGCCGAACAGGCGCTGCGGCTTGCCGCCGAAGGTGGCAAGGTCTGCGTGGTTTCCGGCGGCGATCCCGGTGTTTTCGCGATGGCGGCGGCCATCTGCGAGGCGATTGAAAATGGCCCGTCTGAATGGCGCGACATCGATTTTTCCGTCGTACCGGGTGTGACCGCGATGCTGGCCGTTGCGGCAAAGGCCGGCGCGCCGCTAGGCCATGATTTCTGCGCCATTTCACTGTCGGACAATCTCAAGCCGTGGGGCATCATCGAAAAGCGGCTGATCGCGGTGGCGGAAGCCGGATTTGTGATGGCTTTCTACAACCCCGTCAGCAAGGCGCGGCCGCACCAGCTCGGCACCGCTTTTGATCTTTTGCGCGCGCATCTGCCCGGCTCGGTGCCGGTGATCTTCGGTCGCGCCGCAGGCCGGGCAGACGAGCGCATTCGGGTCGTGCCCCTGTCGGAAGCATCAAGCGATATGGCTGACATGGCCACCTGCGTCATCGTCGGTTCGGTGGAAACCCGTCTGATCGAGCGTTCCGGCAAGGAGCCGATCGTTTATTCACCGCGGTTTTCAAAAAGGGAGAGCTGATGGCGGATGGCGGTGAGCGCAGTCGCTATGTCCGACACCGTCGTGCCTTTCAGGCGCGCGACGCCGAGAGTGCGTGGCCGCTCGATCATGATGACCGGCAGGCCAAGCCGTCTCGCCGCTTCGATCTTGCCGTAACTGGCGCTGCCACCGGAATTCTTGGAAACCACCGTCTCGATCCGGTTTTCCTCCAGCATGCGGATTTCGTCATCGAGCGCAAAGGGGCCGCGCGCGGTGATGTAGCGCGCATCCGGTACTTTCAGCGGCGGCTCCACAGGATCGACGCTGCGGATAAGATAGCTGTGCCGGTGTGCGGCTTCGAAGGGAAGCAACTCCTGACGGCCAAGAGCCAGAAATACACGTCTGCTTTCATCTCCGAGCGCGGCAACGGCCTGTTCGATGGTGTCGACGCTCTGCCACCTGTCACCCAGCTGGTGCTGCCAGACGGGGCGCGAAAGCGCGACAAGCGGAATGTCGGCCAGCCTTGCCGCTTCAACCGCGTTGGCGGAAATTCTCGCCGCATAGGGATGGGTGGCATCGACCAGAATATCGAAACCCTCGGAGCGGATGAAATCCGCCAGCCTTGCCGCGCCGCCAAACCCGCCGCTGCGCATCGGTACCGGCTGTTCGACCGGCGAGAGCGTGCGGCCCGCCATGGACAGCAGAATTCGGTAGCCGGAGTCCTCCGCCAACCTGCCGGCCAGAATGCGGGCATCCGCCGTGCCGCCAAGGATGAGTATGGAGCGTGTCATGACGTCTGAATATTCCGGAACGGCCAGTTCTTCTACTGAAAAGATAGCTTCTACTGAAAAGAGCGTTTCCGCTGAAAAGAAAAAAGAGCCGTGGCTTTCCATCGTCGGCATAAGCGAGGACGGGCTTGAAGGGCTCGGCAAAAATGCTCTACGGGCGATCGAAGCGGCCGATGTTGTTTTTGGCGGCAAACGCCATCTGGAGTTGGCCGCTGTGGCCATTCAGGGCGATGCGCGTCCCTGGCCGGTGCCGTTCGATGTGGAGATGAGCGATGTTCTCTCATTGCGCGGATGCCGGGTGTGCGTGCTCGCCTCCGGCGATCCATTTTTTTATGGTGTCGGCGTTACGCTTCTTCGGCGGATTCCGTCGGAGGAAACAGTCTGCTATCCCTCGCCTTCCGCCTTTTCTTTGGCTGCAGCGCGGCTTGGCTGGGCGCTGCAATCGGCTGCATGCGTTTCGCTGCACGGGCGCTCCATCGATCTTTTGCGGCCGCATCTGCATCCCGGCGCGCGCATCATTGCGCTGACCTCGGATGAGCGCGACCCGGCCTTGATCGCGGGGTTGCTGGCCGAGTCCGGCTTTGGTCGGTCGGAATTCATCCTGCTCGAGGCATTGGGCGGAGCGCACGAAAGGCGGCGGCAAGCCAGGGCGGCTGGTTTTGCCTTTGAAGATATTGACCCGCTGAATGTTGTGGCGATTGATGTCGTGGCGGATGAGGATGCGCGTGTCCTGCCGTTTACGCATGGGCTCGATGACAGCCTGTTCGAACATGACGGACAGATAACCAAACGTGAAATCCGGGCTGTGACGCTCTCCTCGCTGGCGCCCCGGCGTGGAGAACTGCTGTGGGACATCGGCGCGGGCTCCGGCTCGATCGGCATCGAATGGATGCTGTCGCATCCTTCGCTGCGCGCCATCGCCATAGAGCAACATCCGGAAAGAGCGGAGCGAATTACCCGCAATGCCGATGCTTTTGGCGTTCCGGGGCTGGAGGTCATGATCGGCGTGGCCCCGGCGGCTTTTGAAGGCTTGCCCACGCCGGATGCTATTTTTGTTGGTGGTGGCGGCAGCGAAGCAGGTGTGTTCGAGGCTGCCATGGAGGCTCTGAAACCCGGGGGTCGGCTGGTCGCCAATGCGGTGACGCTGGAAATGGAAGCGGTGCTGCTGGCCGCTCATGCGCGGCTTGGCGGTTCGATGATCCGGCTGGAGGTGTCCCGCGTAGTGGCTGTCGGTTCCATGTCAGGCTGGCGTCCGGCCATGCCGGTAACTCAGTGGAGCTGGGTCAAGCCATGGTGACCGTGGCCGGTATAGGCTGCCGCAAAGGTGTTGCTTCGGATGCAATCATCGCGGCTATACGCGCCGCCGAGCGGAACTTTGGCTTGACGGTCGACTCTTTGGCGACTGCACCGCTCAAGGCCGGGGAAGCCGGCCTTGCGGAAGCAGCAAAAGCCCTGTCGCTGCCGCTTGAAATCGTAACGCAGGAGCGGCTCGAAGCGGTTGCCGCGGAGACAATGACATTTTCACGGGCCAGTCTCGATCACGCCGGAACGCCAAGCGTCAGTGAAGCTTCGGCGCTTGCGGCAGCTGGAGTAGGTGCACGGCTGGTTGGGCAACGACTCGTCGTCGGTGATGTAACTGTGGCTATCGCAACGACGAGCAACGCGCCACGTGGTAGCGACTGCGCCATTGAATACGGAGAAGAAGAATGACGGTTCATTTCATCGGCGCCGGTCCGGGTGCCGCAGATCTCATAACGGTGCGCGGGCGCGATCTCATCGCTGCCTGCCCTGTGTGTCTTTATGCCGGTTCGCTGGTTCCGAAGGCCTTGATCGATTATTGCCCGCCGGGTGCCCGCATCGTCGATACGGCTGCTCTTTCACTTGATGAAATCGAGGCGGAATTTGTTGCGGCGGCAAAGGCAGGCAAGGATGTGGCGCGGCTGCATTCCGGCGACCTTTCCGTCTGGAGCGCCATGGGTGAGCAGATCCGCCGTCTGGAACGGCTGGGGCTTGATTATACCGTCACGCCCGGCGTGCCCTCCTTCGCTGCCGCTGCCGCCACCTTGCAGCGGGAACTGACGGTGCCCGAAGTGGCGCAGAGCCTCGTGCTGACCCGTATCTCCGGTCGCGCATCGAAGATGCCTGACGGTGAGACGCTGAAGGCTTTCAGTGCGACTGGCACGACACTCGCCATTCACCTCGCCATCCATGCCATCGGCAAGGTGGTGGAGGAGCTGTCGCCGCTTTATGGGTCCGATTGCCCCGTTGCCATCGTGGTACGTGCGTCCTGGCCGGATGAGCGGGTCATTCGCGGCACACTGTTCGATATTGAGGGCAAGCTTGCGGCCGAGCCGGTGGAGCGCACGGCGCTGATCTTTGTCGGTCGCGGGCTTGCCTCGACGGATTTTCGTGAGAGCGCGCTTTATAGTACCGACTATGTACGCCGGTTCCGTTCTCCGAAAGAAGATGCGGCGGGTTGATGCGACGGCGTGGAGGCGGTGCGCCCCTTGAGCGCACCCTGACGATCGAAAACCACAATATCGAGCGCGATGGCCGGCGTGTTCAGCGCCGCCGCGGCGGTTACCCAGGCTTTTTTCGCAACGATTGCCCCGAGGTCTATCCCCGCGTCTTCGGCCAGCTGAAAGGCGTGCGCGACCATGTTGGCCTGACGGATGGCAGTGGCGAGATTGTCATCCCCTCCCGCCTCCGCGGCCAAAGCCGCCAACGCTTCAAGGTCGGCAAGGCCTTTCTTGGAATGCACGTCGAGCATGCCCTGGGCGAGTTTGGTCATTTTGGCGACACCGCCGGCGATCGTTACCCGCTCGACTGGATGGCTGCGCAGATATTTCAGCATGCCGCCGATAAAATCGCCCATGTCGATCAGCGCCGTCTCAGGCAGGTCATACAGTGCTTGCCCGGCCTTTTCGGAGGTGTTTCCGGTCGCGCCAAGCACGTGGGCGCAGCCAGTTGCCCGCGCCACATCGATGCCGCGCCAGATGGAGTGGATCCAGGCCGAGCAGGAAAAGGGAATGACGACGCCGGTGGTGCCGAGAATGGAAATGCCGCCGAGAATGCCGAGCCTGCCATTCAGGGTTTTTTCCGCCAGTTTTTCGCCGTCACGGACGGAAATCTCGACTTCGAAATCGGTCTGCGCGCCAGCCACTTCGCGAATGGCGGCCTCGATCATCTTGCGCGGCACCGGGTTGATGGCGGGTTCTCCCGGCGGCAGCGGCAGGCCCGGCCGGGTAACGGTGCCGACGCCCTTGCCGGCCTTGAAAGTGATGCCGCTTCCGGGTTCTCCCCGTCTGACCGTGCTTTCAATCAGGGCGCCATGGGTGACGTCGGGATCGTCTCCGGCATCCTTGACGACGCCAGCGCGGGCGAAGTCCTCACCTTTTTCTTCCGTTGCGAGGGAAAATGCCGGCCTTGCGCCGCTTGGAAGTTCGACCTCGACAGGGTAAGGAAATTCCCCGGTCAGAAGGGCGGCGCAAGCCGCCTTCGTGGCGGCCGCCGCGCAGGTACCCGTGGTCCAGCCGCGGCGAAGGGTCTTTCCATCTGTTTCCATATGAATTCCTATAGCCGGGACGGCTTTTTCCGTCATCGTTAAAAAGCAGCCAAAAAGAATGTCGATACCGCAGATTTTGAACAGCATTGCCGCAAAAGGTCCGGTCTTTGAGGCCGGTCACGTCTGGCTCGCGGGCGCAGGGCCGGGCGACGTGCGTTATCTGACGCTGGAAGTGGCGTTGGCGCTTTCTGAGGCCGATGTCATCGTTCGCGATGCTCTGGTCAGCGACGATGTTGTTGCCCTTGGTCCGCAGGCTGAAATCGTCTTTGCCGGCAAGCGCGGCGGCAAGCCTTCCGCGACGCAGGATGACATTACCGCCTCGCTGATCGATTTCGCCCGCCAAGGCAAAAAGGTGCTGCGGCTAAAGGGCGGTGACCCCTTCATCTTCGGGCGCGGGGGTGAAGAGGCGGAGGCGCTTGTCTGCGCCGGTATTCCGTTCCGGATTTTACCGGGCATGACCTCGTCACTCGCTGCTCTTGCTTCAGCGCGAATTCCCGCCACCATGCGCGGCATCAGCCGCGCCGTGACCCTCGCCACTGGCCATGCGGCGGGCACGGAGGAGGATCTCGACTGGCTGGCGCTCGCGAAAACGCAGGAACCCATCGTCGTTTACATGGGGCTGAAGAATATCGGGTCGATTGCAACGCTGCTGATGCAGGGCGGACGTTCGGGCACGACGCCGGTTGCGGTTATCATGTCAGCGACCACTGAGCAGGAGCGCATTTTCATCGGTAAGCTGGAAAGCATAGCCGACGATGCAAAGCGGGAAAACTTCGAAGCGCCGGCTTTGATCGTGATCGGTGAGATTGTTTCGATGCGAAGCCGTCTCGGTGGGGTCGGTTCATGACGGCGCGGGCGATCATCATCGGCGCACCGCGCTCGGGGTCGGGCAAGACCAGCGTGACCATCGGTCTGCTCAGGGCCTTTGCCCGTCGAGGGATTAAGGTGCGCGGCATCAAGACGGGACCGGATTATATCGATCCCGGTTTCCACGCCTTCGCCACCGGCACGCCCGGCCTTAATCTGGATAGCTGGGCCATGCAGCCGGATTTGCTGCGGCATCTGTTTTCGCAGCAGACCGAGGCTGCGGAACTCGTTCTGATCGAAAGCGCCATGGGCCTGTTCGATGGCATTCCGGTGGCGGAAAACCGCACCGGTTCGGCGGCGGATCTGGCGCGGCTATTCGGCATTCCCGTGCTGCTGGTGCTGGATGTGTCGGGCCAGTCGCAGACGGCCGCCGCTGTTGCTCATGGTTTTGCCCATTACGACCCTGACGTCACCATGGCGGCAGTGGTGCTGAACCGGGCCGGCAGTGAAAGACACCGGACATTGTGTACGGAAGCCATCGAAAAAATTGGCCTACCCGTTGCCGGCTGTGTCCTGCGCGATCCCTCGCTTATCCTGCCAGAGCGGCATCTGGGGCTGGTGCAGGCCAGCGAACACCCGGAAATCGATGCGCATATAGAACGGCTGGCGGATGCGATGGAAAAATCCATCGATCTCGACGCCTTGCTTTCACTCGCGGCGCCCGTGCAGGTGCCTTCCGGTTCGGTGGACGCGGCGATTGCACCGCCCGGCCAGCGCATCGCGCTGGCGGAAGATGCCGCCTTCACCTTTCTTTATCCGCATCTCAGGAAGCATTGGCATGCGGCGGGGGCCGAAATCGTGCCGTTCTCGCCGCTGGCTGATGAGGCGCCGGACGAGAGCTGCGATGTCTGCTGGCTCCCGGGCGGGTATCCCGAACTTTTTGCCGGAAAGCTTGCGGATGCGGCCGGTTTCAAGGCGGGCATTGCCCGTTTTGCCGCGACAAGGCCTGTTCATGGCGAGTGCGGCGGTTACATGGTGCTTGGCGAGGCGCTGGAAGATGCCGATGGGGTGACCCATGCCATGACCGGGCTTCTGTCGCATGCCACCAGTTTTGCGACACGCAAGATGAACCTTGGTTACCGGCAGGCAACGATCACGGCAAGTGGTCCGCTCGGCTCGGCGGGAGATGTTCTGCGCGGCCATGAGTTTCACTATGCGCGGGTCATCAATCCCGGCCATGATGCAGCTTTTGCCGAGATCGCCGACGGTCAGGGCCGTCCGCTCGGGCCATCGGGCGGTAGAAGGGGTTTCGTGTCTGGCACTTTCTTCCATGCTATCGCGAGAGGCGGTTGAGTGTTCTGCATCATCGCCATTCCACGGGATGTGCGGCAAAGTGGAGCAAGCTGCGAAAGTTTGTAGGCTCTGGCCAGGGGAAAGTGCTATAGATCGCGTCAGGGAACATGGAAAAGCGGAAATAACTCCTGCGATCCATGTTCCGTGAAGTCTGGTCGGATTGAAAGCTGTTTCATATTTTCCGGCCAGAACCTGCTATCGCGCATTTTGTCTCGAGCGTGCCTACCGATGATAAAGCCCCGAATTTTTCTCTCTGCCGCTCTTGCCGCATCCATTCTGCTGGCTCCCTTCGGTGGGAACGGCACGTCCGCTCATGGCGGTGAAGATTATGCGACGCTGGAAAAGCTGGGCGCAGCGCTGTTCGACGATCCCAATCTTTCGATGAACCGCACCATGGCCTGTTCCACCTGCCATATGCAGGCGGCCGGTTTTTCCGATGCGCGGGAGAGCGAGAAGGTCGGGCGGGATGTATCTCTGGGTGACGACGGCATTTCGCTCGGCGACCGCAATGCGCCGACGGCGGCCTATGCGAGGTTCACGCCGCCTTTCGGCAAGAATGCGACGGGTGAGTATGTCGGCGGCCAGTTCTGGGATGGCCGGGCCTCGCTGCTGGAAGATCAGGCGGGCGGCCCGCCGCTTAATCCGCTTGAAATGGGCATGCCGGACAAGGCCTCTGTCGTAAAACGGCTCAGGGAAAACCCGGATTACGTTGCAGCCTTCGGCACGCAATTCGGCAATGATGTCTTTCAGAGCGATGAAACCGCCTATGCCGCGATGACCAAGGCGCTGGCGAGTTTCGAGCGTTCGGACGAATTCTCAACCTTCGATTCGAAATATGATCGCTTCCTGCGCGGCGAGGAAAAGCTGACGGATCAGGAAGAACTGGGCCGGGTTCTGATTTCCTCGACGCAGTTCACCAATTGCAATACCTGCCATGAAATCCGCGGCGCCAGGGGGCTGGAAGACGGCCTCTTCACCAACCACAAATATTTCAATATCGGCGTTCCCGCCAATACGGCTGTCAGGGCGGTGAATGGCTCGAAGCCCGGTGCGGTCGATCTGGGTTTGGCGCAAAATCCTGACGTGGGCGGCGATCCCGCCCAGCGCGGCAAGTTCAAGGTGCCGACCCTGCGTAACGTCGCCGTTACCGGTCCTTATATGCACAATGGCGTGTTCAGGGATCTGCGCACGGTGGTGCTGTTTTACGTGAAATATAAGAGCAAGAAGCCCAGCCGTCAGATCAATCCGGAAACCGGCAAGACATGGGATGCGCCTGAGGTGCCCGAGAATATCGCCATGACGGAGCTGACATCCGCGCCGGCGCTGGATGACAAGCGAGTGGATGCCGTCGTGGCTTTTCTGAAAACGCTGACCGACCGGCGGTATGAGCATCTTCTACCCAAGGAGGCTGGGCAGGTGGCGGTGCCGCCTGCCCAGCCGGTTCCTGTCAACGTTACGCCGAAAGCGCCTTGAATTCGGCGAGAACCGCGTCGCCCATTTCACCGGTGCCGACCTGACGGCAACCGTCGGCCATGATATCGGCGGTGCGGATGCCCTGGTCCAGCACGTTTGCGATTGCCGCTTCGAGCTTCGTCGCCTCGTCAACCATGTTGAACGAGTAGCGCAGGCACATGGCGAAGGAGGCGATCATGGCGATGGGGTTGGCGATGCCCTTGCCGGCAATGTCAGGTGCCGAACCGTGCACCGGCTCATACATGGCCTTGCGCTTGCCGGTCTTGGCATCAGGTGCGCCAAGCGAAGCGGAAGGCAGCATGCCGAGCGAACCGGTGAGCATGGCCGCAACGTCGGAAAGCATGTCGCCGAAGAGGTTGTCGGTCACGATCACGTCGAACTGCTTGGGCTTGCGCACCAGCTGCATGCCGCCGGCATCAGCCAGCATATGCTCCAGCTGCACGTCCTTGTATTTGGCGGCGTGGGTTTCGGTGACGACCTGGTTCCACAAAACGCCTGATTTCATGACGTTGCGCTTTTCCATCGAGCAGACGCGGTTATCGCGGGTGCGGGCCAGTTCGAAGGCGACGCTGGCGATGCGCTCGATCTCGAAAGTGTCGTAAATCTGCGTGTCGATACCGCGCTTCTGGCCGTTGCCGAGATCGATGATCTGCTTCGGTTCACCAAAATAGACACCGCCCGTCAGTTCGCGAACGATGAGGATATCCAAGCCTTCGACCAGCTCCGGCTTTAGCGAGGAAGCGGCGGCAAGTGCGGGATAGCAGATGGCAGGGCGCAGATTGGCGAAAAGTTCGAGGTCCTTGCGCAGGCGCAGCAAGCCGGCTTCCGGGCGATGTTCATAGGGAACGCCATCCCACTTCGGGCCGCCAACGGCGCCGAACAGGATCGCATCGGCGGCAAGCGCCTTTTCCATGTCCGCATCGGAAATCGCCACGCCGTGGGCGTCGTAAGCAGAGCCGCCGACGAGGCCTTCCGAAACGGTGAAGCCGGAATTTTGCGCGCTGTTCATATAATCGATCAGCTTGCGGACCTCAGTCATGGCTTCAGGGCCGATACCGTCACCGGGCAGCAGGAATAGCGAACGGACTGTCATGAGAACCCTCCTTGGGCGGCGCGCCGGAAAACATCACGAAGGGTTTTCGATGGCGGCGCGCGCGGCGTCAAACTCGTTTCCGTCCTTGCCAAGTCTATCACCAGCCGGACGGATCGAGGGCTTCTTATCTCCGCCTCAAGGGCTTTTCAAGCAAAGCAAAAGCCGATCCGGTACGGTTTGGTACGGGATCGGCTTTTTTTGAAGAGCGTAAATATGATCAGGCCCAGGGACGGACCGAGGCGTTGGCCTTTTCGAAAGTGTCGATGGCGCCGGAATGCTCCATGGTCAGGCCGATGTCATCGAGGCCGTTCAGCATGCAATGGCGCTTGAATTCATCAATCTCGAAGGTGATGGTGCCGCCATCGGGACCACTGATTTCCTGGCGTTCCAGATCGATGGACAGAACGGCATTCGATCCGCGCGAGGCGTCATCAAGCAGCTTTTCGAGGTTCTCGGGGCTGACGACAACAGGCAGGATGCCGTTCTTGAAACAGTTATTGTAAAAGATATCGGCAAAGCTGGTGGATATCACGCAGCGGATGCCGAAATCGAGAAGTGCCCATGGCGCATGTTCGCGCGAGGAGCCGCAGCCGAAATTGTCGCCAGCCACCAGAATCTGGGCGTTCTGGTACGCGGGCTTGTTCAGAACGAAATCCGGATTGGGCGAGCCATCCTCAAGGTAACGCGACTCGGCGAAGAGGCCCTTGCCAAGGCCCGTGCGTTTGATGGTCTTCAGATAGTCTTTCGGAATGATCATATCGGTGTCGATATTGACCACCGGCATGGGCGCGGCGACGCCCGTCAGCTTGGTGAATTTTTCCATCTGTCGCTTCCCGTGTTTCCCTTGAACAAATCCGGCGCGGGCAAAGCCTGCCGGATGTTCCCGTTCGGGAAATACTGCAAAACTTGGCGCTTTAGAAGCGCAAACCCGCGTTCTTCGGTACGCCTCGTGCAGCGTCCTCGCATTTTGACCCGATTAAAACGATCTCAGAGATCGATAATCGTGCCTTTGCCATCGTTCCAGACGCGCATATCGCGCTGGTGGCGAGGCTTGACGGGGATGGGGGCCGGCTTAAGGCGCGCGGAAAGCATACGGGCAGCGCTGAGAACGGCGAGCACGCCGATAAAAGCGACCGTGAGCGACGCCGTGAAAAGAGCAGCCATGGCCAGAATTGCTATGCCAGAGGCGGCGATGAAAAATGAACGGATGCCTTGCATGATTCAACCTTTCTTTCCAGACGAATGTGGGCCTTCTTCTTCCGGCTTGCAAGAGGATTCAGTGGATTGTCAGCTTGCAGATGTCACAAAAGCTTGACACAAGTGCGGCATGGTCAATTTTTCTGAAAATATTCTTGTGAGACCGCGCCGTTCGCTGCTGTCGGTTCCGGCCATAAATATCCGAGCACTCGAAAAAATCCGTGATCTCGATTGTGACGGCGTGATCCTCGATCTTGAGGATTCCGTCGCGCCCGACATGAAGGGCAAGGCGCGGGAAAATCTCGAAAAGCTGTTTTTAGACGCACCCTTTGCCGGGCGCGAGGCGATTATCCGCATCAACCCGCTCTCCACTCCGGATGGAAAGGCGGATTTGCAGCTCGTGCTTTCCTGCCGACCGCAGGCGGTTCTTCTGCCGAAGGTGGAGCAGCCCGCCGATATTCATGAAGTGGCCGACCTTCTGGCGGAGGCGGACGCGCCGCAGGCAATGAAAATCTGGGCTATGATCGAAACGCCGCTCGGTGTTCTCAACGCTGCGTCGATCGCCGATGCCGCCCACACGCCGGATGCCCGGCTTACCGCTTTCGTCATCGGCCTCAACGATCTGCGCAAGGAAACACGTGTTCCTGCCTTGCCCGGTCGCGCCTATCTTGTGCCATGGATGATGCAGGTGGTGCTGGCCGCCCGGGCCTATGGCCTCGATGTCATTGACAGCGTCTCCAATGATTTTCGCGATATCGCGGCTTTTCAGGTCGAATGCGAACAGGGACGCGCGATGGGCTTTGACGGTAAGATGCTGATCCATCCGGCCCAGATCGAACCGGCCAACCGGCATTTCGGCCCGGATGAGGCGTCGGTTGCGGAAGCCCGCGAGATTATTGCCGCTTTCGCAAAACCGGAATCTGTGGAATTGAACGTCATCAACATGAACGGGCGGATGATTGAGCGGCTGCATGTGGTTGAGGCCGAACGGCTGGTCGCCATGGCCGATATCATCGCCCAAAGAAAGGCAGAAAAGACGTGAAGGTCTATCGTTTCATAACCGGCCCCGATGACTCAAAATTCTGTCACCGGGTCACAGAGGCGCTGAACAAGGGATGGGAACTTGCCGGCTCACCGAGCTATGCCTTCAACGCCGCAAGCGGCGTCATGCATTGCGGCCAGGCCGTGACCAAGGTGGTCGAGGGCAAGGAATATCATCCGGATATGAAGCTCGGCGAACAATAAGACGCGCCGCGGCGGGGCTATCGCTCCGCAGCGGCCTCGTCGGCGCTTTCCTCGATCCGCTCCATGTCATCATCCGACAGGCCGAAATGATGGCCGATTTCATGGATGAGGACATGGGTGATGATGTCGCCAAGCGTTTCCTCATTCTCGGCCCAATAGTCGAGAATGGGGCGGCGATAGAGCGTGATGCGATTCACCATCTCGCCCGTTTCCATGGTGAAACGTTCGGAGATGCCACGACCCTCGAATAGTCCGAGAAGATCGAAGGGCGTTTCGAGCGCCATGTCCTCGAAGACTTCGTCGGTCGGAAAATCCGCGATCTCGATGATGAGATCCTTCGTCAGTGCGCGGAATTCTTCTGGCAGGTGGCCATATGCCTCGATCGCAAGCGACTCGAAGGCGGAAATTGTCGGCGCATGGCGGTCCCGCCAATCGTCGGTCTGGTCTATGCGGGCCATTTCTGCTCCTTGTTGGTAGGCCCATATAAACACTTGCTGCGCAAATTTCGAGACCTGACTGCTTCACCCGCCGAAAAAGCATGAAATTCTTGGCGTTACAGTTACTTTTCAAGCCGTCGTCATCTTGACATAAACCGGCGGCTCGCGTAATCGGCACCCAAATTGATGGCGTAGTGCGCCTTCCGTTTATTCCGTCCTTAAAAAGGCGGCTTCACCGGCAGACATTCAAAGGGACAGCCTGTCCCGACGGGTTTCTACCAAATTCCGACTGATAAAAAGACGGCCAGCTTGCTTTGGCGGGCAGAGCCGGAACGAACATGAAAGGATAACAAATGTTCGCAGTCATCAAGACCGGCGGTAAGCAGTACCGCGTAGCAGCCGACGCCGTGCTGACCATCGAAAAGCTGGAAGCAGAGGCAGGCGCAACTGTAGAATTCACCGAAGTTCTCGTTGTTGGCGAAGGCGCCGACGCCAAGTTCGGTGCACCCTTTGTCAAGGGCGCCATCGTCAAGGCTGAAGTTGTCGAGCACAATCGCGGCAAGAAGGTCATCGCCTTCAAGAAGCGTCGTCGTCAGAACTCCAAGCGTTCGCGCGGCCATCGTCAGCATCACACTGTCGTCCGCATCACGGACATCGTTGCTGCCTGATCGGCGCGACACGGGAAACAAGGTTTAAAGGAGAACTCCAATGGCACACAAAAAAGCTGGCGGTTCCTCGCGTAACGGTCGCGATTCCGAATCCAAGCGCCTTGGCGTGAAGAAGTTCGGCGGCGAAGCCGTCATTCCAGGCAACATTATTCTGCGCCAGCGCGGCACGCAGTGGCATCCGGGCGCCAACGTCGGCATCGGCAAGGACCACACGATTTTTGCGCTGACCGCAGGCAATGTAAACTTCCGCACGAAGGCCAACGGCCGCGTGTTCGTATCCGTGGCTCCGAAAGCGGAAGCCGCAGAATAAGCCGGTAAGCGTCATATGCAGCCGGTGTCCCATCGACCCGGCTGAGACGTATCAGGTTCAGTCAAGAAAACAGGGGAGATGGGGCACCACCCAACTCCCCTTTTTCTTTAACCTCATGGAGGGACTGAACCATGCAAGCTGAATTGTTAAGGGATGACCAATCACGGTCACCCGAGGAACGGCCGAGGCCCGATCGGTCGAGGAGCGATTGCCCCGTTTTACTGTCGCAGAGGCTGGTTTTACGCAAGCCTCACGAAGAAGACATCGACGCCCTTGCCCATCTTGCCAACAATGCCAATATCGCGACCATGGTGTCGCGTATGCCGCACCCTTACACGGCCAAAGACGCCGCGGATTTTGTGCGACGCTCCAAAGCTGGCGAGATTGGCAAGTGCGTCTATGCGATTACCCGCATGGACAATGGCGAGTTTCTGGGCTGCTGCGCGCTGGAACCCCAGGAAGATGAAAAGACGCTGGAAATCGGTTACTGGCTGGGGGAACCCTACTGGAACCGGGGTTACATGACGGAAGCAGCGCATGCGCTGATCGACATGGCCTTCCGCACGCGTGAAATCGACCAGATCGATGCCCGTTGCCGGGTCACCAACATCGCTTCGCGCCGCGTCATCCAGAAGTGCGGTTTCCAGTTCCAGGGGTCCGGCATGGTCGGCTCGCTGGCGCTCGGTGGCATGGTGCCGGTCGAATGGTACAGGCTGGACCGCAAGACCTGGGTTTCGCTGAAGAGCTGGGGGGACATGGGATGAGTGCGCTCGAACTGACCCGCCGCCGGGCCACCACCGCCGCAGCGCCGCCCGGCCCCTGCCCCGTCATCGAGACGCGGCGTCTGGTGTTGCGGCCGCAGCGGCTTTCCGATGCTGGCAGCATTGCGGAATCGCTTGGCGATTTCGCCGTGACGAAGATGCTGGCCCGCGTTCCTGCGCCCTACCATAAGCAGGATGCGCTGGAATGGTTGGTGCTGCGTACCTCCGGCACGCTGCCCGACTGGGATTTCGCCATCACCAGTGGCGACGATACCCTGATCGGTGTGGTCTCGGTGGAGTTGCGGCACGGCGAGTGGCATCTCGGCTACTGGCTCAACCGTTTCTACTGGGGCAAGGGTTACATGACCGAGGCGGTGGCCGCCGTGGTCGAGCGGTTTTTCCGCCGTATGCCGGGGGTGATCCTTCATTCCGGCGTGTTTGCGGATAATCCCGCTTCGCTGCGTGTCCAGGAAAAACTCGGCTTCCGGGTGACCGGCTGCCACCAGATCTACGCCACGGCACGCGCCGCCATGGTGGCGCATATCGATACGATGATCACGGCTGAGGATTTCATCCGGCCGCACCGCTGACACTTAAGGAGCATCGGGTTTTCCGAAAACCGCTATACACTTTTCGGCCCGATGCTTTGAACAAGACCGGTTTGCCCCAAACCGGCCTTGTCTCACGCAGGGGCTTCCCGCACGATAGTCTTTGACCTCGTGACGAAGCGCTTGTATTCGAAACGACGATATTTTTGTTTGACGCAACGCCATGATTGTTGCGTCCGCAAACCGATAGAACGGCAGTCCGATGAAATTTCTCGATGAAGCAAAAGTCTATATCAAGTCCGGTGATGGTGGTGCTGGCGCCGTTTCCTTCCGGCGTGAAAAATTCATCGAGTTCGGCGGCCCTGACGGTGGTGACGGCGGACGCGGTGGCGACGTCTGGGTCGAAGTGGTCAATGGTCTCAACACGCTGATCGACTTTCGCTTCCAGCAGCATTTCAAGGCCTCGATTGGACAGCACGGCATGGGCAAGACCCGCACCGGCGCCAAGGGTTCGGACGTGGTGCTGAAAGTCCCTGTTGGCACCCAGATTTTCGAAGAAGACAATGAAACGCTGATCATGGACCTCACCAAGGAGGGCCAGCGTTTTCGTCTTGCCGCCGGTGGCAATGGCGGTTTCGGCAATGCTTACTTCAAGTCCTCCACCAATCAGGCGCCTACCCATGCCAATCCGGGTCTGGCTGGTGAAGAAAAGACGATCTGGCTGCGGCTTAAGCTGATTGCCGATGCTGGTCTGGTCGGTCTGCCAAATGCGGGTAAATCCACATTTCTTGCGACGGTTACGCGCGCGCGTCCGAAGATCGCCAATTATCCCTTCACCACCCTTCATCCGAACCTCGGCGTGGCGACCATCGATGGTCGTGAATTCGTACTGGCTGATATTCCGGGCTTGATCGAAGGTGCGCATGAGGGCGTCGGCATCGGTGACCGGTTCCTCGGCCATGTGGAGCGTACCCGTGTGCTTCTGCACCTCGTCTCCGCACAGGAAGAAAAGGTCGGCAAGGCCTATAAGACTGTCAAGGCCGAGCTGGATGCTTATGGTGGTGGCCTGACCGACAAGCCGGAAATCGTGGCGCTGTCGCAGATCGACGTGCTTGATGAGAAAGAACTGAAGAAAAAGGCCAAGGAACTGGAAAAGGCCTGCGGTCGTCCGCCGCTTCTTCTGTCGGCTGCCGCGCATATCGGCATGACGGAAGCGCTGCGCGCCCTTCGCGATATCATCGTTTCGGCAAGCAATGGCGGCGATACCGCCCTTCCAGACCGGTCGATGCCGCATGAGAGCGAGGTCGAGGAAGAGGACGACCGCCTATGAGCCTGACGCGCAAGCCGCTGGGCAGCCACCACCGGATCGTCATCAAGATCGGGTCGGCGCTTCTGGTGGACCGTAAAACCGGCCTCAAGAAAGACTGGCTGGATGCCATCTGCGAGGATATCGCTGCGCTGAAGAAAAACGGCGCGGATGTTCAGGTCGTGTCTTCGGGCGCCATCGCGCTTGGCCGCACCGTGCTCGACCTGCCCTCCGGTGCGTTGAAGCTGGAAGAGAGCCAGGCGGCGGCGGCCGTCGGCCAGATCGCGTTGGCGCGGGCATGGTCGGAAAGCCTGTCGCGGCATGAGATCGTCGCTGGCCAGATTCTGCTGACGCTCTCCGATACCGAAGAGCGTCGCCGTTATCTCAATGCGCGCGCCACCATCAATCAGTTGCTGAAGATCGGCGCCATCCCGATCATCAATGAAAACGATACCGTGGCAACCACCGAAATCCGTTATGGCGACAATGACCGTCTGGCCGCACGCGTGGCGACCATGACGGGTGCTGATCTGCTGGTGCTGCTGTCGGACATTGACGGACTTTACACGGCTCCGCCGCATCTCGATCCCGATGCGAAATTCCTGGAGACGATCGCCGATATTACGCCTGAAATCGAGGCCATGGCAGGCGGTGCGGCATCCGAGCTTTCACGTGGCGGCATGCGCACCAAGATCGATGCAGGCAAGATCGCAACCGCTGCCGGTTGCGGCATGATCATCGCTTCCGGCAAGACGCTCAATCCGCTGAAGGCGATCGAAAACGGCGCTCGTTCCTCGTGGTTTGCTCCTTCTGGCACGCCGGTGACGGCGCGCAAGACCTGGATTGCCGGGCAATTGCAGCCGGCCGGCGAAATCCATGTGGATGCCGGCGCGGAAAAAGCCCTTTATGCCGGCAAGAGCCTGCTTCCCGCGGGCGTACGGGTGGTGAAGGGCAATTTCGGCCGCGGCGATGCAATCGCCATTATCGGTGTCGAAGGCCGGGAGGTCGCGCGCGGTCTTGCGGGTTATGACGCGGATGAGGCGCGTCTTATCATCGGCCACAAGTCCAATGAGATCGAGGCTATTCTCGGTTATGTCGGGCGGGCGGCGATGATCCATCGCGACGACCTTGTGATGACCGGCGCCGCCGTCAAAATTAAGAGTGCAAAAAAGGATGAGGTCCATGCCTGAACAGGCCGTGAAGCAGAGCCATGATATTGACGCGCTGATGATGACCATCGGCGCTCAGGCAAAAGCTGCTTCGCGACCGTTGTCCATTGCAGGGACGGACCAGAAAAACCGTGCGCTTCTTGCCATGGCATCCGCCATCGAGGCGTCGAGGGATGTGATCCTTGCCGCCAATAAGAAAGATCTGGCGGCTGCGGACACTGCCGGGCTTGCCGCTTCCTTCGTGGACAGGCTTACCCTCAACGAGGTGCGGATTGCCGGTATTGCCGAAGGCATCCGCTCCGTTGCTGCGCTGGCCGATCCGGTTGGCGAGGTCATCGCTGCCTGGGATCGTCCCAATGGGCTGAAGATCGAGCGCGTGCGTACGCCGCTCGGCGTCATCGGTGTTATCTACGAAAGCCGCCCGAATGTGACGGCGGATGCCGGTGCGCTCTGCCTGAAGGCCGGTAATGCCGTCATCCTGCGCGGCGGATCGGATTCGCAACATTCATCGCGTGCTATCCATGCCTGCCTTGTGGAAGGTTTGAAGATTGCCGGTCTGCCCGAACATGCCATCCAGCTGGTGCCGGTGACGGACCGCGCCGCCGTTGGCGCGCTTTTGGGTGGACTGAACGGCACCGTTGACGTGATTGTGCCGCGTGGCGGCAAAAGCCTGGTTGCCCGGGTGCAGTCGGAAGCGCGGGTGCCGGTCTTTGCGCATCTGGAAGGCATTTGCCACATCTATGTCGATGCATCGGCCGATCTCGATATGGCGAAACGCATCGTCGTCAACGCCAAGATGCGCCGCACCGGCATTTGCGGCGCGGCCGAAACCCTGCTGGTGGATGCCGCTGCTGTTTCCACACATCTGGCGCCACTCGTGAATGACTTGATCGCAGCCGGTTGCGAGGTGCGTGGTTCGCAGGCGGTTCGTCATGTGGTTGAGGGCCTGAAGGCCGCGACGGAAGAGGACTGGCGCACCGAATATCTCGATGCGATCATTTCGGTTACTGTCGTGGATGGCATTTCCGGTGCGATCGACCATATCGGCACCTATTCCTCCAACCATACCGAAGCGGTGATCGCTGAGGACCCTCAAGTGGTCGAACGCTTCTTCAATGAGCTCGATTCGGCCATTCTGCTGCATAATGCTTCGACGCAATTTGCCGATGGCGGCGAATTCGGCATGGGTGCGGAAATCGGCATCGCCACCGGCAAGATGCATGCGCGCGGCCCCGTTGGCGTCGAGCAGCTTACTTCGTTCAAATACCGTGTGCATGGCACCGGCCAGACACGGACCTGATATTTGCCGACTGAGAAGCGCCTTGACCGACGTTATCTCACCATGCCGCATGCGGAGCGCGGCATGGTCGTCGGGCTGTTCGGCGGCTCTTTTAATCCGCCGCATGCCGGCCACGCGCTTGTTGCCGAGATTGCGCTGCGCAGGCTCGGTCTCGACCAGCTCTGGTGGATGGTCACGCCGGGCAATCCGCTGAAAAGCCGTTCCGAACTGGCGTCCCTTGAAGACCGTATCGCCGCCTGCGAAAAACTCGTGAGCGATCCGCGCATCAAGGTGACGGCTTTCGAAAAATCGCTGGGCATCAGCTATACGGCCAATACGCTTGCCAAGGTGAAGGCGAAAAATCCGCATGTTCGCTTCATCTGGATCATGGGCGCCGACAATCTGAAAAGCTTTCATCGCTGGCAGAAGTGGCGCACGATTGCCGAAACCTTTCCGATTGCCGTGATCGACCGTCCCGGCTCCACCCTGTCTTACCTCTCCTCCACCATGGCGCAGGCTTTCAGCCAGGCGCGGATAGACGAGGATGATGCGGGGGTTTTGTGGAAAAAACGGGCTCCCGCCTGGGTCTTCATCCATGGTCCGCGTTCGACGCTCAGTTCCACGGCGCTGCGCAATAATCACAAATGATGTATGCGGCGGTCGTTGAAGGCTCCATATCTTGAAAAGTTAATGCTTTGATGCCACCTTTATTGTGTGACGCAGAGAATCGCGTCGCGCAGTATCTGTTTTGTCATTCTTGGAAAGGGAAAACCTCTGACAACAGTACACAGCAAGGGAAAAGCATTTGTTGCTATCCCGAAGGGCCAGGACAGTGGCGACGATGCCGCCGATCATGCCCTCGAAACCGTCCTCGCAAGCCTCGAGGACTCCAAGGCTGAAGATATCGTATCTCTCAACATTGCCGGAAAATCGGCGCTTGCGGACTACATGGTCGTAGTCTCCGGGCGATCGAACAGGCATGTTTCGGCGATTTGCGAGCATCTTCTCAAGGATATGAAGGATGAGGGGTTCGGCAACGCCCGCGTCGAAGGTCTGGAGACCGGGGACTGGGTGCTGATCGACGCCGGCGATGTCATCGTTCATGTGTTCCGTCCGGAAATCCGCGCCTTCTACAACATTGAAAAAATGTGGGCGACGCCGGAAATGTCGGAAGAAACGCTGCATTGATGCGGTGAGCCTTTGATCGAGTGCATCGTGTTTGCCGAAGGTCATCTTTGCCTTCGGCACGATGTCTCTGGCCGGAAATCGAACCGGCCGCATAGGAATCCGCATTCTATGCTGTTAAGAGCGTGACCCTGTTTGTCACGACAGTCACAGGTTTGCGATGCGGATTTCGATTTTTGCGGTGGGACGGCTTAAAACCGGCCCTGAAAAGGATCTTGCGACCCGTTATATCGAACGTCTCGCGAAGACCGGCCCGGCAATCGGGCTGGAGTTTTCGCGGGTGATCGAGGTTGCGGAAAGCCGGGCGTCGAATGCGGAGACGCGCAAGCGCGAAGAAGCGGCGATGCTCGAAAAACATCTGGCCGACGGTTCAGTGCTGGTGCTTCTCGACGAGCGCGGCAAGGCGCTGGATAGTCCGGCTTTTGCCACGTTTTTTGGCGACCTGCGCGATAGCGGCAAGCGCGAACTCATCATTGCCATTGGCGGGGCTGACGGTCTCGACCCCGCGCTTTACGACAGGGCGGCGGCCGTTCTCAATCTGGGAAAGCTCACCTGGCCGCACCAGATCGTTCGTATTCTGATCGCCGAACAGCTTTACCGCGCCGTCACAATCCTTTCCGGTCACCCGTATCATCGGGTTTGAGCGGGTTTTGGTGTAAAAATCGTCTCAATTTTAACATGAAGCTCCGCGACACGAAAAGGCGCAGATGGCTTTGCCGTTGCCCTCTTTCAAGCCTCTTGGAAGATCGCAGCAAAATCCCTAATATCGGCGCTTCTGCTTCGGCATCAAAGAAAGTTCAAATGGACAAGAGGTCTCAACGAAAACAGCGCGCTGCCCTTGCGGGCGCGGTTATTGCTGCTTTCGTCATGGGGGCCGGTCCAGCCTATTCGCGGGACGATGCGGGCGCGGCTCCGGCCGAGAACGGCGATTCATCGCCGGACGCGTTGCAGACGCTGGAGAAGCGCCGTGATCAGAACCGGCAGGATCTGGAGGAACTGGTCGACAGTATCGGCCTTTCGGAAGACAAGACCCGCAATCTTGAGGAAAGCATTGCTTCCCTCAATCAGGACAGCGCCCGCATCCGGGAAGAGCTGATCGCGTCTGCTGCGCGGCGCAAGGCACTGGAAACCAAGATCAGCGACGGTGAGGATCGCCTCGCCAAGCTGTCCGTTCGCGAAGACGGTGTCAAAGCGTCGTTACGTGAAAGGCGGGGTGTGCTGGCGGAAGTTCTGGCCGCATTGCAGCGCATGGGCAGAAATCCGCCACCTGCCCTTCTCGTTTCGCCGGAGGATGCACTTGCTTCCGTGCGTAGTGCTATTCTTCTTGGTGCGGTCGTTCCGGGCATTCGTGGTGAAACCGACAAGCTGATTTCCGCTCTCAAAGAATTGACCGATCTCAGGCAGGCAATCGCTCGCGAAAAGGACGATCTTACGGGTATGATGACGGCAAGTCTGGAAGAGGAAAAACGCCTCGACCTGTTGATTGCCGAAAACGACCGTAAGAATACCCAGACGGCGTCGGAGCTTGAGGCTGAACGCAAACGATCCGAGGAACTGGCGAGCAAAGCGACCAGTCTTGAAGGTCTGGTCAGTTCGCTTGAAGGCGAGATTACGTCGGTGCGGGAAGCCATGGAAAAGGCGCGGGCGGAAGAGCAGCGCGTGGCCCGTCTTTCGGAAGCGGAACGTGAAAAGGAACGCGCTGCGGCAGCGGCTGGAATGCCTGATAAAAACCGCATTGCGCCCGCATATCCCTTCGCGAGTTTGAAGGGAAAACTGGAGGTTCCGGTTGCGGGCGAGGTGCTCAGGCGCTTTGGTGATGCTGACGGTACTGGCCATTTTTCCAAGGGAATTGTCGTTGCGAGCGGACCCGAGGCCATCGTGACGGCGCCTGCAGACGGCTTTGTGGTGTTTGCCGGAGATTTTCGCAGTTACGGCCGGATGATCATCCTCAACACGGGTGATGGATATCATGTGGTGATGACGGGCATGGACAATGTGAGGACACGGCAGGGAATGTTCGTGTTCTCCGGAGAGCCCATCGCCTCCATGGGTGCAAAAAGAGTAGCGAGTGCAGCAGCATTGGCGCTGGAAACCGACAGGCCAACGCTTTACATTGAGTTCAGGAAAGATGGTGTGCCGGTTGATTCCCAACCTTGGTGGACCGCAAAAAATACCGGAAGGGCGCACAATGATTCGTAAGGTTTCGCTTCTCCTTATCGGTGGGCTTATGGGCGCCACGGCGATGAGCGTGATTTATTCGGCGAGCATGCCGGCACAGGCGGCCGGGCCTTCGACCTACAAGGAGTTGTCGATATTCGGCGACGTGTTCGAGCGCGTGCGCGCGCAATATGTGACGCCGCCGGATGACGAGAAGCTGGTGGAAAATGCCATTAATGGCATGCTCAGCTCGCTCGATCCGCATTCCAGCTTCATGAATGCCAAGGATGCCACCGACATGCGCACCCAGACCAAGGGTGAGTTCGGCGGTCTCGGCATCGAAGTGACCATGGAAAACGAACTGGTCAAAGTCATCTCGCCGATGGATGATACGCCGGCTTCCCGCGCGGGTATTCTTGCTGGCGACTTCATTTCGGAAATTGACGGTACACCGGTTCGCGGCCTCAAGCTGGAGCAGGCTGTTGAAAAGATGCGTGGTGCGGTCAAGACGCCGATCAAGCTGACGGTCATCCGCCAGGGCGCGGACAAGCCGCTTGAAATCACCGTTGTACGTGATGTGATTGCCGTTCGTGCGGTGAAGTCTCGCGTCGAGGGCGACAATGTCGGTTATCTGCGTGTCATCTCCTTTACCGAAAAGACCTATGACGATCTCGAAAAGGCGATCAAGAAGATCAAGGCGGATGTGCCTGCTGACAAGCTGAAGGGTTACGTGCTAGACCTGCGCCTTAATCCGGGCGGTCTGCTCGATCAGGCGATCAATGTCTCCGATGCTTTCCTTGAGCGTGGCGAAGTCGTTTCGACCCGCGGCCGTAACCCGGATGAGACCCGCCGCTTCAACGCGACGGCCGGCGATCTGACCGATGGCAAGCCGGTGATCGTGCTCGTCAATGGCGGCTCGGCTTCGGCTTCTGAAATCGTTGCCGGCGCGTTGCAGGATCTGCGCCGTGCGACCGTGGTCGGCACGCGCTCCTTCGGCAAGGGGTCGGTTCAGACGATCATTCCGCTCGGCGAGGCGGGTGCGCTGCGCCTGACCACGGCGCTTTATTACACGCCGTCGGGCAAATCCATCCAGGGTACGGGCATCGAGCCTGACATCAAGGTGGAGCAGCCATTGCCGCCGGAACTGCAAGGCAAGGTGACCACCGAAGGTGAATCCGGTCTTTCCGGCCACATCAAGGGCCAGAGTGAAACCGACGAAGGTTCGGGTTCCTCCGCCTATGTTCCGCCGGAAGCCAAGGACGATATCCAGCTTAACTATGCGCTGGATCTGCTGCGCGGTGGCAAAACTGATCCGTCTTTCCCGCCGAACCCGGACAAGGCTGTGGTCAACAAGCAGTAAGATAGATGCGCCGGCCAGCCGGCGCATTTTTTCGATTGCTTAAAGCGGGTCGCGATTTCCAGATTGGCTGCTTTTGCTTTAAGTCCCTGTTTTTCCGCATGTCGTTATCGCAAACCACCGCGTAGTTTTGTGTGACATGCTTCGACCGTTTGGACGGACCGTTCATTGCCTTCGGACCTGCGAAAACCGCTTCTGGGTCGTCAGAAAAAAAGCGTCGGTATCAACCGGCGCTTTTCCGTCATTATGGTTTTGTCCGTGCTTGCGGTTTTCTCTATCGGCGGGCTCTCCGTCTATACGGCGCTTTCGCCAGGCAATCTGCAGAAGACGGCCCCCGGGCCGGATGTTCAACCGCAGCCGCCCCACAGCACGCCTGAAACGGCGGTTGCCGATGGGGCCGGTTCTGCTGAGACGGCCGGCCTGAAACCGGAAGGCGGCCGGTCTGGCGCCAATATCAACCGGGAAACCATGCCGGACGGCAATGTCGTATCGGTCTATTCTCCGAGACCCCGCGATGGCAATGGGCCGGTGTTGATGAGTGGCCAGACCTATGGTCAGGACCCGCGCATGGCCACTCGTCCCAATGAGGAGTTGCTGGAAGAGTCCGCATTCGGACGGCTGCCGGTCGTTGGCGCCGATGGCCTGCGGCCGATGGAGCAATATGCAAGGCCCTGGTCGGGTGCCCGTGGCACTCGGGTGGCAATCGTCGTCGGCGGTCTTGGCCTTAGCCAGACGGGTTCGCAAAAGGCCATTCGCGATCTGCCACCGGAGGTGACGCTTGGTTTTGCCGCAAGCGGCAACAGCCTGCAGCGCTGGATGCAGGAAGGGCGCCGAGAGGGCCATGAAATCCTTCTGCAGATACCGCTGGAGCCTTTCGGTTATCCTGGCACCAATCCCGGACCGGACACGCTGCTGGCCGGCGATCCTGCGAAGGTCAACATCGACCGGCTGCATCGCTCCATGGCAAAAATCACCAATTAC
This sequence comes from Agrobacterium tumefaciens, assembly GCF_005221385.1. NCBI lineage: Bacteria > Pseudomonadati > Pseudomonadota > Alphaproteobacteria > Hyphomicrobiales > Rhizobiaceae > Agrobacterium > Agrobacterium tumefaciens. Next base: position 2,670,741 of record NZ_CP039903.1, on the reverse strand, counting down.
ACCGGCATCATGAACTATCTTGGTGGGCGTTTCCTTGCTGAACAGGCGGCGCTGGAGCCGGTGATGCGCGATATCGGCAAGCGCGGGCTGCTGTTTCTGGATGATGCTTCATCGGCACAGTCGTTGAGCGGCGGGATTGCCAAGGCGATCTCCGCGCCGCAGGGTTTTGCCGATGTTCTGCTTGATGGCGAAGTGACTGAAAGCGCCATCCTGCGTAAGCTGGATGAGCTGGAGCGAATTGCACGCCGCAACGGCCAGGCGATCGGTGTGGCTTCGGCTTTCGACGAAAGCATCGCCGCCATCTCCAAATGGTCGCGGGAAGCGGGCGGGCGCGGTATCGAGATCGTTGGCGTTTCTGCGCTTGTTTCGCAGCAGGCGGGGCAGTAAACCTTCTGCGCGGCCATTTCATGCGCTTTTGCGGCGCTCAGCAATGCGGGTTTCCTATGACAATCAAAGCAGAAGATTTGCCTTACCGCCCCTGCGCGGGAATAATGGTTCTCAACGCCGAAGGCCTTGTCTGGGCCGGCCGGCGCATCAGTGAAGGCAATTCCGAATATGACGGCTCACCGCAATTGTGGCAGATGCCGCAGGGCGGCATCGACGATGGTGAGCGGCCCTTGACGGCCGCCATTCGTGAACTTTACGAAGAAACCGGAATGAAGACGGTGACTCTGCTTGCGGAAGCGAGTGACTGGATCAACTACGATCTGCCGCCCGAACTGATCGGCATCGGTTTAAGGGGCAAATATCGTGGGCAGGCGCAGCGCTGGTTCGCTTTCCGTTTCGAAGGCGACGAAAGTGAAATCCAGATTGACCCGCCGCCGACGGGCCATACGGCAGAATTTGATGCCTGGGGCTGGAAGCCGATGGAAAGCCTTCCGGAATTGATCGTGCCGTTCAAGCGCGGGGTCTACGAGCAGGTGGTGGCAGAGTTCCGGCACCTCTCCGGCAAATAAATAAAAAGGCGGCCAATGGCCGCCTTTTCCTTGTCCAATGTCGAAAGCTTATTCTGCTTCGTTGGCGGAATCGGCGTTGAGCTGACCATATTTTTCCACGCCGATCTTGCCGAGCAGATCGAGCTGGGTTTCGAGGAAGTCGATATGGCCTTCTTCGTCGATCAGCAGGGCTTCAAACAGCTTCATGGAGACGTAGTCTCCGGCCTCGGAACAGATGTCACGCGACTTCTTGTAAGAGGTCCGTGCGTCGTATTCGCCCGCCAGGTCTGCTTCCAGTACTTCCTTGACGTTCTGGCCGATGCGCAGCGGAGCCAGTGTCTGAAGGTTGGGATGGCCTTCGAGGAAGATGATACGATCGATGATCTTGTCGGCGTGCTGCATCTCTTCGATGGATTCAGCGCGCTCCTTCTTTGCGAGCTTGGTGTAGCCCCAGTCGTTCAGCAGCCGGTAATGAAGCCAATATTGGTTCACCGCACCGAGTTCGAGAAAAAGGGCCTCGTTAAGCCGCTCGATGACTTTTTTGTCGCCTTTCAATGTCCGCTCTCCTGTTCTCTTCATGGAATCGCTTCAGGCGGGACATAAAATCAAAAACATCGGCCTCAGTCGAGTGGCGACGGGCGTGATATTCTTCGGTGGTCTTGATGATCAGGTCGACAACGGTCGGGAAACAGCCGCAGCAGCGACCACGTTTTTCCATGGCGTGATACACTTTCGCCGGAACGATCAGCTGCCAACAGTCCTCGTCGAGGAGTTCGTTGATAACGTCCCGGATATCGTGATCAGTGATGTAATTGCAGCTGCAAACCAGCATGATGGACTGCCTGTATGACGCAACACGTTGTTTTCGTTCTTAAACCAAAACAGGACACCAAATGTCAAGAAAAACCTCTTTTTTGAATCGGCGTGGAATTTCTAGACTCATTCTAAACTATACAAAAACTATCGTATTTTCATTGGTTTAGCGTGTGATACTTTCCAGTGTTTCGTGCTCAAGTTTTTGTGCTTGGCAATATTACCGGAGTAATCATCACGAAAAGTTTACTGATTTAGCTGTCGCCTAAGTGAAGAGCAGCCGATCTCAGGCGAAATATTGCCCGCCATTGGCCGTCATGGTGGAACCGGTGATGAAGCCCGCCTCGTCGGAAACGAGAAACAGGACGCAACGGGCAATTTCTTCCGGTTCGCCCAGCCGCCCGACCGGAATCTGCGGGACGATCCGTTCGGCAAGTACTTTTTCCGGTATCGCTCTCACCATCTCGGTGCCGATATAGCCGGGGCAGATGGCGTTGACGGTGATGTTGCGGCTGGCGCCTTCCTGGGCGAGCGCCTTGGTGAAGCCGATATCGCCTGCTTTGGAGGCGGAATAGTTGGCTTGCCCCGCCTGGCCCTTCTGGCCATTGATGGAGGAAATGTTGACGATGCGGCCAAAGCCGCGATCTCGCATGCCCGGCCAGACCGGATGCGTCATGTTGAAGACGCCGGTGAGATTGGTGTCGATCACCTCGCGCCATTGCTGCGGCGACATCTTGTGAAACATCGCATCGCGGGTGATGCCGGCGTTGTTGACAAGAACCTCGACGGGACCGAAGGTCTCTTCCACCTTTGCAATGCCGTCGACGCAGGCGTCGTAATCTCGAACGTCCCACTGAAAAGCAGGGATGCCGGTTTCTTTCTGGAATGCTTCCGCCCTGTCGGTCGTGAAGGCATAGTTGACGGCCACGCGATAGCCGGCCGCCTGCAGGGTGCGGGCGATTGCAGCACCTATGCCGCTCGTCCCGCCGGAAATCAAAGCAACCCGGCTCATATCGGCCTCCATGACCTGTCAACGAAGCGTCTCAATATGCGAGCGCTCCCAACTATTGCAGAACTCGTTCGTCGTGCTCAACGGCCATAGAAATGCGGCCAATGGGAGGCTGCTTCTACCCTATTGTGCACTGAACCGGAATTGCTTTTTGGCAAGTCGTGCGGCGGTTTTCAGAGCGCTTCGATGCACATGGCGACACCCATGCCGCCGCCGATGCAGAGCGTTGCGAGACCCTTCGACACGTTACGGCGGCGCATTTCGAAAATCAGCGTATTCAGGACGCGTGCACCGGAAGCGCCGATCGGATGGCCGATGGCAATCGCCCCGCCATTGACGTTGACGATATCGGGATCGAGGCCCAGTTCGCGCACGACCGCGCAGGATTGGGCTGCAAAGGCTTCGTTGGCTTCCACAAGGCCAATATCGCTGATCGACCAGCCGGCCTTGGCCAGCGCCTTGCGGGAGGCGGGGATGGGGCCGGTGCCCATGATCTGCGGATCGACGCCTGCCGTCGCCCAGGAGGCGATACGGGCGAGCGGCCTAATGCCACGCTTTCCTGCTTCCTGTTCCGACATCAAAAGCGTGGCGGCGGCGCCATCGTTCAGACCGGAGGCGTTGCCGGCCGTGACCGTCCCTTCCTTGTCGAAGGCGGGGCGCAGCTTGGCCATGGTTTCCAGCGAAGCCCCGGCGCGGATATGCTCATCTGTATCAATGACGATATCGGCCTTACGGCCCTTCACCGTGAAAGCCACGATCTCGTCTGCAAAACGGCCGGCGCTTTGCGCGGCTTCGGCCTTGTTTTGCGATGCGACGGCGAATTGGTCCTGCTCGTCGCGGGAAAGTTGCCATTGGCGGGCAATGTTTTCAGCAGTGATGCCCATGTGGTAGCCGTAAAAGGCGTCGGTGAGGCCATCTTTCAGCATGGTGTCGATCATCTTGAAATCGCCCATCTTCACACCGCCGCGTAAATGAGCGCAGTGAGGCGCCATGGACATGGATTCCTGCCCGCCTGCAATGACGATGGCTGCATCGCCGGTCACGATCTGCTGCATGCCCAGCGCCACGGCGCGCAGGCCGGATCCGCAGAGCTGATTGATGCCGAAGGCGGTCGCTTCCTGCGGTATGCCGGCTTTCATGGCCGCCTGCCGCGCGGGGTTCTGCCCTTCGCCCGCCGTCAGCACCTGACCGAGAATGACTTCATCGATTTCATTTGCCGCAACACCCGCGCGTTCCAGCACGGCATTGATGACGGTTGCCCCCAGCTCGTGGGCAGGCGTGTTGGCGAAGTGGCCATTGAAGGAACCGACGGCGGTGCGCGCGGCGCTGGCAATCACGATTGAAGGCAGGGTCATCTCTATTCTCCTCACATGCGGGCGGAGACTGGCAAAGCTTTCAATACAAGTCAAATGCCGAAAGTTGCTTTAAAAGATGTTGCTAAATCACTCGGGAATCTTGCGGAAAATTGCTGCGCAAAAAACAAACTGTTGCGATGCACAAAACATTTGTCAGAGGGCTTGTTTTGCGCATACACTTTGCGACGGGAAGAGCAAGAACACCAAAAAACAAGAAAATACCATCATCGCGAGGAGGCGGGCATGGCGAAACACGACGGCGAAACAATCATTAAAAAATACGCCAACCGGCGGCTCTATAATACCGGCACCAGCACTTATGTGACGCTCGACGATCTGGCGCAGATGGTCAAGCGCGGCGAGGACTTCAAGGTTCAGGACGCCAAGTCGTCCGAAGACATCACCCATGCGGTTCTGACGCAGATCATCGTCGAACAGGAAGCCAAAACCGGTAATACGTTGCTGCCGACGGCGTTTCTGCGGCAGTTGATCTCCTATTACGGCGACCAGATGCAGATGGTCGTGCCGACATTTCTCGAACATTCGATGAAGACATTCTCGGATCAGCAGAGTCAGATGCAGGAACATATGTCCAAGGCGTTTGGCGACGGTTCGCTTGCCCGCAATTTTCAGGCACCGCTGCAAATGATGGAAGAGCAGATCCGCCGCAACACGGAACTGTTCCGACAGGCGATGCAGGGTTTTACGCCTTTCGCAATGCCGCAGGCGCCGAAGGAAACCCGCAAGCCGAATGCGTCCGAAATCGATGAGCTGAAGGCGCAGCTGCGCGCATTGCAGCAAAAACTGGATCAGCTCTGATTCTGCGTCATTCTGGCCGATGCTGGACTTGACCACCGCATCGGCTGCTGCTTCTGGCTTTCAGCCTGCCGTTCTTTCCGGCACGCGCAACAGGAGCAGGAAACCTGCCCCCAGAAATAAGATGAGTGTGGCCATGCCTATATGGGCGGAGCCGCTTATAGTGGTTGCTATGGAAAACGACAGCGTTGCCATGAAACTCGTGGCGCGCCCGGAAAGCGCGTAAATGCCGAAGTAACGGCCCGCTTCTGCCACGGTGATATTGCGGGCGAGATAAGAGCGCGACGAGGCCTGAACGGGGCCGAAGGCGAGGCCGATCAACACGCCATACAGCAGATAGGCTTTTTCCGCGCCTGTCGCGAAGATGCCGCCATTATCCGCTGTCGATAATTGTATCCAGCCAAACAGGGTCGAGCCCTTTTCCGTGGAGACGATGCCGAGCGTGGCGAGCAGTAGCAACACCAGACTGACAAGGATAGTGATGCGCGATCCGAGTTTCTGATCGACCCGCCCGGCCACAAAACAACCCGCGATGGCGACGATGTTGAGGAGAATGCCGAAGAGGCCGATTTCCATTGTCGCCCAGCCGAACATGCCGGCGGCGAAGGCCCCGCCCAGTATGAGAACGCCATTGACGCCATCCTGATAGAGCATCCGTGCAATCAGGAACCGCAACAGCGCAGGGCGGTAACGAAGCTCGCGGAGCGTGATCTTCAGCTCCCCAAGCCCCGAGCGGATCGCTGCTGCGAAGGGCAGGCCCTTGTCGGCGTCCGGGGTCAACAGAAACATCGGCAGAATGAAGATGAGGTACCAGAGGGCGGCGAGGGGGCCGGTTATTCTGGCGTCCTCACCGGTTGCGGGATCGAGGCCGAAAAGCGGCTTGATACCGGCGATGGTCACCCCGGTTTGTGGATTGGCGGCCAGAAGCGTCACCACGGCAATCAGCATCACCATGCCGCCGAGATAACCCAGCCCCCAGGCGAGATTGGAAATGCGCCCGACATTTTGCGGGTTGGTCAGTCGCGGCATCATGGAGTCGTTGAAGACAATCGAAAATTCCGCCGCGATGGAGGCAAGGATCATACAGATGATCGGCAGGACAAGCGGTGAGCCCGGCGCTGCAAACCAGAGGAAAAACAGGCTGGCGATCTTGATGACGGCAAAAAAGGCGATCCACGGCTTGCGTGCGCCGGACTGGTCGGCGATGGAGCCAAGGATGGGGGAGAAGAGGGCGATGATGATCGAAGAGACCGTCGCCATATTGCTCCATGTCGCCTGCGCCGAAATCGGATCATCGGTGAGACGGGCGACGAAATAAGGCCCGAAAACGAAAGTGGTGACGACGGTGAAAAAAGGCTGTGCCGCCCAGTCGAACATGACCCAGCCCCAGATGCCGCGTTTGGCAACCACTGTTTCCGCGTTTTGGGAGGGGACAGTCATTCATCGTCCTATCGGATAATCGGGAGGATAGAGTGCGGGATGCCGGTCATCCGCTTCGTTTGTCGCCATCCGGGTCGATAACCCGGATGGCGTTTTTAAGACTGCCGATCAGCGCGCCTGAACGATATCGCCAAGCAGCCCCGCCGCCACGGTCAGGCGGGCAAGGTTGGTATCGCCGCTTTCGCTGAGCGCACCCAGCTCGGAGACGATGCGGTTCACCCGCACGCGGTCGGCGGCATACCAGGCCTGAACCGGATCTTTCTCCTTTGCATATTCCGTCAATGCAGAGATGACGATCCGGCGTCTGGAGGAGGAAATCTGGTCCTGACTGCGCAGAAGAGCCAGGCTCTCGTAATGATCGGCCGGTGCGATGCGCTGGCTGGCGTCCAGCAGGCGTGCCACACGGAAGGTCGAGGAAACGGTGGCATAGCTTTCGGCGGCACGGGCAAGTGTCGTGCCCGCACTTTCGGCGATACGCATGATCTCCGGTACATAGACCAGCAGGGAAAGCGTATCCAGCTCTTCCAGAAGTGCGGAAGGAATGCCGTCGATTTCCGTTACGCCCAGCTCGCGGCGATATTTTGCCGCTGCCGGCGACAGCGTCTTGATGGCGGTTTTCAGCCGCTCGATCTCGGTCGCCATGTCGTCTGTTGCGGCACCTACGCTTCGGGTCTGCAGGTAAAGCCTGCTTGCATCGGAGAAGATGCGGGCGATGGTGGCATAGAGCCCGTTCTGGACTTGCCCCCCGATCTTGCCATCAAGCGCGTCGACCTCACTCCACAGACGTTTGAGGCCGAAACCATCCTCGACGATGACGGCCGCCTTGACGACGTCAGCTGCCAGAAGACCGCTTGCATCGCCAAGTTTCTGCACGAAGCCCGGGCCACCGCGGTTGACCACGGCGTTGGCGAGTGCGGTTGCAACGATTTCACGGTGCAGACGATGCGCCTTGATATCGTCCGCATAGTTCTTCTGCATCTTGGCCGGGAAATAATCGACCAGAAGATGCTGGAGATAAGGCTCATCCGGCAGCGGGCTTGCCACCAGTGCGTCGAACAGCGTCAGCTTGGCATAGGACAGAAGCACACCGATTTCCGGTCGGGTCAGCGGCTTGCCAGAGGCATATCTTTCGCTGAATTCGGCATTGCTGGGCAGGGTTTCGACCTTGCGGTTCAGCTGTCCGGTTGCCTCCAGCGCGCCCATCAGGCGGCCAAGCTCTTCGCGGTTTGCGAGCCCCAGCCGTTCCGTCAGCGAGATCGCCAGCGATTGCAGGTAGTTGTTGCGCAGTACCAGCTGCGCCACTTCCGGCGTCATGGAGGCAAGAAGCTGATTGCGCTTCGGCATCGTCAGGCGACCGCTATTGACGGCGGAGGCGAGCGCGATCTTGATGTTGACCTCGACGTCGGAGGAGTTCACGCCGGCCGAGTTGTCGATGGCGTCGGAATTGCAACGCCCGCCAGAAAGCGCATAGGCGATGCGGCCCTTCTGGGTGATGCCCAGATTGGCGCCTTCGCCGATGACCTTGGCGCGCAGTTCGGTGGCGTTGACGCGGATGGGGTCGTTCGCCCTGTCACCCACCTCGGCATTGGTTTCCACCGCCGCCTTGATATAGGTGCCGATGCCGCCGAACCAGAGGAGATCGGTCGGCGCCTTCAGAATGGCGGTCATGATCTCGAAGGGCGTGGCGACTGACTTGTCGATGCCGATGGCAGACACGGCTTCCGGCGTCAGCGTCACCGATTTTTCGGAGCGCGAAATGATCATCGCGCCGGCGGAGAGGGTCGATCGGTCATAATCCTGCCAGCTGGAGCGCGGCAGTTCGAAAAGCCGTTTGCGCTCAGCGAAGGACTTGTCGGTATCGGGGTCCGGATCGATGAAGATATCGCGGTGATCGAAGGCGGCGATCAGCCTGATCTTTTCCGACAGCAACATGCCGTTGCCGAAAACGTCACCGGACATGTCGCCCACACCCGCCACTGTAAAGGGGGTCGTCTGGATGTCGGTATCCATTTCACGGAAATGGCGCTTTACCGTTTCCCAGGCGCCACGCGCGGTGATGCCCATCTTCTTGTGGTCATAACCGGCGGAACCACCCGAGGCAAAGGCGTCGTCCAGCCAGAAGCCGGCATCATGGGCGAGGCCATTCGCCGTATCGGAAAATGTCGCCGTTCCCTTGTCGGCGGCAACGACGAAATAGGGGTCGTCACCGTCGAGCCGCAGCGTATCGGCTGGCGGTATGATGGCGTCATCGACGATATTGTCGGTGATGGAGAGCAGGGTGCGGATATAGGTCTTGTAGGCCTCGCGGCCGGCATTAAAGACCTCATCGCGGGAGCCGCCGGCGGGCAGGTTCTTCGGGAAGAAGCCGCCCTTGGCGCCAACCGGTACGATCACCGCGTTCTTCACCTGCTGCGCCTTGACGAGACCGAGCACTTCTGTGCGGTAATCCTGGCCGCGATCCGACCAGCGCAGACCGCCGCGTGCGACCTTGCCGAAGCGCAGATGCACGCCTTCGACCTCGGTTCCGTAAACGAAGATTTCGCGGAAGGGACGCGGATCGGGCAGACCGTCCAGATGTTTCGGATCGAACTTGAACGCCAGGAGATCACGTGGCGTGCCATCGGCATTTTTCTGGAAGTAGTTGGTGCGCAGCGTCGCGTCGATGGCGTTGACGTAACGCCTCAGCGTGCGGTCCTCATCGAGATTGGGGACGCCACTCAATGCCGCTTCGATCGCCTTGTGTATTTCCGCGAGTTTCTTCAGCCGCTTCTTTTCGTCGACAGACGGGTCGAAGCCAGCCTTGAACAGCGCGAAAATATTGCGGGAAATGGCCGGATATTTGAAGAGCGTTTCGGAAATATGCTCCTGCGAATAAACAATGCCGGTTTGACGAAGGTAGCGTGCATAGGCGCGCAAAACGGAGACTTCGCGCACGGACAGACCGCAGGCGAGGATCAGCCGATTGAAGTTGTCATTATCAACCTTGGCTGAGAAGGCGGCAAGGAAGGCCTCCTCCAGTTTCGGTCCGTAATGCGGCAGGTCGAGTGTCGTGCCCGCCGCGACGGATAGCTCCATGTCGTGCAGCACGATGTCGCGCTTTCCGTCATCTGAAACGACACCGATATCGAAGGTACGTTCGCTGATGACGTTGAAGCCCAGATTTTCGAGCAGCGGTACGCGGCGCGAAAGCGGCAGGTGGCCGTCGCGGTGGAAAATCTTCAGGGACAGCGTGTCGGCCGACTGGCCTTCCTGCTGGTAGAATTCAATGCGGACCGGCTCACCATTGGCGGCGGCCAGAATGTCCGGCATGTCACCGATCGCTTCTTCAGGCGTAAAGGCTTCCTGATAGGCTTGATCGACTTCCAGCACCGGTGCGCCCGGTTCGGACAGGGTGACGAGGTGGTCTATCCAGCGTGCTGCAATATCGCTGACGGCGTCTTCCAGCCTGTCCTGAGCGATGCGCGGCGTCTTGCCTTCCGTTCGGCCGACGATGAAATGAACGCGGGCAACGGCGCCTTCCGGGAAGGCGGGATAATAGGCGGAAATATGCCCGTCATAGACCTTGCTCAGATAATCGCCGATCTTCTCGCGGACATAAGAATTGTACTCTTCACGCGGCACGAAGATGATCGCCGAAACGAACCGGTCGAACCGGTCGATACGGGCGAGGACGCGTACACGCGGTCGGTCGCTCAGTTCCATGATCTGCTCGATGAAGCGGATCAGAAGGTCCGTCTCGATCTGGAAGAGATCGTCACGGGGATAGGCTTCCAGCGTGTTCTGCAGGATGCGGCCGGAGTGGCTGTTCGGATCGAAGCCGAAATGCCGCTCGACATCCGCGACCTTGGCGCGCAGCAACGGGATCTGCTTGACCGAACGTGTATAGGCGGTGGCGGTGAAAAGGCCGACGATGCGCAATTCGCCGATGACGTTGCCGTCCTCGTCAAAGCGCTTGATGCCGATGTAATCCATATAGGCACGGCGGTGCACGATGGACTTCACATTGGCCTTGGTGACGATGAGGAAATCCGGACCATCAAGGAAGGCAAGGATTTCAGGCGTCGTCGTCACGGCATTCTTGCCGAGGCGCAGCACGCGCACATCCGGATCGCTCAGGCTGCCCAGGCCGACGCCATCACCGCGTTCGATCTTGGCGTTCTTCCCCTTGCCGGAATAGGTGTAATCCCGCATGCCGAGGAAGGTGAAATTGTCGTTGCGAAGCCAGTTGAGGAATTCAACTGCTTCCGTACGCTCGGTCTTGCGCCGCGAGGAGCCGCGCTTCGACAATTCGTCCAGCGCCTCGTCAAGCTTCGCGAGCATGGGCCGCCAGTCACGATAGGCGGATTGCACCTGTGTGAGGACAAAGCGCAGCCGTTCTTCCAGCGTTGCGGCGGCCTGCTGTGTCAGTGGCGCAATATGCAACTGGATGAGGCTGATATTGTCAGCGGGATCATCCTCGGGTTCCGCAAGGCGGTAACCTGCCTGCGCGTCGTCATCGCGCACGAGGATGGGATGCACAGCAAGGTAAAGGCCGCGATAGGTGCTGGTGACCTCGCCCATGACGGAATCATAAAGGAAAGGCATGTTGCGGCCGATAATGGTCAGGACCGTGACCGGAATCTCACGCGGCGAAACACCTTCTACCTGAGTGATGCTGATGTGGGGCGTCTCTCCGGACCAATGCGACAGCGCCTGGAAACTGTGAGCCGCGCTCGCCGCCAGCATCTCGGCGGAATAATATTCTATATCGTCGGCACTTGCCCTTCCATAAAGAATACCTGGATCAAGAAATTGGACATTTTCGGCAATTGCCTGCTGGCGCGCTTTTTCGATCTGTTTTTCGCGTTTTGGATTATTTCTGTAGCCCATTTGACGTGGATTCCTCCAAAAATCACACTTTAATATAAAAAAGCACCGTCAATTTACGGATTTTGCCTTTTCAGTCGAATCGGATATTGGCGTGGAATTACGAAGAGTTTAAGAGGCTTTCGTATTTCTTTGGTCGGTAAGTGAAATTTTTTTGCTTCTTTTGCCATGAGGGTCTGTCGCGAAGCATTTGACAGTATTTTAGCGGCTAATTTTTAGGCGGTTATTGAGCCGCCATGTGATGTTGCGGCCACGGTCGAAGCAAATTATTGATTTGCGCCTATTTTTGTGGTACACCAACGACACTGATCCACAGCGTGGCATTTGTGTGCCCAAAAACACCACGAAAGCAACACCTCTTTTGCACGCGGTTTCCGTGACATATCGAGCGTTTACGTTATCGAACCCCGCAAGACGGGAAGGTGTTTTTTTGCGTGCACGGCTGGACCAGTGCGGAGTCACCTGACGGTTCCCCCGTCTCATCAGGGCCTGACCGACCCAACCCCGGCATTGCCGGGTATGTAACAGGGAGTTTTTAGAACGAATGACGACCCAGCAGAAGAAATCTCCAGCACATCACGGTTTCAAGACCGGTGAAGCGATTGTGTATCCCGCTCATGGTGTCGGTACCATTTCTGCAATCGAGGAACAAGAAGTCGCCGGCATGAAGCTTGAGCTTTTTGTCATCGATTTCGAAAAAGACAAGATGCGTCTTAAAGTTCCCGTCGCCAAGGCTGTCAGCATCGGCATGCGCAAGCTTTCCGAAGGCGATTTTGTCGAGCGGGCGCTGAAAGTGGTGCAGGGCAAGGCACGTGTGAAGCGTACCATGTGGTCGCGCCGCGCCCAGGAATATGATGCGAAAATCAATTCCGGCGATCTTATCGCGATCGCGGAAGTGGTACGCGATCTTTACCGTGCCGAAAATCAGCCGGAGCAGTCCTATTCCGAGCGTCAGCTTTATGAAGCTGCTCTCGATCGCATGGCGCGCGAAATTGCCGCCGTCAACAAGATGTCCGAAACCGAGGCTGTTCGCCTGGTGGAAGTCAACCTTGCCAAAGGCCCCAAGCGTGGCAAGGCTGTTGAAGAGGACGATTCTCAGGACGAAGCCGCTTAATATCAGGCTTTCTCCTTTCTAAAAAAACCCGCCAGAATGGCGGGTTTTTTGTTGCCTGATTGCAGGATGCGTCTCACAGGATGCGAATTTTCGTACCCTTGCGCATATGCGGCAGAATGCGCCGCATATCTGTGGGGTGCAGGGCGACGCAGCCAGCGGTCGGCTCATATCCCGGGCGGATCAAATGCATGAAGATCGCCGAGCCGCGGTTGCGACTTCTCGAGGTGATGTTCCAGTCAAGCACCAGGCAAACGTCGTAGAGACCATCCTTGCGCATCATTTCCTCATGGCTTGGCGAAAACGGCGCTTTGACCAGCCTGTTGTAATTGGCGTTACGGGGGTCGTCGCACCACAGCATGGACCCGCGCGTCCGCTGCATCGGCAATGTTGTGGTGATGCCGGTATTGCGGTCGCCGCGATAAAATCCGTACAGCAGGCGGGTAAGGGAAATGGGTGATTTGCCGTCTCCCTCGCGTTTTATCGCGGTGCGGCCATTGCGTCCGATTGCGGCGGGAAAGGTAAGGTGCCCTAGCTGGACGATGGCACGGCTGTTTTTTGACGGAGCCGGCCGAACCATGAGCGTTGATGCGCGTTTACGTTGTCTTGGTGAGGGTTTGCTCATGTTTTTCACGAGATTTTGCTTTGCAGGTTATTTAACGTGAAGTCATAGCACTTCGTTATATCATGGCAATGGGTTGACCTTTTACCGGCAAACCGCTGAATTGGCTGATAATTAGAGCGCCGCGCATTATTATCGATGCACGGCGAACGCTCTAACTCTTTTAAACTAGGCATCGTGCTTCCCTAAAATCGAGTCCGATTTTTTGAGCCGAGGCGCTAAAGTAAGAAAGGCTGAGAATCCGAATGACGGCTCGCACTATCCTTCTGGTGGACGATGACGACGATCTTCGGGAGACGCTGACCGAGCAATTGTCTCCCTATGAGGAATTCTCACTGTTGAGCGGTGCAAATGCCGCGCAGGCGATGCAGACCGCCAAGACCGCCCAGGTTGACCTCCTCATCATGGATGTCGGCCTTCCGGACATGGACGGCCGAGAGGCCGTGAAGCTGTTGCGCAAGGGCGGCTTCAAAGCGCCGATCATCATGCTGACCGGCCATGACACCGATTCCGACACGATCCTCGGGCTTGAAGCGGGCGCCAATGATTATGTGACGAAGCCGTTCCGCTTCGCGGTGCTTCTGGCGCGCATCCGGGCGCAGCTGCGTCAATATGAACAGAGTGAGGATGCGGTTTTCACCGTTGGCCCCTATCAGTTCAAGCCCAGCCAGAAGCTGCTAACGACCGAAGACGGCAAGAAAATCCGGTTGACGGAAAAGGAAGCGGCGATCATCCGTTATCTCTACCGCGCCGGCAGCGCCGTGGTTACCCGCGACGTTCTGCTGGAAGAGGTCTGGGGTTATAATTCCGGTGTAACGACGCACACGCTCGAAACACATGTGTATCGTCTGCGTCAGAAGATCGAGCGGGATCCTTCCAATGCCGAGATTCTGGTCACCGAGAATGGTGGCTACAAGATCGTTCCCTGAACAGGGATCTGATGGCTAAGAGCCTGCCGGGTGCATCTGAAAAATCGCACGGCGCTCTAACGTCTTGTATTTTGAAGGCCGATATTGGAAAACCGCTATAGTGATGCAGGCGGTTTTCCGGAGTAACGAACGACATGGCCTTGACGGATGATATCATGCTGCTGGGGCAAGTGCCGTTGTTTGCGGGGTTCAGCGACGACCAGTTGCGGCTCATCGCCTTCGGTGCGGAACGCCGTCGGGTATCGGCGGGCCAGACATTGTTCCGGGAGCATTCGCCGGCGGAATGCGCCTTCGCGGTGACATCAGGCCATTTCGAGCTCTTTACGGCGGGGCGGGATGGAAAACCCGAACTGCAGGCGACACCCGGAAAGGGAGCGCTGCTTTCGGAACTTGCCCTTTTCACCCTCTGCGAAAGGAAATTCACCGCCGTTGCGGCGGAGGATTCCGAAGTCATCCGGATAACGCGCATCCTCTTTCACCGGCTGGTGGAGGAGTTTCCGGAAGTTGCCGATATCGTGTCGGCACGCATCCGTGACAATATCGCCGCGCTCGCGGCGGGTGCGGCCCGTTTACAGAACCGCTTCGTTTGAGGCTGCCTGGAAAACGCTGCTTCAGAACCGGAAATGGGCTGTAACCGGAACGTGGTCCGATGGCCGGTTCCAGCCGCGGGCCTCCTGCAATATGTCGATTTTTTCCAGCGAAGCGCCGAGATCCTGCGACGACCAGATATGATCGAGACGCCGGCCACGATTGGCCGCCTCCCAATCCTTGGCGCGGTAGCTCCACCACGTATAGATCTTTTCCGTCTCCGGCACGTTCAGGCGCATCAGATCAAGCCAGTTGCCCTGCTTCATGATATCAAGCATGCCTTCGGTTTCGACAGGCGTGTGGCTGACGATCTTAAGAAGTTGTTTGTGTGACCAAACGTCGTTTTCAAATGGCGCGATGTTGAGATCGCCGACAAGGATGGACGAAGTGCCGGGTACGCCATCGGCGCGCAGCGCCTTCATTTCCTCAATGAAATCGAGTTTGTGGCCGAATTTCGGATTGATCGACCGATCCGGCTCGTCGCCACCGGCTGGAACGTAGAAATTATGCAGCCGCACGCGGCGAGATCCGACCTGAAAAATCGCGGAGATGTGACGTGCATCGCCAATACCGCAATAGTCCTGTCGGTGATCTTCGGTCAGCGGAATTTTCGAGGCGATCGCCACACCATGATAGCCCTTCTGGCCGTGGATGATGACGTGCTCGTAACCCAGTGCCTTCAGCGGTTTCATCGGAAACTCGCCATTCGGGCATTTCGTTTCCTGCAGACATAGAATGTCGGGTTTGTAACGCACCAGAAACTGCTCAACGATCGGCATTCTCAGCCTGACAGAGTTGATGTTCCAGGTGGTTATCGAAAACGACATGCATGTGCTCCGCGTTTGCTGCCCCGAACTCCGTTGTTTCGAGACATGTTTCCGGGGCGCAGGCTTATAACATCGCGATGAAAACGGGAATGTATTTTAGCGGCAAAATGAAAAAGGCGACCGCAAGGCCGCCTTCGAACCGTTTTTCAAAAAGAGAGGGTGCTCAGCCGCGCTTGCGCACTTCCTCATAGTTGATGCTGAAGACGCGCTCATCGAGGTTCACGCCCGTCTGCACGTTGAAGATCATGACGGTGGTGTCCTTGTTCTGCGCGTCGGTCGTCGTCCATTGCCGTAGATCGAAGGTTTTCGGGTCGAACATCAGGGTGATGGTGGAATCGCCGAAGATGCTCTTGTCGCCCAAAACGATGGTGGTCAGGTCCGATTCTTCCTTCACGTTCCGGACCTTCTGGTTACCGAGATCGATCTTGTCGGACAGAAGCAGGCTGAGAGGGGTCTTGGACAGCGGATAAAGATCCCAGGTCTTCAGCTTCATGTTGCCGATAACGACATTCTTGCCATCGGCGATGACCCGCATGGGCGAGGGGTCTTCATAATTGAAGCGAAGCTTGCCCGGCCGTTCGATGTAAAATTTGCCGCCGGTCTGTTCGCCGCGCGGGCCAAACTGCACAAATTCGCCCATCATGGTTTTGACCGACGAGAAGTGATTGGCGATTTTCTGCGCGGTTGCGCCATTGCCGGCTGCCTGGGCAAAAGCGTCAAGCGGCGACAGGCCCGCCATGACCGCGGCCATGGAAAATGCCGTCAGCACGCCACGCCGCGTCATCCCGTTTTCAGGTGCGCTTGCAGTGGCCGTTTCGCCGGTGGTGAGGTCGTTCATTCTGTTCTCCTTCATCGCAGCGATTGTCCGCATAAAAGGCGGCGGCTTCATGACGTTGGAAGCGTGTAATAACGCTTCTTGGCCCCGCTTGGTTGCCCGACGCGTCGGGCCTTTGCTTTATGCATGTCGTTATCCCGAAACCGCCAAGCACTTTCGGGCGACATGCCATTACCGCTCGATGATGTCTGCTTCCGTTGGCACGAGGATTTCGCGTTTTCCGGCATGATTGGCGGGGCCGATGATGCCCTCCTGCTCCATGCGCTCGATCAGCGAGGCGGCGCGGTTATATCCGATCCCGAGACGCCGCTGTACGTAGGAGGTGGAAGCCTTGCCGTCCCTCAGCACGACAGCCACGGCCTGGTCATAGGGGTCTTCGGAATCGGAGAAGTTACCGGTGCCGGCCGGGCCGCCGCCTGCGCCATCCTCGTCGTCTTCCTCGGTGATCGCCTCCAGATATTCCGGCGAGCCTTGTGTCTTCAGATAGGCGACGATTTCCTCCACCTCGTTGTCGGAGACGAAGGGGCCGTGTACGCGCTGAATACGTCCGCCGCCCGCCATATAGAGCATGTCGCCCATGCCGAGCAGCTGCTCGGCGCCCTGCTCTCCAAGAATGGTGCGGCTGTCGATCTTCGATGTCACCTGGAAGGAGATACGGGTGGGGAAGTTGGCCTTGATGGTGCCGGTGATAACATCGACGGACGGACGCTGGGTGGCCATGATGACATGGATGCCCGCGGCGCGGGCCATCTGCGCCAGGCGCTGCACCGCGCCTTCGATGTCTTTGCCGGCCACCATCATCAGGTCGGCCATTTCGTCGATGATGACGACGATATAGGGCAGGGGCTTCAGATCGAATTCTTCCGTTTCGTACATCGCTTCGCCGGTCTGGCGGTCGAAGCCGGTCTGTACCGTGCGGGTGAGGATTTCGCCCTTGTCGAGCGCCTGCTGCACGCGGCTGTTGAAGCCGTCGATATTGCGCACGCCGATCTTCGACATCTTCTTGTAGCGTTCCTCCATCTCGCGCACCGTCCATTTCAGGGCCACGACGGCCTTTTTCGGATCGGTGACGACAGGAGAGAGCAGATGGGGAATGCCGTCATAGATCGACAGTTCGAGCATCTTAGGGTCGATCATGATCAGGCGGCACTGTTCCGGCGACATGCGGTAAAGCAGTGACAGGATCATGGTGTTGATGGCGACCGACTTGCCCGAGCCGGTGGTGCCGGCGACGAGAAGATGCGGCATCTTGGCGAGATCGGCGATGACGGGTTCGCCACCGATTGTCTTGCCGAGCGCCATTGCGAGCTTGGCCTTGCTGTTTTCGAAATCGCGGCTGCCAATCAGTTCGCGCAGGAACACGGTTTCGCGCGTCTGGTTCGGCAGTTCGATGCCGATGGCGTTGCGGCCAGGAACAACCGCGACACGGGCGGCAATCGCGCTCATGGAGCGGGCAATGTCATCTGCAAGGCCGATGACACGCGAGGATTTGATGCCGGGTGCCGGCTCCAGTTCATAGAGCGTGACGACGGGGCCGGGGCGGACATGAATGATCTCACCCTTGACGCCGAAATCCTCAAGGACGCCTTCCAGAAGGCGGGCATTCTGCTCAAGCACTTCTTCGCTCAGCATATTGTCGCGCACGACATTCTTCGGTTCCGCCAGGAGATGAACTGTGGGCAACTGGAAGCCGTCTGCCGCGATAAACGAGGCCTGCGCTTCCCTTGCCACACGTTCACTAGGTTTGGGGCGTGCGGAAGCAGCGGTTATTCTGGGCTGCCCGCGTCCCGGTGCCTGTCTGGGGGTGAATTTCTGATCGGTCTCGTCGGCATTGTCGTCGTCCGAGAGGATGCCGCTCGGCAGACGGTGTCCGTCCGCATCGAAAGACGGTTCGTCATCCATGTCGCCATCATGATCGAGCGCGATGGAAGGAGGCGACATCTGCCGGCGCGATGCGGCACGTTCCTCGAAAGACGGTTCGGCGCGCTGGTCGAGGCGGTTGATCGCGGTCTTCAGGCGGGAGGGTTCGTTCAGGGTGCCGAATTCATATTCGTTGAAATCGTAAGGATGTTCGAATTCATCGTGCAGGGACTTCGACTTCAGGCCGAACAGGCGGCGAAAGCGCGCCTGGGTGGTGTACCAGTAATGCGTGAGCGCGCCGAAGGCAAGAATGTTGGCGAAGAAACCCTCACCGTCGTCTTCGTCATCCTCTTCGACCTCACGCGCGGCGCGAGCCTTGCTTGCAACCGGCGCCGGTTCTTCCCGCTCGAGTTCATCATCCAGGCCGCCGACAACGCCTGCGGCAAACAGCATCAGCCAGGCGGCGGGCACTGCGAATATGGCGCCCAGCACGGTGGCAATGGTGCCGGTTGGGTAAGCGCCGATGAAAAGGGCGGGAAAGCGGAGAATCATGTCACCGATGACACCGCCGATGCCGTTTGGCAGCGGCCAGGTGATGGGGGCGGGAAAACAGCCGAGCGAGGCGGCGCAGACGATGGTGCCTGCAACCCAGGCAACGAGGCGGGCGGGTATCCGGCTGAATTTGCGGCCGGCGATCAGGGTGATTGCCCAGGCGATGACCGGCAGAAGGGAAATGATTGCGGAAAGCCCGAGGAACTGCATGACGATATCGGCGAAGATGGCGCCGCCGTAACCCAGGAGATTGGTGGGCTGGTTCCCCGTGGCATAGGACAGGCTTGGATCGGCGACATTCCATGTGGCGAGAGCGGCAATGCCCAGCGCGATCGTCGCAAGCAGGGCAAAACCGGCCAGAGCCATGATCTGACGTACGAAAAACGCCGTCAGCACGAAGCGCGTGTGACGACCATCGAATGTCGGAGATTGCATTCTGCCCATGTCCCTGAACCCGTCGTTTTTGTGGTTTCGGCAAGATCCGGCAGTTGACCTGATCCCGGATTGACAGGGAAAACTAACCGCTTGCTGGTTAATGTCGTGTTAACCATGCGGTTTTTGATATCGCTTTCGGATTTACGGCAAAGAAAAAGGCCCGTCGAAACGGGCCTTTCTTTTGGGAAAGGGGATGGAGAACCCCTTTTCCCGATATCAGGAGTGGTAAGCGGCTTCGCCGTGGGTCGCGAGGTCGAGACCTTCGCGTTCGGCTTCGACCGGAACCCGCAGACCGACGATCACGTCGACGATCTTGTAGAGGATCGCCGAGACGATGGCGCACCAGACGATGGTGATGGCGACGGCGACGAACTGCGTCCAGAGCTGCGAGGCGATAGAGAAGTCTTCCTTGCCCGTGCCGCCGAGCAGCGGCGAGGTAAAGATGCCGGTGCCGAGAGCGCCGATGATGCCGCCAATGCCGTGGACGCCGAAGACGTCGGCCGTGTCGTCGTAACCGAACTTGTTCTTCACCACGGAGACGAAGAAGTAGCAGATCGGCGAGACGATGAGACCGAGAACGATGGCGCCCATCGGGCCGACGGAGCCGGCGGCGGGGGTGACGGCGACGAGGCCGGCGATCATGCCCGAAGCGGCGCCCAGCATGGAAGCCTTGCCGCGGGTGAAGCTCTCAACCAGCGACCAGGAAACGATGGCGGCTGCCGTTGCGAGGAAGGTGTTCATGGTTGCGAGAACCGCACCGCCCGATGCTTCGAGGTTGGAGCCGGCGTTGAAGCCGAACCAGCCGAACCACAGCATGGCCGCGCCGACGAGCGTCAGCGTCATGGAGTGGGGAGCCATCATGTCTTTGCCGAAGCCGGTACGCTTGCCGACCATGATCGCGCCGATCAGGCCTGCGACGCCGGCATTGATGTGAACGACCGTGCCGCCGGCGAAGTCGAGAGCGCCCATGCCGAAGATCAGGCCGTTTGCGTCCCAGACCATGTGTGCGATCGGGAAGTAGACGAAGGTGGCCCACAGGATGGTGAAGAGGATGACGGCGGAGAATTTGACGCGTTCCGCAAACGCACCAACGATCAGCGCCGGTGTGATGGCCGCAAAGGTCATCTGGAAGGCGATGAAGGTATATTCGTAGATCACCACGCCTTCGGAGAAGGTTGCCGAGGTGCTGTCAAGCGAAACGCCCGAGAGGAACAACTTGCCGAAGCCGCCGAAATAGGGGCCGGTGCCGCCGCCGAAGGCGAAGGAATAACCGTAGATCACCCAGACGAGCATCATGACCGCGCCGACGACCGTGCACTGCATGAGAACGGAGAGCATGTTCTTGGTGCGGACGAGGCCGCCGTAAAACAGGGCGAGGCCCGGAATGATCATGAACAGCACGAGGATCGTCGCGACATACATGAAGGCTGTATCGGCTTTTTCAGGAACGGGTGCCGCTGCTACTGCCGGCGCAGCATCCTGGGCAAAGGCGATGGCCGGGGCCATCAGGGCTGCCGCACCGGCGCCCAGTTTGCCGAGTGTTGAAAACTTGTTGAATTGCATAGCGAGAAAACTCCCCTGTCAGCCGTGCTTCAAAGCGCTTCTGTGTTGGTTTCGCCGGTACGGATGCGCACGGCCTGTTCGATAGAGTAGACAAAGATCTTGCCGTCACCGATCTGCCCGGTCTTTGCCGCAGATGCGATCGCCTCGACAGCCTTGTCGACGACGTCGGATGCGACCGCGATCTCGATCTTCAGCTTGGGAAGGAAGCTCACCGCATATTCCGTGCCGCGATAAATCTCGGTATGCCCCTTCTGGCGTCCGTAACCCTTCACTTCGGTCACGGTCAGGCCCTGGATGCCGACGCCGGTGAGCGCTTCGCGCACCTCATCCAGCTTGAACGGCTTGATAATGGCCATCACAATTTTCATCTGGTTTCCCATCCTTTGTTTGTCCTCGGCACGGAGCCGACTCTCCTTGCCGCTGGCAGATCAGTAACAGCGACTGCGGACATACATTCAAAGGGCGTGCCAGTTTTGGATGGTGCGTCTAACGTATTGAAATATAAAATTTATATGACGGGCGTCTGAAAAACGGGCACGAAGACGCACAATTTTCGTCTATTAAATGTGCGGTTTTTGAAAAAAGCGCATTATTTAATCAATTGCCCTTTTGCGGATCAGGCCTTCCTGCGCCACGGAGGCGACCAGTTCACCCTGTCTGGTGAAAATATTGCCACGGGTCAGGCCGCGGGCGCCTGAGGCGCTGGGGCTGTCCTGCGTATAGAGCAGCCAGTCGTCCAGCCGGCAGGGCCGGTGGAACCACATTGCATGATCGAGGCTTGCCACCTGAATGGACGGATCGAAGATCGTCGTGCCGTGGGCATAGAGCGAGGTGTCGAGCAGTGTCATATCCGAGAGATAGGCGAGAATGGCCGATTGCAGACGCGGATTGTCAGGCACGTCACCGACGGCGCGGACCCAGATGTCTTGCTGCGGTTCCAGCTTTTCCTTCGAAATATAATGGGTCAGCGAAACCGGACGTATCTCGATCGGCCGCTTGTTGCTCCAGTAGTTCCGGATCGAAGCCGGCGCCTTGGCCAGAAAGGCTGCCTGCATCTGCTCCTCGCTCATCAGTTTTTCAGGCGGCGTCACATCAGGCATTTTTATCTGATGGTTAAAACCGTCCTCGAAGATCTGAAACGACGCGGACATGGAAAAAATCGCCTTGCCATGCTGGATGGCGACCACGCGGCGGGTACAGAAGCTCGCGCCGTCGCGGATACGCTCCACCTGGTAGACGATAGGCACCAGCGGATCGCCGGGGCGCATGAAATAGGAATGCAGCGAATGCACCTGGCGGTTATCATCCACCGTTCTTTGCGCCGCAATCAGGGCCTGCGCGATGACCTGGCCGCCGAAAACGCGTTGCCAGCCGATTTGCGGGCTTTCGCCTCGGAACAGGTTCTCTTCCAGCTTCTCGAGATCGAGCGTGGCGATGAGGTTGGCCATCGGGTCGGACGTTTGCGAGGGATGCGACATTTTTTTCGACCTGCTCCGGCTGTAGGAAGATGTCATATGGTCTATAGTGCGCCGATGATGCGTGCACAAGATTTGAGGAGAAGCGCGATGCTGGACGTGGTGGTGGCAGGCGGCGGATATGTCGGCCTTTCGGTTGCTGTCGCAATCAAGCAGGCGGGCCCACACCTCAATGTGCAGGTGGTCGAGGCTGCTCCGGAGGATGTCTGGAAGAAGGATGTCCGCGCTTCCGCCATTATCGCGGCGGCCACGCGCATGCTCGATGTTTTCGGCATATGGAACGAGATCGAATCCGAGGCCCAGCCGATCAACAGGATGATCGTCACCGATTCGAAGACCGCCGATCCTGTTCGTCCGGTGTTTCTGACCTTCGATGGAGCGGTGCAGGAGGGCAGGCCGTTTGCCCATATGGTTCCGAATGTTGCGATGGTCGGGGCGCTGAGGGGACTGTGTGATCGCCTCGGCATCGAAATCCGCCATGGCCTCAGCGTTTCCGGCTTTACCGCAGGTGCGCAATCGACGGCAATCAGCCTTTCCGACGGCTCGTCGCTCGACGCGCGATTGCTGATTGCCTGCGACGGGGTTCGCTCAGCGCTGAGAGATATGGCCGGCATCAAGACCGTGCAATGGGATTATGACCAGGCTGGTATCGTCACCACCGTCGAACATGAGCGGCCGCATGAGGGCTGTGCGGAAGAACATTTCCTGCCGTCAGGACCTTTCGCCATCCTGCCGCTGAAGGGAAACCGGTCGTCGCTCGTCTGGACCGAACGCAAGGCTGACGCCGACAGGTTGGTGGCCTCCGATGATCTGGTGTTTGAGGAAGAACTCGAGCGCCGGTTCGGCCACAAGCTCGGGTCTATCCGTCCTGTCGGCCCCCGCCGGGCCTTTCCGCTCGGTCTGACGCTGGCGCGCTCCTTCGTCGCCCCGCGCTTTGCGCTTGCCGGAGATGCGGCGCATGGTATTCACCCGATCTCGGGACAGGGTCTCAATCTCGGCTTCAAGGACGTCGCGGCTCTCGCCGAAACCGTGGTTGAGGCCGACCGTCTTGGCCTCGATATAGGCTCTCTCAATGTTCTGGAGCGTTATCAGTCCTGGCGACGTTTCGACACGTTGCGGATGGGCGTGACGACGGATGTGCTGAACCGGCTTTTCTCCAATGATGTCGGTCCCATCCGCATCATGCGCGATTTCGGTCTTGGCGTGGTCGATCGTTTGCCGGGTCTGAAATCCTATTTCATCGGGCAGGCCGCCGGAACGACGGATGCAAATGCGCCGCGCCTGCTTGTCGGTCAGACGCTCTGATCCGGCCCTTTCCGCAGGTTCTGGCTCGGCTTTTCCGCGATTGCCGCTTGACAGTCGATTCCGGTATTTTCTGTCTGAAGGTTTTTCCATAAAGCTGAATCCGGCCAAGGACTTATCCGGATTCATAATCTGGTATGAGCTGCTCCTTCGCCAACCAGATGTTGCGGAGAACAAAAGCTGAATCACGCTGAGTCAGCGATTCGTATTCGATTCGTTCGCAGACTGTTCTTTGCCCCTCACGATTCCGTTTTCGCCGGATTCTTTTTTCTCCATTAACCGGCTGAATCTGCAGGTAAAATTGCAGGAAAAAGGCATCTTGCATCAGTTTGCAATCAAGCCCTATTGCCTTTGCCGGCAGGCATTGCCATGTGTGGTGCGCGTGACCATGTCCATGATGACAGCGGGACACGGCAAGCAGATGAAGTCGATTCGCGGATAGTACGTTGAATTTTCGCCCCATGATCCTGAGCGGCCGCGGTGTCACGGCCGTTCTCGGCCCCACCAATACCGGCAAGACCCACTACGCGATCGAGCGGATGGTCGCCCATGGCAGCGGTGTCATCGGCCTGCCGCTGCGTCTTCTGGCGCGGGAGGTTTATACCCGTCTGGTGGAGAAGGTGGGCGCGCCGAATGTGGCGCTGATTACCGGCGAAGAAAAAATATCTCCTCCCAAAGCCAAATATTCCGTCTGTACGGTGGAGGCCATGCCGCGCGAGACGACCGCCGCATTCGTCGCCATAGACGAGGTGCAGCTGGCCGGAGATCTGGAGCGCGGCCATATCTTCACCGACCGTGTGCTGCATCTGCGCGGGCGGGAGGAGACGCTGCTTCTCGGTGCCGGCACAATGCGTCCGATCCTCGAAAAACTGCTGCCGGGAATTACCGTGGTCGAGCGACCGCGTCTGTCGCAGCTCTTTTATGCAGGGCAGAAAAAGATTACCCGTCTGCCGCAACGCACGGCAATCGTCGCCTTTTCCGCCGATGAGGTTTATGCCATCGCTGAACTCGTGCGACGCCAGCGAGGCGGTGCGGCCGTAGTGCTTGGCGCGCTTTCGCCACGCACGCGCAATGCCCAGGTGGGGCTCTACCAGTCCGGCGATGTTGAATATCTGGTGGCGACCGACGCCATCGGCATGGGCCTTAACCTCGACGTCGATCACGTCGCCTTCGCGCAGGACCGCAAATTTGACGGTTACCAGTTCCGCAATCTCAATCCCGGGGAAATCGGCCAGATTGCCGGCCGCGCCGGCCGCCATCTTCGCGATGGAACCTTTGGCGTAACGGGGCGCGTCGATCCGTTCGACGACGAGCTGGTGGAGCGGATCGAAACCCATCAGTTCGATGCGGTGAAAGTGCTGCAGTGGCGGACGAAAAATTTCGATTTCTCCTCCATCGCCAATCTGCGTGCGAGCCTTGACGCCGCTCCTGCTATCCAGGGACTTTCCCGTGCCCTGCCGGCAATCGACCAGCAGGCGCTGGAATATCTGTCGCGTTACCCCGAAATCATCGATGTGACGACGAGCGAGGCGCGGGTGGAAAAACTCTGGGAGGCCTGCGCGCTTCCCGACTATCGACGTATCGCGCCCGCCCAGCATGCCGACCTCATTTCGACACTCTATTTCGATCTTGTGAAACGTGGCGCGGTGAACGAAGATTTCATGGGTGAGCAGGTGCGCCGGGCCGACCGCACGGATGGAGAGATCGATACCTTGTCTGCGAGGATTGCGCAGATCAGAACATGGACTTATGTATCGAACCGCCCAGGATGGCTTGCCGATCCGACACACTGGCAAGAAAAGACGCGGGAAATCGAGGATCGATTGTCCGATGCGCTACATGAAAGGTTGACGAAACGCTTTGTTGATCGCAGGACATCTGTGCTCATGAGGCGCCTGAGAGAGAATGCGATGCTTGAAGCTGAAATCAGTGTAAATGGTGATGTCTTCGTAGAAGGACATCACGTCGGTCAATTGGCCGGATTCCGGTTCACGCCGGTGTCGGGAATGGAAGGGCCGGATCAGAAGGCCGTGCAAGGTGCGGCCCAGAAGGCGCTCGCTCTCGAATACGAGGCGCGTGCAGCGCGTCTGCATGCCAGTGGAAACGGCGATCTTGCTTTGAGCTCCGATGGTCTGGTTCGCTGGTTGGGCGAACCGGTGGCCCGCCTTTCGGCAGGTGATAACATCATGAAGCCGCGGGTGATCCTGCTGGCCGACGAACAGTTGAGCGGCAATGCCCGTGATCATGCGCTGGCGCGCGTCGAACGTTTCGTCAATCACCAGATTGCGACCGTGCTGAAGCCGCTGGATGATATTTCGCGCGCCGAAGACCTTCAGGGTCTGGCGAAGGGTCTGGCTTTCCAGCTGGTCGAAAATCTTGGCGTTCTGTTCCGCCGTGACGTCACGGAAGACGTGAAGTCGCTGGATCAGGATGCGCGTGCCTCCATGCGCCGCTACGGCGTGCGTTTTGGCGCCTATCACGTCTTCCTGCCCGCATTGCTGAAGCCGGCTCCGGCCGAGCTTGTCACGCTGCTCTGGGCGCTGAAGAATGACGGCCTCGGCAAGCCGGGTTATGGCGATCTCATTCCGGTTCTGGCCGCCGGCCGCACCTCTGTCGTGACGGACCCCGCTTTCGAGCGGATGTTCTACAAGCTTGCCGGTTTCCGTTTCCTCGGAAAGCGCGCCGTGCGTATCGACATTCTCGAGCGTCTGGCCGATCTCATCCGTCCGCTGTTGCAGTGGAAGCCCGGCCAGCAACCGCGTCCGGAAGGCGCTTATGACGGCCGTCGTTTCACGACGACGACCGCGATGCTTTCCATTCTCGGCGCAACGCTTGATGATATGGAAGAGATACTCAAGGGTCTTGGTTACCGCGCCGATCAGGTGACAGCAGAAGAGGCGCAGGCCTTCCTCGCCAATCAGACCGGTGCTGTTGCTCCGGCCACTGCCGATCAGGTGGCGGCTGACGAGGAAAGCGCTGAGACCGAGCAGGACGAGCCGGCTTCGGAAGAGCAGGCATCCGAGACGGTGGCTGTTGCGGAAGTCGAAGCCACCGATGAAACGCCGGTTGCGGAAGCTGTCAGCGAAGAGGCTGCGGTTAGCGAAGCCGTGCCTGTCGAAAGTGCTGAGGCAACCGAGCCGAAGCCCGTTCTTCTGTGGCGTCCGGGTGGCCGCAACGAAAACCAGCGCGGCGAAAACCGTCGTCCGGGCAATCGCGGTCACGGTCGTGAACAGGGCCGTGAACAGGGAGCGCGCGAGCAGGGCGAGCGTCGCGGCGAAGGCCGTCGCGACAATCGTGACGGCGCAAATCGCGAAGCTGCCAATCGTGGTGGTGAGGGTGAGCGCAAGCGTGATGGCGGACGCCCTGATCGCGGCAATCGCAATGATCGTCAGGATCGCGGCGAGCGCAAGGACCGGCCGGACCGCAACGACCGTGGCGGAAAGCCGCAGGGCCAGCAGCGTTTCGAAGCCAAGCCCCCTCGCAAGGAGAAGCCGATCGATCCGGACTCGCCTTTCGCAAAGCTCGCTGCTCTCAAGGAGCAGCTGAAGAAATAAGCCCATGGGGAGCAACGAACAGCCACTGGAGAGCACGCGTCAGCGTCTGGACAAGTGGCTGTTCTTTGCCCGCATGGCCAAGTCGCGTTCGCTTGCCCAGGGCTACGTGCAGTCGGGTCAGGTCAAGGTCAACGGTGTCACTATCCGCCAGCCCAGCCATACCGTGAAGGCGGGTGACAGGCTCGATATCGGTTTCGAGCGCATGGACAGGGTGCTGGTCGTCAAGTCCGGAGGGGCGCGGCGTGGACCCTACGAGGAAGCAAAACTTCTCTATGACGATCTGACGCCGCCCCGCGACCCATCCGACCGGTTTAGTCCGCTGGAGCAGGCGATGCGTGAACCGGGCAGCGGTCGTCCGACAAAAAAAGAGCGCCGGGCGCTCGACAGGTTTCTGTCTGATAGTGACGGAAGCAAAGATTAGAATAAACCTCCCGGCCAGACCCGTTTTTCAGAATTGTTTATCCTTGCTATCTGAAGTCAAAGGCATTACGTCCTTTGCGAAATTGCCCTGTCTGAATTCCGGGCGTCGGCTTGTGTTCCGAAGCCCAAAGACCCGGTCTGCATATTCTGGAGTTCATCATGACATATGTCGTGACCGACAATTGCATCCGCTGCAAATACACCGATTGCGTTGAAGTCTGCCCCGTCGACTGCTTTTACGAGGGCGAAAATTTCCTCGCCATCAATCCTGACGAATGTATCGATTGCGGTGTGTGCGAACCGGAATGTCCCGCCGAGGCGATCAAGCCCGATACGGAGCCGGGTCTCGACAAGTGGCTGAAGCTCAATGCCGAATATGCGGCGATTTGGCCAAATATCACGATCAAGCGCGACCCGATGCCGGAAGCCAAGGAAATGGATGGCGTCGCAGGTAAGCTGGAGCTTTATTTCTCCGCCGAGCCCGGACAAGGCGACTGATTTTTCGACGATACGGCATCTTTTACGCCGTTATTTTAAAAGCCCTCGCAGCCCAGGCGCGAGGGCTTTTTGCTGAATTTCAGCAGGTCATCCGCCGCGGCCGGATTGCAGGGTGGTCGACAGCAGCGTCAAAAGAGCCACGCTGTCTTCCAGGTTTTGCCGCTGGCGGCTTTGCAATATGGCGGCCTGCAGACGGTTCATTTCGCGGGCGATCGCCGCCGGCTGCCACGTCCGCAGCGCCCTTTCGATGATCGGCTTTCGGCGAAAATGGATGTGGCGTCCGAGTGTCTGCATCACCTGACCGGCCTGCTGCTTTTTCTCGTCCATCTCGGCCCGCATCTGGTCGAGCAGCTGGAATTGCTTGAGGCACCCCTGAAGCACAAGGAAGATCGGCGTCTTTGATGCGACGATCTTCTGGGTGGCGTGGAAAAAGGCGTTTCTGTCGCCTTTCAGGATGGCGTCAACGGCATCGTCAGCGGAAACCGTACTGGCATCGCCGATGATGGCCAGCACGTCCTCTTCCTCGATTACATCAGCACTACGGCAATAAAGCGCGAGCTTGCGAATTTCGTTGCGCGATGCGATGCGATCGCCTCCCAGGGATTCGATCAGCCTTTGTCGTGCGGCGGGCGCGATGCGCAGATTGTCGTTGGAAAGCTCCTGATCGATCAATGCATTCAACGATCGCGCATCATCCGCATAGCAGGGGATTGCGGCGATGGAGCGCGCGGGTTCCGCGATCTTGCGCAGCCCCGTGCCCTTCTTGATGTCGCCAGCCTCTATAATCAGGAAGCTTGCCTGAGGCGGTGTCTCGGCCAGAATCTGGAGCGCGTCCACCAGCGCCTTTTCTGCCGCTGCACCCTTTACCCAAACGAGTTTCTCACCACCGAAAAGACCGATGGCGTTCACCTCGTCGAGAAGGCGACCGGGATCGCCCTGCAGGTCGGATGCGGTCAACTTCAGCGATGCGAAAGCGTCATCGGGATCGATGCCTGTCTTTTTGGCGATGAGGCTTGCCCGCTCCGACACGAGGCCGCGATCCGGACCATAGAGCACGAAAACGCGAAAGCGCTCCGCCGGATTTTCGGCGAAGCGCTCAAATTCATGCGATTTTATCTCCGTCACGGCCGCGCTTCTCAGCGACCGAGGGTGGCGGCGATATCGGTACGGATGATTTCAGCCAGTTCCCGGGCCGCACGGTTCTCGGCGTCGCGGGTCGCCCTGATCTTGGCGAATTCCTGCTGCGGCAGGTCCACCTGCGCCGTCACGCTGCGGCGTGCGGAGCGCAGGATCTGGCCGTCGGAAATACGCGTCAGGACATATTGACCGCTCATCACCACGCGGCCGGGATAAGGGCCGTCATAGTTGTTGTTGGTGCGGGTGGTCAGGTCGTAATTCTCGACTTCCGTGGAGGAGGCGCTCGAGCTTACGGAAATCTTGACATTATACTGCGCCGTGGCCGGTTCACCCGCGCCGCCGGCCATCAGGAAGATCAGCTGGTTGCGAACTTCCTGACCAACCCTGCCACCGACTTCGGAGACACTGACAGCCGCCAGCCTCTCCTTTGTTCCGGAGGCTTCGCCATAGAGCGGGCGCACCTGGCATCCCGCCAGAAGACCGGCCATCATCACGACGGAAATTGCTGCCGCGACGCGGCTCCATCTCGAAAAAACGTCAGACAACAATGTTCACAATCCTCTGCGGAACCACGATGACTTTCTTGGGCTCGCCACCGGCAAGAATAGATTTGACGGCATCCAGAGCAAGGGCAGCCGCACGGACCGCATCTTGATCCGCATCGCGCGCGATTGTCAATTCACCGCGCTTCTTGCCGTTGACCTGCACCGGCATGACCACGTCGTTTTCCTCAACCAGCGAGGCGACGAAGACGGGCCATGGCGTCTGGGCCACGAGACCCTCATTGCCCAGCGCCGACCAGCATTCTTCCGCCAGATGCGGCGTCATGGGGGCAATGATGCGGATAAGGATTTCGACGGCGTCGCGTGCAGCCGCTTTCGCGTCATCCGGCTTACCGCCTGCTGCGACGTCCGCAAGTGGCCCGGCAAGCGCGTTGACCAGCTCATAGATGCGGGCGATCGCCTTGTTGAAGGCGAGCTTGTCCAAATCTTCCTGAACGGCCTTCAGGGTCTTGTGGGCGGCCTTGGAGGCTACCAGCCCTTCACCTTCCGTCGCCGGCTTCGGCTTGACGTTTTTCAGCTCCTCGGCGACTTCGCCGATGATGCGCCAGACGCGCTGGACGAATCGGTTTGCACCCTCCACGCCGGCTTCCGACCAGATAACGTCGCGATCGGGCGGAGAGTCCGACAGAACGAAGAAGCGTGCTGTGTCCGCGCCGTAGGATGCGATGATGTCATCCGGGTCGACCACGTTCTTCTTCGACTTCGACATCTTCTCGATAGAGCCGATTGTCAACTCTTCGCCGGAGGACAGCAGAAACGCGCGGCGAATGCCGTCGTTTTCCTCAATGCGCAAGTCGGCGGGCGATATCCATTCGCCATTCGGGCCTCCGCCGAGGCGGTAGGTCTCGTGAACCACCATGCCTTGCGTGAACAGGCCCTTGAAGGGTTCCTTGACGCCGACATGGCCGGTCTCGCGCATGGCGCGGGTGAAGAAGCGCGAATAGAGCAGGTGCAGGATGGCATGCTCGATGCCGCCGATATATTGATCGACCGGCAGCCAGTGATTGGCAACTTTCGGGTCGGTCGGCTGGTCTTCCCACGGCGCTGTAAAGCGGGTGTAATACCAGCTGGAATCGACGAAGGTGTCCATCGTGTCGGTTTCGCGCCGTGCGTCATGGCCGCATTGCGGGCAGGAAACATGACGCCATGTGGGGTGGCGATCCAGCGGGTTGCCGGGCACGTCGAAAGTCACATCGTCGGGCAGCTTGACCGGCAGGTCCTTTTTCGGAACCGGCACCACACCGCAGACTTCGCAGTGAATGACCGGGATCGGGCAGCCCCAGTAACGCTGGCGGGAAATGCCCCAGTCGCGCAGGCGGAAATTGACCTTGCGCTCGGCCTGCGGCGCATTGCCCAGCATCTCAGCGGACAGCTTCTGCACGACCGCCTCGAAGGCATCAGTCGTATTCATGCCGTTCAGGAAGCCGGAATTGATCATCACGCCGTCGTCGGCGAAGGCCGTCTCGTCAATGGTGAAGTTTGCCGCATCCGGGCCTTCGGGTGCAACGACGGCCACGACCGGCAGGCCGTATTTGCGGGCGAAATCCAGATCGCGCTGGTCGCCGGACGGGCAACCGAAAATCGCGCCGGTGCCATAGTCCATCAACACGAAATTGGCGACATAGACCGGCAGTTCCCATGTCGGGTCCAGCGGGTGCACGACCTTGACGCCGGTATCGATACCCTTCTTTTCGGCGGTTTCCAGCGCGGCCAGAGAGGTTCCATGGCGGCGGCATTCGTCGCAGAACGCGGCGATATCTGGGTTGTTCGCCGACAGTTCCCTTGCCAGCGGGTGGTCGGCGGCGATCGCCAGGAAGGAGGCGCCGAACAGGGTATCCGGGCGCGTCGTATAGACTGTGATGTCTGAAAAACCTTCCGGCGCCGTCTCAGCGACGGTCTGCCAGCGCAGCGACAGGCCTTCGGAACGGCCGATCCAGTTTTTCTGCATCAGGCGCACTTTTTCCGGCCATTGATCCAGTTCGTCCAGCTCGTCCAGCAAATCCTGGCTGAAATCGGTGATACGGAAGAACCATTGCGTCAGTTCGCGCTGTTCCACCAGCGCGCCGGAGCGCCAGCCGCGGCCGTCAATCACCTGCTCATTGGCGAGAACGGTGTGGTCGACCGGGTCCCAGTTGACCTTGGACTGCTTGCGGTAGACCAGGCCCTTTTCCATGAAATCGACGAACAGCGCCTGCTGGCGATGGTAATATTCCACATCGCAGGTTGCGAATTCACGGGTCCAGTCCAGCGACAGGCCCATGGATTTCAGCTGGCCGCGCATGGTGGCGATGTTCTGGTAGGTCCAGTCCTTGGGGTGGACCTTGTTCTGCATGGCCGCATTTTCCGCAGGCATGCCGAAGGCATCCCAGCCCATCGGATGCAGGACGTTGAAGCCGCGCGCGCGCTTGTAACGCGCAACCACATCACCCATCGCGTAGTTGCGGACATGGCCCATATGGATGCGTCCTGAGGGATAGGGAAACATCTCCAGAACGTAATATTTCTCGCGCGGATCGCTGTTGTCGGTGACGAAAACCTTGTCTTCGTTCCATTTTTGCTGCCAGCGCGGCTCGGCGTCGCGAGGATTGTAACGTTCGATGGCCATTGTCTAAAATTCCGGGTATCGAGGGGAAAAATTTGCGCTGACCTTCACCATGAAACGACCGGGGCGTCAAGTTTGGCGGGGCATTCGGGCGTTCAATCTTGGCCAGCGTGCCTCAAATGGTGCTAAACCCGCTTGGCATCAAGGCAATCGGCGTCTAGTTAGCGGTTCGAACGGTTTAAAAAAGGTCTTGTGATGGAAATCGAAGCACGTCTTGAGGATGTCAGGCAGCGCATTGCGGATGTTGCGGAAAAATCCGGCCGCAAGGCGACGGATGTTGCCTTGGTTGCGGTGTCGAAGACATTCGACGCGGAAGCGATCCAGCCCGTCATCGATGCCGGCCAGCGCGTGTTCGGCGAAAACCGCGTGCAGGAAGCACAGGGCAAGTGGCCTGCCCTCAAGGAGAAGACATCCGATATCGAGCTGCATCTGATCGGACCGCTGCAATCCAACAAGGCGGCGGATGCGGTGGCGCTGTTTGATGTCGTGCAGAGTATCGACCGGGAGAAGATCGCCCGCGCGCTTTCCGAAGAATGCGCCAAACAGGGCCGTAGCCTGCGGTTTTATGTGCAGGTCAACACCGGCCTTGAGTCGCAGAAGGCCGGCATCGATCCGCGTGAAACCGTTGCCTTCGTGGCTTTTTGCCGTGACGACTTGAAACTGCCGGTCGAGGGGTTGATGTGCATTCCGCCGGCGGAGGAAAATCCGGGGCCGCATTTCGCGCTTCTGGCCAAGCTTGCCAGACAATGCGGCCTTGAGAAGCTTTCCATGGGCATGTCCGGCGATTTCGAAACCGCCGTCGAGTTTGGTGCCACCAGCGTCCGGGTCGGCTCGGCGATCTTCGGCAGCCGGTAAAATCTCGAAAACAAAAAACCCGGCACTGCGGCCGGGTTTCAAATGTCGGAAAGACTTCGATCAGTATTGATCGTCCTCGTCTTCGTCCTTCGGTGCAGACTTCAGCGAGGAGAGCTTCTTGAACACGGCGTCGGCGTCGATCTGCTCTTCTTCCTCGCGCTGGAAGTTGTAATCCAGACCTTCCGTCGCCGTTGCCGGCTGCAGCGTGTTGCCAAGCTCTTCGGCTGTTGGCAGCGGGCGGCCGCGCGAAGCGCGTTCGACTTCAAGGTCAAGATCGATCTGGCTGCAGAGGCCAAGCGTTACCGGGTCCATCGGCGTCAGGTTGGCCGAATTCCAATGGGTGCGGTCGCGAATCTGCTCGATGGTGGATTTGGTTGTGCCGACGAGACGCGAAATCTGCGCATCCTTCAGTTCCGGATGGTTGCGAACCAGCCAGAGAATGGCGTTCGGACGGTCCTGGCGCTTGGAAACCGGCGTGTAGCGCGGGCCACGACGCTTGGATTCCGGCACGCGCACCTTCGGCTCGGAAAGCTTGAGCTTGTGGTTGGGGTTGCCTTCGGCGCGGGCGATCTCGTCGCGGGAAAGCTGTCCCGTCGCGATTGGATCGAGACCCTTGATGCCCTGTGCGGCTTCACCGTCGGCAATCGCCTTGACTTCCAGCGGATGCAATTTGCAGAACGTGGCTATCTGGTCGAACGACAGCGCGGTGTTGTCAACCAGCCATACAGCAGTTGCCTTTGGCATGAGCAATTGTTGAGCCATAGATACAGTCCTTCTGTCCGTCCGCGCCGGTGTCGCGGGCGTGGTATCAACCACTGAATTTCCGGGATATGACGGCTCTATAGCGGCATTGCATCAGAATTGCAATTCTTTGCGAAACAAATGACCTTTGTCTAATTGCCGTGTGCATTTGAACTGCTATGAATTCAACACATGCCTGAGGTGGGAGTCTCAAGGCGCGCTCATAACAGGACATACTTGGTTTCAGGAGGAGTTTATGTCTGCCAAAATCTACCCGGTGCTCAAATCCGCGAAAGCCCGCACGCTCATCGACAATGAGCGGTACCAGAAATGGTATCAGGAGAGCGTCGAGGATCCGGAAAAATTCTGGGACAAGCACGGCCGGCGGATCGACTGGTTCAAGCCCTATACCAAGGTCAAGAACACCTCCTTCAAGGGACGTGTACCGATCAAGTGGTTCGAGGATGGCCTGACGAACGTCTCCTACAACTGTATCGACAGGCATCTGAAGACGCATGGCGAGCGCACGGCGATCATCTGGGAAGGCGACAATCCCTATATCGACAAGAAGATCACCTATAACCAGCTCTATGATTATGTCTGCCGTCTGGCGAATGTGCTGAAGAAGCACGGCGTCAAGAAAGGTGACCGCGTCACCATCTACATGCCGATGATCCCCGAGGCGGCCTATGCCATGCTCGCCTGCGCCCGCATCGGTGCCGTGCATTCCGTCGTCTTTGGCGGCTTCTCGCCGGAAGCGCTGGCCGGCCGTATCGTCGACTGCGAATCAACCTTCGTCATCACCTGCGATGAAGGCGTGCGTGGCGGCAAGCCAATCCCGCTCAAGGAAAACACCGACAAGGCGATCGATATCGCCGCCAAGCAATATGTCATCGTCAACAAGGTTCTTGTCGTGCGCCGCACTGGTGGCAAGACCGGCTGGGCGCCAGGCCGCGATATCTGGTACCATCAGGAAATCGCCACGGTGAAACCGGATTGCCCGCCAGCGAAGATGCGGGCGGAAGATCCGCTGTTCATCCTCTACACATCAGGTTCCACTGGCAAGCCGAAGGGCGTTCTGCACACGACGGGCGGCTACCTCGTCTATACGTCGATGACGCATGAATATGTCTTCGACTACAAGGATGGCGAGGTTTTCTGGTGTACGGCCGATGTCGGCTGGGTTACCGGCCATTCCTACATCGTCTACGGGCCGCTTGCGAATTGTGCGACGACGCTGATGTTCGAAGGCGTTCCCAACTTCCCGGATCAGGGTCGTTTCTGGGAAGTCATCGACAAGCACAAGGTCAATATCTTCTATACCGCACCGACGGCGCTCCGGTCGCTGATGGGGGCGGGCGACCAGTTCGTCACGCGCTCGTCGCGCGAAAGCCTGCGGCTGCTTGGAACGGTCGGCGAGCCGATCAATCCGGAAGCATGGGAGTGGTATTACCATGTGGTCGGCGAGGACAAGAGCCCGATCGTTGATACCTGGTGGCAGACGGAAACGGGTGGCATTCTGATATCGCCGCTGCCCGGAGCGACCGATCTGAAACCGGGTTCGGCGACACGGCCATTCTTCGGCGTGCAGCCGCAGCTTGTCGATGCTGAAGGCAATGTGCTGGAAGGGCCGGCGGACGGCAATCTTTGCATCACCGACAGCTGGCCGGGCCAGTCGCGGTCGGTATATGGCGATCATCAACGCTTTATCGATACGTACTTCTCGACCTATAAGGGCAAGTATTTCACCGGCGATGGCTGCCGGCGTGACGAGGATGGCTATTACTGGATCACCGGTCGCGTCGATGACGTGCTGAACGTTTCAGGCCACCGTCTCGGCACGGCCGAAGTGGAATCGGCGCTGGTATCGCATCATCTCGTTTCGGAAGCGGCCGTGGTTGGTTATCCGCACCCCATCAAGGGACAGGGCATTTATTGTTATGTCACGCTGATGGCGGGGCAGAATGGCGATTATGCGCTGCGCGAGGAGCTGGTGAAGCATGTGCGCAACGAGATCGGGCCGGTCGCAACGCCGGACAAGATCCAGTTCGCGCCGGGCCTGCCCAAGACCCGCTCGGGCAAGATCATGCGGCGTATTCTGCGCAAGATCGCCGAGGATGATTTTGGTGCACTGGGGGATACGTCGACGCTTGCCGATCCCGCGGTGGTGGAAGACCTTATCGCCAACCGCCAGAACCGCACTGCATCCTGATTTTCTGGAAAGGCTGCTTCGGCAGCCTTTTTCGTTCTGCAAACGAAAACACCCGGAAGCGAGCTTCCGGGTGTTTTTTATTCAATACAGTCAGGCTTACTGGCCGCGGATTTTCTTCAGGTCGGCCAGAACGGCGTCAACAACGTCTGCGCCGATTTCAGCCTTGTGCTTTTCGTAAACGACCATCGACTTCTCGCGGATACGCGCCTGCTCTTCCGGAGACAGCGAGTTGACCTCGAGACCGGCAGCCTTGATCTTTTCCAGCGACTTCTGGTTCAGTTCGCGGATGACCTTGCGCTCTTCGTCGCGGCCGACGACTGCGCATTCACGCAGGGCCGTCTGTTCTTCGGGCGTATAGCTGTCGAAGATCGGCTTGGAGAAGAGGAAGAGGAACGGCGTGTAGGCGTGGTTCGTCTCGGTGATGTACTTCTGCACCTCGTAGAACTTGGAGGTGTCGATCGTCACATAGGGGTTTTCCTGCGCGTCGATGGCGTTGGTTTCAAGCGCCGAGAAGACTTCGCCGAAAGCCATCGGCGTCGCATTGGCGCCGAGGTTCTGGAAGGTGTCGAGGAAGATGTTGTTCTGCATCACGCGGACCTTGAGGCCCGAGAAATCTTCCCACTTGTTTACGGCATGCTTGGAGTTCGACAGGTTGCGGAAGCCGTTTTCCCAATAGGCCAGGTTTACGAGGCCCTGTTCTTCCAGCTTCTTGTTCATCATGTCGCCGAAAGCGCCGTCCATGACCGCGTCAGCTTCCTTGTCGTTCGCAAACAGGAACGGCAGGTCGAATACGCCGAGCGACGGGATGAGGCCGACGAGCGGCGACGAGGACGTCACGACGGCTTCCTGAACGCCGGAGCGCAGGGCCTGTGTTGCCTGAAGGTCGCCGCCGAGAGCGCCGCCCCAGAATGCCGTCAGCTTCAGCTTGCCGCCCGACTTGTCGTCGAGGCAGGCCTGCATGGCCTTGATGCCATTGCCAACCGGGTGATCCTGGTTGATGCCGTTCGACACGCGGATGTTACGGCTGTTGAATTCAGCCATTGCCGGTGCTGCGGCGCCAACGGCAAAAGCGATGGCGGTTGTGGTCAGAAGAAGCTTTCTCATAATATCCTCCCTTGGATTGTGGTCGAGAAAAAGTATCGGTTAACGAAGGTACTGCAGAGGTACCAGGACGATATCCGGGAAAATCACCAGCAGCGCCAAGACGATGGTTTCGGCAACGAGGAACGGCCAGACGCCGACCGTGACCTTGCCGAGCGGGATACGCCCGACACCGCTGACGACGTTCAGAACGACGCCAACCGGAGGGGTAATCAGGCCGATGGCGTTGTTGATGATGAAGAGTACACCGAAATAGACCGGATCGATGCCTGCCTGCTTGACGATAGGCATCAGAACAGGCGTCAGGATCAGGATGGTCGGCGTCAGGTCAAGCGCGGTGCCGACGATGAAAACCAGCACCATCATGGCGGCCATCAGCAGCATCGGGCGATCGATCAGCGGCTCGATATAGCCTGCCACTTCGTTCGGAATATTCGCAGCCGTGATGAGCCACGCGGAGACGAGTGCTGCGCAGACGAGGAACATGATGATCGAGGTGCTCTTGGCGGCACGCAGGAGCACGTGAAACAGGTCCGCCGGCTTCAATTCGCGATAGATCACCATGCCGACAAACAGCGCATAGGCGGCGGCAACGACGGCGGCTTCCGTCGGTGTCATGATGCCGGCCTTGATGCCGCCGAGAATGATGACAGGCATGCCGAGCGCCCAGCCGGCACGAGCAGTCACGAGCAGACGTTCCTTGCCCGAAGTCTTGGGCAGGGGCTTTACGTTGTCCTTACGCACCACGATCAGCCAGGCGATGATGAGCGATGTGCCCATCAGAATACCCGGAACGATGCCGGCGAGGAAAAGCTGGGTGATCGAGACGTTGGCGGCGACACCGAAGACAATGAAGGCCATGGACGGCGGAATGACCGGGGCGATGATGCCACCTGCGGCAATGAGGCCGCCGGAGCGCGGGATATTGTAGCCGGC
The DNA here is from genome assembly GCF_005221385.1 of Agrobacterium tumefaciens. Classification (NCBI taxonomy): domain Bacteria; kingdom Pseudomonadati; phylum Pseudomonadota; class Alphaproteobacteria; order Hyphomicrobiales; family Rhizobiaceae; genus Agrobacterium; species Agrobacterium tumefaciens. The sequence goes on along the minus strand of NZ_CP039903.1, from coordinate 2,632,789 downwards.
CTTCGCCATCATCGGAATGAGGATCGCGGCAAGGGCTGCGGTATCAGCTGCGGCCGAACCGGAGATGCTGGCCATGATGATGGCCGCGACGATCGCCACGATGCCGAGGCCGCCACGGATATGGCCGACAAGCGCGATCGCGAAGTCGATGATGCGGCGGGAGAGACCACCGGAATTCATCAGTTCGCCAGCCAGAATGAAGAAGGGGATGGCGAGCAGCGTGAAGGTGTCTGCGCCCGAAATCATGTTCTGGGCGATGATCGCGGTGTTGAACATGCCCATGTACCACATGAGCACGACGCCGCAGAACATCAGGGAGAAGGCGACGGGAACGCCAATCGCCATTGCTCCCAGCAGAGAGCCGACAAAAACGAAAAGTGTCATGGTATCAGCGCTCCGAAAGCTGTTCGATCGTCAGGTTCTCGCCCGCGAACTGGGCGATTTCATCCTCTGTGACGCGACCGGTCAAATAGCGGTACAGGCGTTCCAGTGCGATGATGAACATCAGGCCGCCGGTGAACATGCCGATGCCATAGACCCAGATCATCGAAAGCTTGGTGACAGGGGCATGCATGCTGGCATTGATGGCGGACTGCTTCCAGGTTCCCCAGAAGAAGATGGCGGAACAGGCCAGGATGATGATGTTCGACGCGATCATGCAAAAGACGCGGGCGCGGCGCGACAGGAACATCACGAGCGTTTCAATGCCCATGTGGCTGTTTTCGCGAAAGGTCAACACGGCGCCGATGAAAGTCAGCCACACGAAGAAATAGCGCGACAGTTCTTCCGAGATGTTGATGCCGGAATTCATCGTGTAACGCATGACGACGTTGACGAAGACCATGATCGACATGCCGGCGAGCAGCAGGACGAGAATGATTTCGAGAATCCGGTAAAAGAGATTGATGGTCTTTTGCATTTTCCCCTCCCGAAGAAATATCTGAAGCATTTACGGCTAAGGATTGCCGCCAATGCTCCACCTATGGGTTTTTCGCAAAAATTGCACGTACCCTCTGCTGATCGCTCAGAGTAGCCCGCGTTTCGCCAGATTGCGCATCAGGGCCGCGGTGCCGAATGTCCATTCCGGGCATTCGTCTGTTGTCGCGACCCAATTGATCAACTTGCCGAGCTTGGGCGAGGAGATTTCGACACGGTCGCCCCTGGAATGGGTGAAACCGAGACCCGGCCCATGACGATCCTTTACCGGTGCGAACATCGTGCCAAGGAAAAAGACGGCTCCGTCAGGATATTGATGATTGCGGTTCAGGAGCTGGGACGCAAGGTTTTCCGGCGTGCGGCTGATGGCCTCCATGGGGCTTACACCCGTCATGGTGAAACCGTCTTCGCCTTCAACCAGAAGCGAGATTTGCGACTTCTTCACGTCGTCGATGGTGAAGCGTCCGTCAAACAGGCGGATGAAGGGGCCGATCGCGCAGGATGCGTTGTTGTCCTTCGCCTTGCTGAGCAGCAGGGCGGAGCGGCCTTCGAAATCGCGCAGGTTGACGTCGTTGCCAAGCGTCGCGCCGACGATGCGGCCGTCGGAGGCGATGGCGAGTACCACTTCCGGCTCCGGGTTGTTCCATTGCGACTTCGGGTGAACGCCGATCAGCGCGCCGCAACCGACCGAAGCCATGGCCTGCGCCTTGGAGAATATTTCCGCATCCGGGCCGATACCCACTTCCAGATATTGCGACCAGAGGCCCATTTCCTGAAGCAGTTTTTTCACTTCGGCCGCTTTTTCAGAGCCGGCCTCAAGTCCCTTGAGATTGTCGCCGAGAACCGGCGCCAGTCTTCCGCGGATTTCCTGCGCACGAAGCGGGTCGCCCTTGGCCTGCTCTTCGATCACGCGTTCCAGCATGCTGTCGGCGAAGGTGACACCGGCGGCCTTGACGGCTTGAATGTCGTTGGGGGCAAGAAGCTCGCCGGCGGAGCCGTCCAGAAAGGCTTCGAGCGCGCCGAGTGCGACGAAAGTGCCGGTGTCGGCAAGCCGCTCCACGAGATCCGTCTTTTCCAGAAGTTCGGACATGGTGGGTGAGATGGAGGTAAGGTCGTAAAGGACGCCGTCCTTGAGCAGAACCGGGCAGGGGCCGCCTTCGCTTTTCGACCAGACGCGGCCGACGAGCAGCGCGTTCTCGGAATCTTCAGGCAAAATTGCGGTAGCGTCGATGGACCTGGTGCCGGTCATGTAGTCCTCCCCTTCAGCCCTCCAGACAATCCGCCTCCTGCGGTCTTATTGTCTGGATGTCTGACAACCTAATCTTATTCTTCTTAGTATGACTTTTCTGACGAGTCTAGCGGTCCAGAAGACAAAATTATCGTCTTTCGCCCCTGGATTACCGGAAAGCCGTAAAACCTGTCCTATAGCTTTGCGGTTGAGGCCTTATTATCCTCAGAATATATCCAGTTCGAGGTTGACCCGGCTTGCTGCGCCGATCAGATGTCTGCGCATCGCATTCTTGGCCGCAGTCGCGTCTGCGCTTTCGACTGCCTCGTAGATTGCCACATGTTCGGCGATTGTCACTTCGAGAATTTCTCCGAAAACCGCGCGTGCGAAAGCGATGTTGATCGCCGAGCTGATGCGTTCGGCAATGAAGCCGAGGAACATCAGGAAATATTCATTCTGCGTCGCTTCCGCCAGAATGCGGTGGAAGTCGAGATCGGCCGCCACGCCCTCCGTCGACCAGTCGTCGGCAGTCTTCATCTTTTCCAGCGCTGCAGCGAGCCGCGTCAGCTGCTGCGGGCTGCGGTGCAGCGCTGCCAGACCCGCTGCCTCGATTTCGAGCGGCATACGAAGCTGGAAGAGATCACGGAAATTTTCCGGGTCGTTCAGGCGGGAGCGCTCGATGCGGATGGACAGTCTTTGCCGGGGATCGGTGACGAATGCGCCGACGCCCTGCCGCGTTTCAACGAAGCCTTCGTTGCGCAATTGCGCGATTGCCTCGCGGATGACCGAGCGGCTGACGCCGAAGGTTTTTGCAAGCACATGTTCCGTCGGCAGCCTGTCTCCCGGCCCGAGTTTCGAATCATTGATCTCGCGTGCGATCTCTGCGGCGATCCGGCCGGGCAGATGGTCGTTGCGATGTATCTGATTGAACTCCAGCGTCATGGTTGCTCCCGTTCCATAGAAACGATTGGTTCGTTTTCCCACGGCAGCGACTTCCTCCTTCGCCACGAGCGGGGTTTTCAAAGGCGGCGTATGCGGCCGCCCTTGCCATTCCTCGATTAGCTATCCGGTTGCAGGCTTATCTGGCAACCGGGATTCATCCGTAAATCGGGGTCGAAGGCGTTTTTCAGGCCGGTGATCATCCGGCGCTGCACATCAGATAGCCGGCTTTCGAAATCGGAGCGTTTCAGGCGGCCGATGCCGTGCTCGGCGCTGATGCTGCCGACGTAGCGGTCGAGGACCTCGTTGACGAGTGTCTTGGACTTGTAGATGAACGCATCACGCTCCTCCGGTGTGGCACCGTTTGGCGGAAGCACGTTGAGATGGACGTTGCCATCGCCGACATGGCCGTAGGAAACCGCGAGGCATTCCGGCAGCTTTTCCGCCAGTTCCGCTTCCGCCTCGGCCACGAAAGCCGAAAGTTTCGAAAGCGGCACCGAGATATCGGTGCGCATATGGCTGCCGCGCAGTGCCTGGCCTTCATTCATGCCCTCACGGAAGAGCCACAACGACTGCGCCTGTGCGCGAGAGGAGGCGATGACGCCGTCCAGCACCAGTCCGTCTTCCATGACGCCCTCGAGGAAACGGCCCATCAGATCGGCAGTATCCACCAGACCGGAGCCGGAAATTTCCATCAGCACATAGGCCGGGTAATCGCCGGCGATCGGCATCTTGAGGTCGGGGATTGCCTCGATCGCAAGTGTGAAAGCCACCGGCGGCATGAATTCGAAGGCGGACATCAGGTCGCAGCATTCGCGGCGGGCGCGGCGATAAAGCTTGATGGCATCGTCAAGCGAATTGAGGCCGAGCAGCGCAGTCTCGACATGTTCAGGATTGGGGTAAAGCTTGACGGCAACGGCGGTGACGATGCCGAGCGTTCCTTCCGCGCCGATAAAAAGCTGCTTTAAATCAATGCCGCGATTGTCCTTGCGCAGCGTGGACAGGCCGTTCCAGATGGTACCGTCCGGGAGGACCACTTCGAGCCCCAGAACCAGCTCGCGGGTCATGCCGTAACGCAGGACATTGATGCCGCCGGCATTGGTTGAGACGTTGCCACCGATGCGGCAGCTGCCCTGCGCGCCGAGGGACAGCGGGAAGAACATGCCTTTGTCCTCCACCGCATCCTTGAATTCCGAGAGAATGCAGCCGGCTTCAACGACAGCGGAAAAATCGTCGCTGTCGATGGCGCGGATGGCGTTCATGCGCTCCAGGCTCAGCACGACCTGATGTTTCGGGGCATCGGGAATGCCGCCGAGCACCAAGCCGGTGTTGCCGCCCTGGGGGATGATGGCGAGGCCGAGTTCGGCGCAGGCGCGCACCGTGTCGGACACTTCCTGCGTAGAACGAGGGCGGATGACGGCCACGGCCGAACTGGTGACATCACCGTGCCAGTCACGGCAATAGCGCAGCATGTCTTCCTGCGATGTCAGCAGCAGGGCTTCACCAAGCCTGCTCTTCAGCGAGAACCGCAATTCCTCGATATCGTGTTCACTCACGATCGTCATTCCACCCTCTCCGTCCAATCCGCCCTAAAATATGAGGGCAAGGGTTTGTGGCCTTGCATTTGCCGGCACCCTTGCTTTTGTTAGTTTGTGAAAAAATACTATTTTCAATCGGATCATATAAGGTTATCAGACAACCTTACAAGCTAATTTATCGGTCCATCGGCCGATGATGTTTTTTCGGTCTCGGGAGAATGACCGGGACACAGAGGAGGAAGACATGCATATCGCAATCATCGGCGCCGCGGGCATGGTTGGCCGCAAGCTGACGCAGCGTCTCGTGAAAGATGGATCGCTCGGTGGCAAGCCGATCGAGAAATTCACGCTTATCGACGTGTTCCAGCCCGAAGCGCCTGCCGGTTTTTCCGGTGCTGTCGATGCGCGCGCAGCTGATCTCTCCGCCCCGGGTGAAGCTGAAAAGCTGGTGGACGCCCGTCCGGATGCCATCTTCCATCTCGCCGCCATCGTGTCTGGTGAAGCGGAACTCGATTTTGACAAGGGCTACCGTATCAATCTCGACGGCACCCGTTATCTCTTCGACGCCATCCGCATTGCTAACGGTAAGGATGGTTACAAGCCGCGCGTGGTTTTCACCTCGTCGATTGCCGTCTTCGGCGCGCCGCTTCCCTATCCGATCCCGGATGAATTCCACACCACGCCGCTGACAAGCTATGGCACGCAGAAGGCAATCTGCGAGCTGCTGCTGTCCGATTACAGCCGTCGCGGTTTCTTCGATGGTATCGGCATCCGTCTGCCGACTATCTGCATTCGTCCGGGCAAGCCGAATGCGGCGGCCTCCGGCTTCTTCTCGAATATCCTGCGCGAGCCGCTGGTCGGCCAGGAAGCGGTTCTGCCAGTGCCGGAAAGCATCCGCCACTGGCATGCCTCGCCGCGTTCCGCCGTCGGTTTTCTCATTCATGGTGCGACGATCGACGTCGAAAAAGTCGGTCCGCGCCGCAACCTGTCGATGCCCGGCCTCAGCGCCACCGTTGGTGAGCAGATTGAAGCGCTGCGCAAGGTGGCTGGCGAAAAGGCCGTCGCCCTCATCCGTCGCGAGCCGAACGAGATGATCATGCGCATGTGCGAAGGCTGGGCCCCCGGTTTCGAAGCCAAGCGCGCTCGCGAACTGGGCTTTACGGCTGAGAGCTCCTTCGAAGAAATCATTCAGGTTCATATCGAAGACGAACTGGGAGGTTCACTGAAATGAGGATCAGTGGGGAGGAGAAGAACCGGTCTTTTGCCTTTATCGGCACGGGCCTGATGGGCGGGCCGATGGCGCGGCGTCTGTTGGGTGCCGGCTTTTCGGTCACGGTCTGGAACCGTAGCGCGGATAAGGCGGAGGCTCTTGTTGCCGATGGTGCGGTTCTCGCGGCATCGCCGGCGGAGGCCGCCAAGGGTGCCGATATCGTCATAACCATGTTGAGCGATGGCAAGGCTGTGGGCGAGGTGCTGTTCGAGGCCGGCGTGGCCGATGCGCTGAAAAAGGGAGCTGTCGTGATCGACAGCAGCTCGATTGCGCCGCCGATTGCGCGCGAACACTCCTCCCGGCTTGAGGCGCTTGGCATTCATCACATCGATGCCCCGGTCTCCGGTGGTGTGCCGGGCGCAACTGCCGGCACACTCGCCATCATGGCGGGTGGCGACGAGGCGCTGATCTCGGGTCTTGCAGATGTCTTTGCGCCGATGGGCCGGCTGACCTATGTCGGTCCTTCAGGCGCGGGCCAGCTCTGCAAACTCGCCAACCAGCAGATCGTCGCCATTACGATCGGCGCGGTTGCCGAGGCGATGATGCTAGTGGAAGCGGGCGGCGCATCCCGGGAAGGTTTTCGCAATGCCATACGCGGCGGTTTTGCCGAAAGCCGGATTCTGGAGCTGCATGGCGAGCGCATGGTGAAGCGCAATTTCGTGCCGGGTGGTCCATCCAAGTTTCAGCTCAAGGACCTGAACGGCGTGCTGGCGATGGCGAAGGATATGTCGTTGACGTTGCCGCTGACCCAGCAGGTGACGCGGGAATTCGATGACTTCGTGGGTGATGGCGGAGCCGATATCGACCATAGCGGTATCCTGCTTTACCTCGAAAAACTCAACAACCGCGAACAGGGCTGAAGCGATCTCATGAGCGACGACAAGACACCCATGCGCCGCCTGAGGTCCCAGGATTGGTTCGACAACCCTGACCATCTCGACATGACGGCGCTCTACCTGGAGCGCTTCATGAATTACGGCGTGACGCCGGAAGAGCTGCGTTCCGGCAAGCCGGTCATCGGCATCGCCCAGAGCGGCAGTGACCTGACGCCTTGCAACCGCGTCCATGTGGAACTCGTCAAGCGGGTGCGCGATGGCATCCGCGACGCGGGTGGCATCCCTATCGAGTTTCCGACGCACCCGATGTTCGAAAACTGCAAGCGCCCGACGGCGGCGCTTGACCGCAATCTTGCCTATCTCAGCCTTGTGGAAGTGCTGTACGGTTATCCGCTCGATGGCGTCGTTCTGACCACCGGCTGCGACAAGACCACGCCTTCTGCGCTGATGGCGGCAAGCACGGTCGATATCCCGGCCATTGTGCTTTCCGGCGGGCCGATGCTTGACGGATATCATGACGGCGATCTGGTTGGTTCCGGCACTGTCATCTGGCGCATGCGCCGCAAATATGGTGCGGGCGAAATCACCCGCGAGGAGTTTTTGCAGGCGGCGCTCGAATCCGCTCCTTCCGTGGGCCATTGCAACACCATGGGCACGGCGTCCACCATGAATGCCATGGCGGAAGCGCTCGGCATGTCGCTCACCGGCTGTGGCGCGATCCCGGCCGCTTATCGTGAGCGCGGCCAGATGGCCTATCGCACCGGCCGCCGCGCGGTTGAACTGGTTGTGGAGAATATCAAGCCTTCCGACATCATGACGCGTGAAGCGTTCCTGAACGCGATCCGCGTCAATTCGGCAATTGGCGGTTCCACCAATGCCCAGCCGCATCTGGCGGCAATGGCGAAACATGCGGGTGTTGAGCTGCGCGAGGAGGACTGGCAGGTCCACGGCTACGACATTCCGCTTATCGCCAATGTCCAGCCGGCCGGTAAATGGCTGGGTGAGAAATATCACCGTGCCGGCGGCACGCCCGCCATCATGTGGGAGCTTCTCAAGGCGGGCAAGCTCGACGGAAGCTGTCCGACCGTAACCGGCAAAACCATGGCGGAAAATCTGGAAGGTCGGGAATCGACCGACCGCGACGTGATCCTGCCTTACGATAAGCCGCTGAAGGAACGGGCCGGTTTCCTCGTTCTCAAGGGCAATCTCTTCGATTTCGCCATCATGAAGACAAGCGTGATCTCGGCGGAATTCCGGCAGCGCTATTTGAGCGAACCGGGCCGCGAGGGGATTTTCGAGGGAAAATGCGTGGTGTTCGATGGTTCTGAGGACTATCACGCCCGCATCAACGATCCATCCCTCGGTATTGACGAACGCACCATTCTCGTCATTCGCGGCGCAGGGCCGCTCGGCTGGCCGGGTTCGGCTGAGGTCGTCAACATGCAGCCGCCGGATGCGCTGTTAAAAAAAGGCATCACCAGCCTGCCGACAATCGGCGACGGCCGGCAATCGGGAACGGCGGACAGCCCGTCGATCCTCAATGCCTCGCCGGAAAGTGCAGCCGGTGGTGGGCTCGCCTGGCTTCGCACCGGCGACGTGATCCGTATCGACTTTAATGAAGGGGCATGCAACGCGCTGGTGCCGGAGGCAGAGCTTGAAGCGCGCAAGGCTGATGGCATCCCGGCGGTACCGGCGGATGCGACGCCCTGGCAGCGAATCTACCGTCAATCGGTGACGCAGCTTTCGGATGGCGCGGTTCTGGATGGGGCTGCGGATTTCCGAAGGATTGCCGAGAAGATGCCCCGCCACAATCACTGATTCGGCACTGATCAGACATGATGAAAATCCCCGGCCACGACCGGGGATTTTTCTTTTCCGGGCGGTTTCACAATTGATTGCGACCTCCTAATGTACCTGCAAATCCGCATCACAGGAGCAGGGCATGACAGATATTTCGATGATCGAGGCGGCGCGTCAGCGCATCGGCAACCAGGCGGTGCGGACACCGCTGCTGTCATCACCGTTTCTGGATGAGATTGCGGGCCGAAAACTGTTTGTGAAGGCCGAGTGCCTGCAAAGGACAGGTTCCTTCAAGTTTCGCGGCGGCTGGTCAGCCGTCTCCGGTCTGCCTGCCGAGGTGCGCGCTAAGGGCGTGCTCGCTTTTTCTTCGGGTAACCACGCGCAGGGCGTGGCGCTTGCCGCCCGCCTGCATGGTGTTCCCGCCGTCATCATCATGCCCTCCGATGCGCCGAAGATCAAAATCGACAATACCCGCGCCTATGGTGCGGAGGTGGTGCTTTATGACCGGGCGAACGAGGATCGAGACGCCATCGGCGACCGACTGTCGCGCGACCGTGGGCTGACACCGATCAGGCCTTACGACGAACCGCTTGTCATTGCCGGGCAGGGCACGGTGGGGCTGGAGATCGCTGAACAGGGCGCGGAGCTGGGGATCGGTGCGGCAGAGGTTCTGGTGCCCTGCGGTGGAGGCGGTCTCACCTCGGGCATCTCGCTCGCGCTTGCCGCGAAAGCACCGAACTACAAGGTCAGGACTTCAGAACCGGAGCGGTTCGACGACGTGGCGCGCTCCCTTGCCGCGGGTAAGATAGAGCGCAACGCAACGGCCTCGGGTTCGATCTGCGACGCGATCGTTACGCCGCAACCCGGCAACATCACCTTCCCGATCATGGCCGGGCTTTGCGGAAAAGGCATTGCCGTGACCGATGAGGAAGCGCTGCGGGCCACGGTCCTCGCCTTCAACCGGCTGAAGGTCGTTGTTGAGCCCGGTGGCGCGGTGGCTCTTGCCGCGGCGCTTTTCCATGGTGGTGAACTGGAAAGTGAAACGGTGATTGCGGTTGCGTCCGGCGGCAATGTGGATCCCGGGATCATGGCGGATGCGCTGGCTCGCTTTGGCTGAGGCGGCAGGCGTAGATTAATCCCTGAGCCGTGCCGCAATGTCGGCGGCAATCGCCAGTGAGGCGGTCAGGCCGGGGCTTTCTATGCCAAAAAGATTGACGAGGCCGGCAAGTCCGTGGGTTTCCGGCCCGTCGATGCGAAAATCCATGGCGGGTTCGTCGGGTCCGGAAATCTTTGGCCGTATGCCGGAATAGGCTGGGATCAAGGCATCGTCCGGAAGGCCCGGCCAATAACGCCGTATAGCATCGCTGAAACCCTCCATGCGGCGGGGATTGACGGCGTAATCGATGGTTTCGACCCATTCCACGTCAGGGCCGAACCGAGCCTGACCGGCGAGATCGAGCGTGAGGTGCACGCCGAGGCCGTGGGTGTGCGGTGCGGGATAGATGAGCCGCGAAAACGGCGACTTGCCTTTCAACGAAAAATAGCTGCCTTTGGCGAAGCGCGCCTGAGGGATGACTTGTGCCGGCAGGCCCTCGATCTTTTTTGCCACCATCGGCGCGATGAGGCCGGCGGAATTGATGAGCAGGCGGCATGTCAGGCTCATCGGCTCCTTGCCGCCGACATCAACACGGAACCCCCCGCTGATTGTCTGCGCCCTTTCGAAAGGTGCGTTCAAGGCAAGGGCGGCGCCATGGTCTTCCGCCTCACCGAGCAAGGCCAGCATATAGCCGTGGCTGTCGATGATGCCGGTCGAAGGTGAGAGCAGGGCTGCCCTGCAGGCAAGAGCGGGCTCAAGCGAAAGCGCCTGCCGTTCATCGATCAGCTCCAGGTCGTCGCAGCCGTTGGCCTCACCCTTGTGCTTGAGCCCGGTCAGCAGGGTCATTTCAGCGTCATCGGCCGCCGCGATAATTTTGCCGCAGCGGCGATGCGAAACACCGTGGCTCTGGCAGAAGGCATAGAGCCGCGCCTTGCCCTCCACGCAGAACCGGGCCTTGAGGCTTCCGGCCGGATAATAAAGCCCGGCGTGAATGACCTCGCTGTTGCGGGAAGAGGTCGCGGAACCGAGTTCTTTTTCGCTCTCCAGGATGATGACAGAGAGGCCGCGCATCGACAGTTCACGGGCCGCCGCCAGCCCGATCACTCCTGCCCCGATGATGATGGCGTCGATATCCATCATGTCTCCCTGTCCGCAGATAGTCCATTTGAACGAACGCCGCCGCGCCGCGCCAATATTCCGCGATGGGTAGATTGATGCTTGTCGGGAGGCAAGTGGCGACCCCTATTTTTCCCAATTGGCGCTTCTTATGGAATTTTATCTCTACTGGAACGGTAGGGGATGAAGCTATTCTGTGGGTGAGATTAACCATCGCCCGCTTGACGGGCCAGACACGGAAGGGAGCGCACAATGTCTTATTCCAAAGCAGGAAAAGTAAAAGACTTTGTCTCGCAGCCCCAGTCACCACGCAACTGGAGAGATTCGGTGCATGCGGCTCTTGTCGGCGTCTGTGTGGCGTTTGTCGCCGCCGTCATATTCGGTCTCGTTCCCTGATCCTCCCGTCTTTTCCATCAGGGTATTTGAGAACAAAAGGCCGGTCGCTCCTCCGATCGGCCTTTTTCATGCGCATTCACGCCTTCAGATAATCCTCGGCCAGATTGACCCAGAAGGCGGTTCCGATCGGCAGGATGTCGTCGTTGAAGTCGAATTTCGGGTGGTGCAGCGGTGGGTCGTTGTCGGTGCGCGCCGTGCCAAGGAAGAAATAACAGCCCGGCCGTTTTTCCAGCATATAGGCAAAATCCTCCGCGCCCATCGACGGACGCTGCATCTCGGCCACCTTTTCAGATCCGGCAAAACGGCGGGCGAGATCGGCGACATAGTCCGTCTCCGCCTTGTGGTTGATGGTTGCGTTATAGCCGCGCTCGTACTCGATGGTGACGCTCATGCCATAGCTTGCGGCCTGGCCTTCGGCTATCGCCCGAATGCGCTTTTCCAGTTCATCGCGCACGCCCGCATCGAAGGAGCGGATGGTGAGCAGCATCTCCGCCGTTTCGGGAATGACGTTGCTGGCAACACCGGCATGGAACGCGCCCACGGTGACGACGGCTGACAGTTGCGGATGGATGTTGCGGGACACGACCGTTTGCAGCGCCATGATGATGCTCGCACCGGCAACGATGGGGTCGGCGGCATCCTGCGGTTCGGCGCCGTGGCCGCCATAACCGTTGACGGTGATCTTGCACTCATCGACGGCGGCAAGGATCGGTCCGTCGCGCAGCACGAATTGCCCGAAAGGCACGCCGGGATCGTTATGCAGGGCAAAAACCGCATCGCAGGGGAAGCGGTCAAACAGGCCGTCCTCGATCATGATGCGGGCGCCGCCGAAATTCTCTTCTGCCGGCTGGAAGATAAGATGCAGCGTTCCATCGAAATTCCGGCGTTCGGCAATGATCCTTGCCGCACCCAGGAGCATGGCGGTGTGGCCGTCATGGCCGCAGGCATGCATAACGCCCTGATTGGCGCTGGCATATTCCGCCCCGGTCTCCTCGTGGATCGGCAGGGCGTCGATATCGGCACGAATGCCGAGCGTGCGGGCGCTGTCGCCATTGCGAAGCGTCGCGACGATGCCGGTGCCGGCAAGCCCCCGTGTCACCTCATAGCCCATTTCCACCAGCTTTTCGGCTATGAAATCCGACGTCTTGAATTCGGAAAGGCCGATTTCGGGATGGCGGTGCAGGTGATGGCGGATCGCCACCACATCCGGCATGTGGTTGGCAAAGGAGGTGACGTTGGCGGTCTGTCTGGTCATTTTCGAAGTCCCGGTTTACGCCGCTTTTTTCCGGCGCCTTTTAGCAAGGACATAGCAGCATATGTCTCTGCGCGTAAGAGGCGTTCCGGCACCCGAAATGCCCTGAAATTCAGCGCTTGCATCGTGCCGCGACAGGTGGCATGGAACTATTGACGTCCTGGGGCATTAGCTCCTTTCGGATGTGGCGCGGGCCTTCTCGGTTTCGTGTTGCCTTTCAGGTTGTCAACGGGGGACTATCGGGCGTTGCGCGAACAATTTTCGCCGTTGAGGAGTATGCGAAATCCGGTCGGAACGGCTTTGCCGGGCCGTGGGATGAGATTTTCCTGTCGCCGGAAATCCCCTGTTCGCACTGATCACTCGCCTTGCAAATATTTCGGAAAAATTGTGCCACCCGATGTGGCAACGACGGATATCCTTCATCGGATGATACGATCCGCCCGACGGCCGGTCCGGTTCACCGAAGGTTCAGGATAAGTCATAAATATAGCGTGGCCTGATTTTCGTGTGTGCTTCCGCCACGGACGAATGCCGGTCAAGTCGAACAAGTATCCCTTAAGTTCAGAATACGAGCCCGATGTCATTTCATATCACCCCGACCGCCGCCGCCCGTGATTCCGAGACGAAGCAGATTGATCACAATGATTCGATCCGCGCGTCCTATATGACGATTGAGGAACTGCATGATGCGGGCGCCGCGCTTTCCCGCGATGGTGCCGATAGTCTTCCTGGCTTCATGGAATTCGATTTCTTCGAGCGTCATCGTGAGAACGAGAAGGAAATCCTCAGGGTCTATCGCACGACGGCCGTCGATGCGGAGAATGGTGCGACGATCACGCCAGCGGCGGAATGGCTGCTCGACAATCACTACGTCATCGAAGAAGCAATCCAGGAAGTGCGTCGCGATTTTCCGCGCAAGTTCTATCGCCAGCTACCGACGATGACGGTGGGCGGGGTGACGATCCCGCGGGTCATGGCGCTCGGCTGGCTTTATGTCGCCCATACCCACAGCACGGTTTCGCGCGAGAACATGACGGCGCTGGTGGATGGCTACCAGACCTCGAAGACGCTGCAGATCGGCGAATTGTGGGCGCTGCCTTCCATCATTCGTTTTGTCCTCATCGAAAATCTGCGCCGTATCTCCATCCGCGTCGAGCGTTCGCGCCGTATGCGCCAGAAGGCGAATGAGGTCGTCGATGAAATCATCCGGCTGAATGATGCGGAAGCCTCGGCCGCGCTTCTCAAGCAGGTCGATTCGCTGGTCGATGATCCGACTTTCGCGACACAGTTCCTCTATCGTCTGCGCAACGGTTCGCAGACCTCCGGTTTTGCCGTTGCCTGGCTCGAAGAGCGTCTTCACGCTGCCGGCACCGATGCCGAAAACGTCATGATGTCGGAACATAATCGTCTCGCCTCCGGCAATGTGACGATGGGCAATATCGTCAAGAGCCTGCGCGAAATCGACGATACCGAATGGTCGGTGTGGTTCGAGGAAGTCAGCCATATCGACAAGGTTCTGCGCGAGGAGACCGATTACGAAGTTCTCGATTTCGGTTCCCGCAACACCTATCGCAACACGATCGAGCTTCTGGCTCGCCGTTCTCCCAAGACCGAAGTTGAGGTTGCGCGCGCCGCCGTCGAAATGGCGCGCTCCGATATACCTGCCGGTGCGGATGAAAATCATCGCGTCAATGTCGGCTCCGTGCTTGTCGGCCAGCGCCGGTTCGAGCTTGAAAAGGCACTGGGTTACCGGCCGCTGGTGTCGCAGCATATCGTCCGCTCGATGCGCAAGTTCAATTGGCTGGCAATCGCCGCGCCGGTGCTTCTGATCACTGCGATTGCCATGCTGGCGGTCGGCTGGTTCCTCGCGGAAGCGGGCATGCCCTGGTATGTCGTCACCGCCTTCCTGCTGATGTTCGCATTGCCGGCCTCCGAAGGGGCGACCGGTCTCTTCAACACGCTCGTCACCTTCTTCGTGAAGCCGTTCCGGCTGGTCGGATACGAGTTTAAGAACGGCATTCCGCAGGATGCCCGCACGCTGGTCGCCGTGCCCTGCATGCTCACCAGCCGCGACAGTGTCGACGAGATGATGCGCAATATCGAGGTGCACTATCTCGCCAATCCGCATGGCGAGATTTATTTCTCGCTCGTCAGCGACTGGCGCGATGCGCAATATGAGCAATCCGATGAGGATCTCGAAATCCTCGACTATGCCAAGCGCGAGCTTGCGGCGCTGAACAGCCGTTATGCCTTTGACGGCAAGACGCGCTTTTACCTGCTGCACCGCCGCCGCATCTACAATTCGGCCGAAGGCTGCTGGATGGGCTGGGAGCGCAAGCGCGGCAAGCTGCATGAATTGAACATGCTGCTGCGCGGCGACAAGGATACGACATTCCTGGGCGGCGCCAATGTCGTGCCGGAGGGCGTGAAATACGTCATGACGCTGGATGCCGACACGCGCCTGATGCGCGATGCGGTGACCAAGCTCGTCGGCAAGATGCATCACCCGATCAACCGTCCGGTGATCGACCCGGTATCCGGACGGGTTGTCGAAGGTTACGGCCTGCTGCAGCCGCGCGTTACACCCTCGCTCACCACCGGCAAGGACGCCTCCGTTTTCCAGCGCGTCTTCTCTATCAACCGCGGTATCGACCCTTACGTCTTCACCGTTTCCGACGTCTATCAGGACCTGACCTCCGAAGGCACCTTCACTGGCAAGGGTCTTTATGATGTGGATGCCTTCGAGGCGGCGCTGAAGGGCCGGATCGAGGAGAACTCCATCCTCAGCCACGATCTGCTCGAAGGATCCTTCGCGCGCTGCGCATTGGTGACCGACGTGGAGCTGGTGGAGGACTTCCCGACCCGCTACGAGGTGGAAGTCTCGCGCCAGCATCGCTGGGCGCGTGGCGACTGGCAGCTTCTGCCCTTCATCCTTGACCGTGCCCGTGGCGTTACCGCCATCGGCCGCTGGAAGATGGTCGATAACCTGCGTCGCTCGCTGACCCCGATCGCCTGGTTCTTCGCGTCGATCCTCGGCTGGTATTTCATGGACCCGCTCGGTGCGCTGATCTGGCAGATCCTGCTGATCTTCTCGCTGTTTGTCGCGCCTACGCTTTCCCTGCTGTCCGGCCTCGTGCCGCGCTCTACTGATATTGTGCCGCAGGCGCATTTTCATACCATCTGGTCGGAAATCCGCGCGACCAATGCGCAGGTTGCGCTGCGCATCGTCTTCATCGCCGATGCTGCATGCATGATGACGGATGCGATTGCCCGCTCGCTTTACCGTCTGCTTGTCAGCCACAAGCTGATGCTGGAATGGCGTACCGCCGCCAGCATGCAGTCGAGTGCCCAGGGCAGCATCGTCGATTATTATCGACAGATGTGGCATGCGCCCGTGGTGGCGATGCTCGGCCTGCTGTTTGCGGCGCTGCCGGGCGACAACGCCTTCCTGATCGGCATTCCCTTCACGCTTCTCTGGGTTCTGTCTCCGGCAGTCGCCTGGTATGTCAGCCAGTCGGCTGAAACCGAAGACCGGCTGTTCGTTTCGGAGCACGTCTCCTTCGAGCTTCGCAAGATCGCGCGTCGCACATGGCGTTATTACGAAGCCTTCGTGACGCCGCAGGAAAACCACCTGCCGCCTGATAACTTCCAGGAAACACCGGAGCCGATCGTCGCTTCGCGCACATCGCCCACCAATATTGGTGTTTATCTGCTTTCGATTATTTCGGCGCGTCAGTTCGGCTGGATCAGCTTCGCCGATACGCTGGAGCGGATCGAGAATACGATCCAGACCGTCGAAAAGATGGAGAAGCATCGCGGCCATCTCTACAACTGGTATCATACCGACACCCTGCAGACGCTTGGACCACGCTATGTTTCGGCGGTGGACAGCGGCAACCTCGCCGGTCACCTGATCGCGGTTTCGTCCGCCTGCCGCCAATGGGCGGAGGCGCCGTCCGCACATCTTCAGGGCAATCTGGACGGTATCGGCGATCTTGCCGGCATTCTGCGCGAAACGCTGAAGGCGCTGCCCGATGACCGCAAGAACCTGCGACCGCTGCATCGCCGTCTTGAAGAGCGCATCATCGGCTTCTCGAACGCTCTCGCCTCCGTCAAGCGCGAGCATGAATTCGCCTCGATCCGCGTCATCAATCTCGCGGTTCTTGCGCGCGATATCCAGAAACTCGCTACCAACGTCGATCACGAGGTGAAATCCGCACAGAGCGCGGAAGTGACACGCTGGGCGCAATTGCTCGTCGATTGCTGCGAAGCGCATATTTCCGACAGTGCCATTGACCTCACCAATATGGAGCCGCTGCGCCAGCGCCTCGCATCGCTGCGCGACCGCAGCCGCAACCTTGCCTTCTCGATGGACTTCACGTTCCTTTATCGTAAGGATCGCCGTCTTCTGTCGATCGGTTATCGCGTCGAAAGCAAGGAGCTGGATGAGGCCTGCTACGACCTTCTGGCTTCCGAATGCCGCCTGACGAGCCTCTTCGCCATCGCCAAGGGCGATCTGCCGACCGAGCACTGGTACCGTCTCGGCCGCCAGGTCGTGCCGATCGGCGCGCAGGGTGCGCTGGTCTCCTGGTCCGGCTCGATGTTCGAATATCTGATGCCGCCGCTCGTCATGCAGGAGCGTCAGGGGGGTATTCTCAACCAGACCAACAATCTGATCGTCAAGGAACAGATGAACCATGGCCGCCGTCTCGGCACGCCGTGGGGCATTTCCGAAGCGGCGTTCAACGCCCGCGATCATAACATGAACTATCAGTACACCAATTTCGGTGTGCCGACGCTTGGCCTCAAGCGTGGCCTTGGCCAGAATGCGGTGATCGCGCCTTATGCGTCGATCCTCGCCAGCCAGTACGATCCTGACGGTGCGCTCGAAAACCTCGACAAGCTGCGCAAGCTTGGCGCGCTTGGCCAATACGGTTTCCACGATGCGGTGGACTTCACGCCGACGCGTGTGCCTGACGGCAAGGTCTGCGCGGTGGTCTACAACTATTATGCCCACCACCACGGCATGTCGATTGCGGCTGTCGCCAACGTCGCCTTTGATGGCGTGCTGCGTGAATTGTTCCACTCCGATCCGGTGATCGAGGCCGCCGAACTGCTGCTGCAGGAAAAGGCACCGCGCGAAGTGCCTGTTATGAGCGCCAAATACGAGCCGGAAACACCCGGCAAGGAACAGGCCGACCTGTTGCGTGCGGAAGTGCGCTCCATCGCCGATCCTGCGGTGCGCGACCGCGAAGTGGTGTTCCTCTCGAACGGCCATTATTCGACGATGCTCACCTCCACGGGTGCGGGTTATTCGAAATGGAATGGGCAGGCGATTTCCCGCTGGAAGGCCGACCCGACAGAAGATCGCTGGGGCACCTTCATCTTCCTGCGCGACACCACCAATGGACAATGGTGGAGTGCGACGGCCGAACCGCGCGTCGTCGAAGGTGAAAAGACCAAGACGATTTTCACCGACGACAAGGCGGAGTTCCACAAGACAACAGGCGATCTGCAGAGCGTGGTTGAGTGCATCGTCGCCACCGAGCATGATGCCGAAGGCCGCCGTATCACCCTGCTGAACGTCGGTTCCGAGGATCGCTACATTGAAGTGACCTCCTATATGGAGCCGGTCATCGCGTCTGAAGATGATGACAACGCCCATCCGCTGTTCTCGCGCATGTTCGTGCAGACGGAGATCGGTCGACGCGGTGACGTCATCCGCGCCTGGCGCAACCGCCGCAGTCCGAACGAGCCGGGCACCGTCATCGCGCATCTTGCCGCCGACAATGCCGGCCCTTCGCGCCCGACGGAATTCGAGACGGATCGCGCCAAGTTCATCGGTCGCGGACGTTCGCTGCGTGAAGCGGCGGCTTTCGATACGGGTGCGACGCTTTCCAGCACCGACGGTTTCACGCTTGATCCGATCCTGTCGCTGCGCCGCACCGTGCGTGTGCCGGCGGGCAAGAAGGTGAGCGTGATCTTCTGGACGATCGCCGCGCCGAGCCGCGAGGAGGTCGACAAGGCGATCGACCGTTACCGTCATCCGGATGCTTTCGCGCATGAACTCGTGCATGCCTGGACGCGTACGCAGGTCCAGATGCGCCATGTCGGCGTCACCTCACAGCAGGCGGCCGCCTTCCAGCATCTCGGTCGTTATCTGACCTATCCGGACATGCATCTGCGGGCGGATTCGGAAACGCTGAAAACGGGTCTCGCCTCGCAGCGCGCCCTGTGGCCGCTTGCCATTTCTGGCGATTTCCCGATCTTCAGCCTGCGTATCAATGACGATATGGACATGGATATCGCCCGTGAGGCGCTGAGCGCCCATGAATACCTGCGTTCACGCGGCGTGATCTTCGATCTGGTCATCGTCAATGAGCGGGCCGCGTCCTATGCCCAGGATATGCAGCATGCGCTGGATCATATTTCCGAGGCGCAGCGCCGCATCAATCCTGCGGACGGCGGTCGTCCGCACGTCTTCTCCGTGCGTCGCGACCTGATGGACGAAGAGACCTGGAGCGCGCTTCTCGCCGCCTCCCGCGTTGTTCTTCACGTGCGCAACGGCAAGATTGTTGATCAGATCAACCGCGCTGTGTCGCTATTTGCGGCCCATCGCGGCCCTGACGGTACGAGTGACGCTGCGCAGGCGCGTCTGCCTGTGCCGGCCTTCCCCGTCGCGGAGCCGGTCGAGGATGCGGGCGATCTCGATTTCTGGAACGGTTTTGGCGGCTTCGCCAAGGGCGGTCAGGAATATGTCGTGCGCCTCAATGGCGGGCAGTCGACGCCGCATCCGTGGATCAACGTCGTCTCGAACGAGAGTTTCGGCTTCCATATTTCGGCCGAAGGCGCCGGTTTCAGCTGGAGCCGCAATTCGCGCGACTATCAGCTGACGCCATGGAGTAACGATCCGGTCATCAACCGGCCGGGTGAGGCCTTCTATGTCGCCGATGTGGAGACAGGAAAGCTCTATACGCCCTGCGCCGCGCTTTCGCGCGATCCCGAAGCCATGTTTGAAACCCGCCATGGTCTCGGATATTCCGTGCTGACCGGTGTAGCGGATACGCTCGAAGTCGAGCTGACACAGACCGTTGATCGCGAAAAACCGATCAAGTTTTCGCAGGTCATCGTTCGCAACAAGGGCTCGAAAAGCCGCCGCCTGAAGGTCTATGCCTATGTGGAATGGGTGCTTGGCAATAACGGCCAGAAATCCGCGCCGTTCATTCTGAGCAGGCACGATGCTGCCAGCAACGCGATTTTCGCGTCGAACCCTTACAGCATCGACTATAGCGCCCGCACGTCCTTCCTGACGCTCGACACCGAGGCAAGCGGTTTCACCACCAGCCGCCGGGAATTCATCGGCCGCTTCGGTTCCGCGCAGGCGCCGCAGGGCATCGTGTCCGGCGCCGCACTCAGCGGCAGCACCGAAGTTGATGGCGATCCCTGTGCCGCGCTGATGCAGGAAATCCACCTGAAGCCCGGCGAAGAACGGCACATGACCTTCATTCTCGGCGATGCCGACAATGCGGAAGAGGCCGAAGCGCTGGTGAAAGATGCACGCCAGGCCGACTTCCAGACGGTGCTGGACGAGAGCAAGGCGTTCTGGACTGGCTTTACCGGCCAGTTGCAGGTTTCCACGCCCGATGCCGGCTTCAACCACATGGTCAACAACTGGCTGCCCTATCAGGCGCTGGCGTGCCGCATTCTGGCGCGCACCGCCTTTTACCAGTCGAGCGGCGCCTTCGGCTTCCGCGACCAGCTTCAGGATACGCTGGCCTTCCTGCTCTACCAGCCGGATCTCGCCCGCAAGCAGATTCTGCGTGCGGCTGGCCGCCAGTTCCCGGAAGGTGACGTGCAGCACTGGTGGTTGCCGCTTACGGGTGCCGGTGTCCGCACAACCATTTCGGACGACGTCGTCTGGCTGGCTTATGCGATCAACCAGTATGTCTCGGCCACGGGCGATGCCGCCATCCTCGATGAAAGCATTCCCTTCCTGAAAGGCCCGGCATTGATGCCCGGCCAGCATGATGCTTTCTTCCAGCCGGAGACGAGCGACAGGTCCGTCACGCTTTACGAACATGCGGCGCTGGCGCTTGATCTCGCCATTCATCGCACCGGTGAAAACGGTCTGCCGCTGATCCTCGGCGGTGACTGGAACGACGGCATGAACCGTGTCGGCGTTGGCGGCAAGGGCACCAGCGTCTGGCTCGGCTGGTTCCTGGCCGGGGCTTTGCGCGATTTCATCGAGATCGCCGAAAAGCGTGGCGATACAGATCGTGTCGGCAAGTGGGCGGCGCACCGTGAAAAGCTGCGCAATGTTCTCGAAACCGCTGGTTGGGACGGCAGCTATTATCGTCGTGGTTACTTCGATGATGGCACACCGCTCGGTTCCGCTGAAAGCGAGGAATGCCGGATCGATTCGCTCGGCCAGAGCTGGAGCGTTCTCTCCGGTGAGGGCGAGGAAGGTCGGTCGCGGCAGGCAATGGATGCCGTGATGGAGCATCTGGTCGATGAAAAGACCGGCATCATCCGGCTGTTCACGCCGCCCTTCTCTCGTGCGCCACATGATCCGGGCTACATCAAGGGATATCCGCCGGGTGTACGCGAAAACGGCGGGCAATATACCCATGCGGCGACCTGGGTGGTTCTTGCCCTTGCGAAGCAGGGTAGGGCGCAGGAGGCATGGAACTGCTTCAAGCTGCTTAACCCGGTCAATCATGCACTCGATGCGGCGGCGTCGGAAACCTATCGGGTCGAGCCCTATGTGGTGACCGCCGATGTTTACGGTGAGGGCGCTTATGCGGGTCGTGGCGGCTGGAGCTGGTATACGGGTTCCGCCGGCTGGCTTTACCGTGCTGCAGTCGAGGGTATTCTCGGTATCACCCGCACTGACGGCAAGCTGCATATTTCGCCGTCGCTACCGGAAGACTGGAGTGGTTTCTCGGTGAAGATCACGCTCGACGGGAAGGCAAGGAACATCGCCGTTGATCGTAAGGCCGGCACGGCGGAAGTTTCCGTATCTGTCGATGGCAAGGCTCTCCCGGCAGGAGATCGGGTGATCCCCTTCAACTGAGACGATCAGGTCTCTGTTCGCTTTAAAGTCAGGCTCCTGTGGTGATGCAGGGGCCTGAATTTTTTGGGTCTACTTGCCTCTGATTCAGCATATTGGCCGCATCATAACCCGGAAGCCCAGTCTCCTTGGTAGCCACGGGCTGAAAACGGCGGCACCGGGATGAGATTATCCACGAAAGCCTTGATATGCGGGCGGGTTGTCCGGCAACCGCCCCGGGCGGAAGCAGCTGCTGCGAGCAATCCATTCCCGAAGCTGGGCGACGGCAGGAATCCGTCATCTATGGTCGCTTTCAGGGATCGCTGGCAGGGATATGGAAGGGGCGCTGCAAGTTTCGCGATATTTTTTCGGTAGATCGGAAAGGGAGCTACCTTGCAATCGAGCACATCCTTCACAGAATCTGCACTGTTGGTATTGCTCACCATTCTTTCCTTGGCGTTGTCCTGCTGGTTGGCGCGCTACCCACGGAAGACCAGTGTCGGAATAACGCTTGGCGTGGTGCTCGGAGTTTTCCTGACCAATCTCGCAGCAGGTATCGTTGCCTTTCTGGGAGATGTCCTCCCATTCGGGCAGATCGATTTCTGGCTGGCAAGTTCTTTAGCCGGAGTTCTCCCATAGGCTGACCTGTGATCTGACACGGCCGTCGGGCAGCGAACAAAGAAAAAGGGCGGACAACAAGTTGTCCGCCCTTTCCGTATTCCGTTCGCCAGAGCGTCAGGACGCTATGGCCTTTGGCCGGGGCTGGCCTTCGTCTTCCGTCAGCAGGCCGCTGGTGCGCAGCAGAGAGGTGAAGCGTCCGCCGCGCTGGCTCAGCTCATCGAAAGTACCCTTTTCGATGATGCGACCCTGATCGAGGAACAGCACGAGATCGGCGTCGCGAACCGTGGAAAGGCGGTGGGCGATGATGAAGGTCGTGCGGTTCTTTCTCAGCGCATCCACGGCGGCCTTCACGCGGGCTTCCGTTTCCACGTCCAGCGCGCTGGTCGCCTCGTCGAGAACCAGAATGGGCGCGTTCTTCAGAATAGCGCGGGCGATGGCGATGCGCTGGCGTTCACCGCCGGACAGGCGGTTACCGCGTTCGCCGACCTGCGTCAGGTAGCCGGTAATACGGCTGTCGATGAAATCCGTTGCTGCAGCTGCTGCCGCCGCTTCCACCACTTCCGCATCGGTTGCCGATTCGCGACCGAGGCGAATGTTTTCGCGGATAGAACGGTTGAGCAGACCGGCATCCTGGAACACGGTCGCGATGGAGTTGCGGAGCGAGTTCTTTGTTACCGTCGAAATATCGGTTCCATCAATCAGGATCTGGCCGGAATCCGGATCATAGACGCGCTGCAACAGGTTGATGAGCGTGGTCTTTCCGGCGCCGGTTGGCCCGACGATGGCGATGGTTTCTCCGGCTTTGGCCGTAAACGAGACGTCGTGAACGCCCTGCTTGGTGTTGGCAAAACCGAAATTGATGTTGCGGAACTCCACGGTGCCGGAGACATTCGACAATTCGCGGGCGTCGCCCGGTTCTTCCCGTTCCTTGACGGAATCTTCCAGCACGAAGAAATCTTCAAGCTTGGCGCGGGCTTCGAAAATCTGCGTCACGAACTGGCGCATCTGGTCCAGCCTGCCAATCAGGAGATTGGCAAAACCGATGAAGGCGATAACGTCGCCGACGCGCAATTCGCCGTTCTTCACCAGCACGGTACCGATGACGAGAATGATCATCATCGAAACGGTGGAGGCCGTGCGATTGAGCGCGCTGGCGAAAGCCCACCAGTCGAGAACAGGGTATTGGGCGCTCAGCAGTTTTTCGGTGAAGGATTTCAGCGCTTTCGTTTCAGCTTCGATGCGGTTGTAGCTGTGCAGCACCGACACGTTGCTGATGGAATCGCTGACATGGGCAAAAACGCTGTGATAATGCTCTTCGACCGAAGCCTGGCCATCCTTGGTGCGGCCCATCACCCATTTGCCGATGAACCAGTAGACGATGCCGAGGCCAATCAGCACGAAGCTGAGGCGCAGGTCCATTGCCATGGCTGTCGGGATGAGCAGCACCAGCGCCACGAAGGTGGCCAGATGGGTGCGCATGAATTCCAGCCAGAGGCCAAAGAGCGTCTCGCTGGCGCGCAGCAGGGTATGCAGGGCGTTGGACGTGCCGCGCAGATGGTGCCAGGAAAGCGGCATCGAAATGATGCGACCGAAGGCTTCCGTCAGCAATGTCGCACGCCGGCCATGCGCCAGCCGGTCGGCCTCGCGGGCGACCGCGACGTAAGCGACGGTGTTGAAGACGCCGAAGCCCGCCCACAAAATGAGGATAGGCGTAACATTGGTGCCGGAGGAAATGGCGTCGATGATCCGGCCGAACAGCACCGGTTCGGCGATGGTGATCGCTGCAAGAATGACGTTGGCGATGACGACCACCGTCACCCGCCATTTATGAACGGTCAGATAGCGCAGAGCGCGTGTGTAAACCTGAAACAAGGTCAAATTTTCAATCCAGTCCGAGCGTCTTTTTCGAGCGGTTAATTGTTCGGCCTCAACGCCATGCTACTTTAGCAAGGTTGCATGAGACGGCGAAATTTGTGTAATTATCGCTCTTTCTGTCTGAATGGCGGCTTAACAAATTGACCGCGCGTGCGAACCGAAAAAAAACCGAACCCGATGTTTCTGGGACGCTGTCACAAGATTTCGCATCTTCGTTTCAGGGATTGCTAACGACGATATGTTCAATCTGAACCGACCGGCGCCCGAGTAACATGACGTCATCGCGGGACCATGTCCTTCGTGCCATCCCTTTTAAGTCAAGCTCCGGACCCTGTGTCTTTATGCACGATATTCTTCATTTCATCTCTGCGTGTTACCAGGCGGGAAACGCCGATCGCGTTCGCACCGAATTTGCCACGCTCATTCGCGAATATGGTTTCGAATATTTCCTCATCAGCAGGCGGATGACGGGTGAGATCGCCTCCACCGGTCAGGTTCTCGCACAACATCTGCCTGACGGCTGGCTCGAGGTCTATAGGGCCAAAAAATACAATCTCGTCGATCCCGTCCGCAAGGTGATCGGCATGGTGCACAAGCCATTTCAATGGAAAGAAGCGCTGGAAGGATTGCCGCGTGCGATGCACCGAAAAAGGGCGAGCGTCTTTTTTCACGATGCCGGCCGTTATGGTCTGCAGGGTGGTTACGCCTTTCCGGTGCACGGCCGCGCGGGGTTTATCGGCGCGGTCTTCATTGGCGGCCAGGACCGGCAATTGCCGTCACTGCAGGTCGAACTGCTTGATGCGGCGACACGTGCAGTGTTCTGGCGCCTGCTTGATCTTTCCGGTCAGGCCCATGGTCTCAGTAATGCCCCTGACGTTTCCGCTCTGGAGTTGACGAGGCGTGAAATGGAAGTGCTGACGCTGATGGCGGACGGCATGACCTCCACCGAAATTGGACGCCAGCTATCGATCTCCAACCATACGGTCGACTGGTATATCAATGGAATCCAGCGCCGTTTCAGCGCCAAGAACCGGCAGCATACCGTAGCACTTGCTTTTCGTCATGGCCTGTTGAGCTAACGTCGACAGGACGGTTCTCTCCCGAATTGCCCTTTCCAAGACCGGGTTTTGCTGCTTAATTCCGCAGTGCAGCAGAAATTTTGTTTTGGCGTGTGGGGAGACCGTCTTGAAAATATCGAAAATACTTGTTGCCAACCGATCCGAAATAGCGATCCGCGTTTTCCGGGCAGCCAACGAGCTTGGGATAAAAACCGTTGCGATTTGGGCGGAAGAAGACAAGCTGTCTTTGCACCGCTTCAAGGCGGATGAATCCTATCAGGTCGGCAGGGGGCCACATCTCGCCAAGGATATGGGGCCGATCGAGAGTTATCTTTCGATCGAGGAGGTCATCCGCGTGGCCAGGCTTTCTGGAGCGGATGCTATCCATCCCGGTTATGGCCTTCTATCCGAAAGTCCTGAATTCGTGGAGGCCTGCAACAAGGCCGGCATAACCTTCATTGGACCGACTGCTGATACGATGCGCCAGCTCGGCAACAAGGTGGCTGCCCGCAATCTGGCGATTTCGGTTGATGTGCCCGTCGTTCCCGCCACCGATCCGCTGCCGGACGATATATCGGAAGTGGAGCGCATGGCCGAGGAGATCGGCTATCCCGTTATGCTGAAGGCCTCCTGGGGCGGCGGCGGACGCGGTATGCGCGCCATCCGCAAAAAGGAGGATCTCGCCCGCGAGGTCACCGAGGCCAAGCGCGAGGCGAAGGCCGCTTTCGGCAAGGACGAGGTCTATCTCGAAAAGCTGGTAGAGCGCGCCCGCCACGTCGAGAGCCAGGTTCTCGGCGACACGCATGGGAACGTCGTGCATCTGTTCGAGCGCGATTGTTCGATCCAGCGTCGCAATCAAAAGGTAGTCGAGCGTGCGCCGGCACCTTATCTCAGCGAAGCGCAGCGTCAGGAACTGGCGGCCTACTCCCTGAAGATCGCAGCCGCGACCAATTATATCGGTGCCGGTACGGTCGAATATCTGATGGATGCCGATACCGGCAAATTCTACTTCATCGAGGTCAATCCGCGCATTCAGGTGGAGCATACCGTCACCGAAGTCGTGACCGGCATCGATATCGTCAAGGCGCAGATTCACATTTTGGAAGGGGCTGCGATCGGCACGGCGGAGTCCGGCGTTCCGAAACAGGAGGATATCCGCCTCAACGGCCATGCGCTGCAGTGCCGCATCACCACGGAAGACCCGGAACACAACTTCATTCCGGATTACGGCCGCATCACCGCCTACCGCTCCGCTTCGGGCTTCGGTATTCGTCTGGATGGCGGCACGTCATATACGGGCGCTGTCATCACCCGTTATTATGATCCACTGCTGGTGAAGGTCACCGCGTGGGCGCCGCAGCCGGACGAGGCGATCAGCCGCATGGACCGTGCGCTGCGCGAGTTCCGTATCCGTGGCGTGGCGACCAACCTCACCTTCCTCGAAGCCATCATCGGTCACGACAGCTTCCGTAACAACACCTATACGACCCGCTTCATCGATTCGACGCCGGAACTGTTTGCGCAGGTCAAGCGGCAGGACCGCGCCACCAAGCTTCTGACCTATCTCGCCGACGTGACCGTCAACGGCCACCCGGAAACCAAGGGTCGCGCCAGGCCGTCCGAAAAGGCGGCAAAGCCCATCGTGCCCTATATCGATGCGCCGACGCCCGACGGTACCAAGCAGCTGCTGGACAAGCTCGGCCCGAAGGGTTTTGCGGACTGGATGCGCAATGAAAAGCGCGCGCTGGTCACCGATACGACCATGCGCGACGGGCACCAGTCGCTTCTGGCTACCCGTGTTCGCACCCATGACATTGCCCACGTTGCCAGCGTTTACGCCAAGGCGCTGCCGCAGCTTCTGTCGCTGGAATGCTGGGGTGGTGCGACGTTTGACGTTTCCATGCGCTTCCTGACCGAAGACCCGTGGGAGCGTCTGGCGCTTATCCGCGAAGGTGCGCCGAACCTGCTGCTGCAGATGCTTCTGCGCGGCGCAAACGGCGTCGGATACAAGAATTATCCTGATAATGTCGTCAAATATTTCGTCCGTCAGGCCGCAAGGGGCGGGGTCGATCTTTTCCGCGTCTTCGACTGCCTGAACTGGGTGGAGAATATGCGCGTATCGATGGATGCGATTGCCGAGGAGAACAAGCTCTGCGAGGCGACCATCTGCTATACCGGCGATCTGTTGAATTCGGCGCGTCCGAAATACGATCTCAAATATTATACCAACCTTGCCGCCGAGCTTGAAAAGGCTGGCGCGCATATCATCGCCGTCAAGGATATGGCAGGCCTGCTGAAACCGGCTGCCGCCAGGGTGCTGTTCAAGGCGCTGCGTGAGGCGACCGGTCTGCCAATCCACTTCCACACCCATGATACGTCGGGTATTTCCGCCGCGACCGTTCTTGCGGCTGTGGATGCCGGTGTCGACGCCGTCGATGCCGCAATGGATGCCTTCTCCGGCAATACGTCGCAGCCATGCCTCGGCTCGATTGTGGAGGCGCTGGCGGGGTCGGAGCGTGATACGGGTCTCGATACCGAATGGATCCGCCGGATTTCCTTCTATTGGGAGGCCGTGCGCAACCAGTATGCGGCTTTCGAAAGCGATCTGAAGGGACCGGCCTCGGAAGTCTATCTGCATGAGATGCCGGGTGGCCAGTTCACCAACCTCAAGGAGCAGGCTCGTTCGCTGGGTCTTGAGAGCCGCTGGCACGAGGTGGCGCAGGCCTATGCCGACGCCAACCGGATGTTCGGTGATATCGTCAAGGTGACGCCGTCCTCCAAGGTTGTTGGTGACATGGCGCTGATGATGGTCAGCCAGGATCTGACTGTTGCCGATGTCGAAAACCCTGATCGTGAAGTGTCTTTCCCGGACTCGGTGGTGTCGATGCTGAAGGGCGATCTTGGACAGTCGCCGGGCGGCTGGCCGGCAGCCCTGCAGAAAAAGGCGCTGAAAGGCGAAGCCCCCTATACGGTTCGCCCCGGTTCGTTGCTGGAAGATGCCGATCTCGATGCGGAGCGCAAGGTCATTGAAACCAAGCTGGAGCGTAAGGTCGATGATTTCGAATTCGCGTCTTATCTGATGTATCCGAAGGTATTCACCGACTTTGCGCTGACAGCCGAGACATACGGCCCGGTTTCCGTGCTGCCCACCCATGCCTATTTCTACGGCATGGAGGATGGTGAAGAGCTGTTTGCCGATATCGAGCGCGGCAAGACGCTTGTCATCGTCAATCAGGCCTCGTCCGGCATTGACGACAAGGGCATGGTGACGGTGTTCTTCGAGATCAACGGTCAGCCCCGCCGCATAAAGGTGCCGGACCGCGCCCATGGCGCTTCCGGTTCCGCCGTGCGCCGCAAGGCCGAGCCTGGCAATGTGTTGCATATCGGCGCGCCGATGCCGGGCGTGATCAGCCGCGTCTTCATCAATCAGGGCCAGGAGGTCAAGGCCGGCGACGTGCTCCTGTCCATTGAGGCCATGAAGATGGAAACCGCACTTCACGCCGAACGGGACGGCAAGGTCGCTGAAGTTCTGGTGCGTCCTGGCGACCAGATCGACGCGAAGGATCTGTTGATCTCCTACGCCGAATAAAGGCGTATTTACATCGGCAATAAGATTGCAGACGCCCGCCCCTTCGGCGGGCGTTTTCTGTTGCGCTTCGGCAGAAACTCGAATATGCATGTTCGTGCACGTTTATTCCTGTTTATGCATGAGTCCCCATGAGCGATCATTTTGTCAGTGAGCGGCAGGCGCTCATCCTAGCGCAGTTGCGGCAAAGCGGCCGCGTGCTTGCGCAGGATCTTGCCCAGAACTTCGGTGTTTCCGAAGATACGGTGCGCCGCGACCTGCGCGAGATGGCGGCGCGGGGCGAATGCCTGCGGGTTTATGGTGGAGCGCTGCTCTCTGATAGTACGACGGTGCCGCTGAAGACGCGAATTGCCGAAGATGCCGATCGCAAGGCCCTGCTGGCGCGTGCTGTCATCCCGCTTCTCGATCCGGGCATGGTCGTTTTCATCGATGCCGGCTCCACTAACCTCGCTGTCGCAAGAGCCATTCCCGCCGGTCTCAAGTTGACGGTGGTGACGAATACGCCCGCGATAGCCGCCGAACTGACGGGGCGGGCCGATATCGATCTTGTGCTGATCGGCGGCAAGGTCGATCCGGCTGTCGGCGCTGCAATCGACGCCATGGCGCTCAGGCAGCTTGAACTGATGCGGCCCGATCTCTGTATTCTCGGTGTCTGCGGCGTTGCGGCCGAGACGGGCCTTTCGGCCGATGTTTTCGAGGATGCGGTGTTCAAGCGGCTCGCCTGCAGCGCCAGCCAGCGGATTGTCGCCGCAATCACCACGGAAAAGCTTGGCCACAGGGCAGCTTTTCACGTGCATGATTTTTCCCCACCTCTTTCCCTTGTGCTGGAACGGGATGCCGACCCCGCACTGGTGGAGGCGCTGTCGGGAAAAGGCGTGCAGGTTCATTGCGGCGACGATGACGTCGCTCAGTTTTCTCATGGTCAAGTCTGAAGGAATATTGCCGATGAATGGCCCCACGACATTTTCGCCGACAGGCATTCGCTCATCCTATCTGACGCGGCACAGGCTGGGTGTCTCCCTGCTGTTTTTGATGAACGGTTTCATGATGGGGTCCTGGGCGCCCAAGATTCCGGAATTTGCGGCGCGCCTGTCGCTCAGTGAAAGCGCGCTTGGCCTGATCATTCTGGTTTTCGGTATCGGTTCGCTGGTTTTCATGCCGATTGCCGGTTCGCAGATCGCCCGTTTCGGTTCGCGTACGGTGAGCCTCGTCACTGCGGCGATCTTCTTGCCGACACTGCTTTTCATCTCCTGGGCCAGCACGATCTGGGCGGGTGTGATCGCAGTCTTCCTGTTTGGCGGTCTCACGGGGGCGATGGATGTCGCCATGAACGCCAATGCCGTGGCAGTGGAGCGGGACATGCGCCGGGCGATCATGTCGTCCTGCCACGCCTTCTGGAGCCTTGGCGGCCTGATCGGGGCCGGTCTTGGCGGTTATCTCATCACGGCAATCGGTGTACAGGGCCATGCCATTGCGTTGACCGTCATCGCGCTTGTTTTGCTGGTTATTGCCTGGCCGCGGGTTCTCGCGGATCGTCCGCATGCCGAGGCTGAACGTCCGAAAGGCGGCTTGCCGCTGACGCCGCTGCCGTGGATCATCGGCCTGATGGCTCTGTTTTCTATGGTGCCGGAGGGTGCCATCCTCGATTGGGGTGCGCTTTATCTGCGCAATGAACTGGGGGCTTCCGTCTCGCAGTCCGGTTTTGCCTTTGCGGCTTTCTCCATGACCATGGCGGCCATGCGTTTTGCCGGCGATCTGGTGCGTGACCGGTTCGGTGCGGTCAACACCCTGCGGTTCTGCTCGGTCATGTCGATCACCGGTCTTTTGATTGCCGGTCTTGCGGGAAGCTCCACTTTCGTGATTATCGGCTTCGCCATTGCCGGCATCGGCATTTCCAACATGGTGCCCATCGCCTTTTCGGCGGCGGGCAACATGCCGGGGCTGGCGCCGGGAATCGGGCTTTCCGTCGTCACCACCATGGGGTACTCCGGCATTCTGGTGGCGCCGTCCGCCATCGGTTTCATTGCCGAACATACGGGCCTCGCCAGTGTCTTCCTCGCGCTGCCTTTGTTGCATGTGGTAGTTTTGCTGCTTTCGCGGCTCGCCCGACATGCGGATGGAGCTGGGAAAGAATAGGCGTCTCGAATTTTGCCATGATTGCGGTAAAGTAGAAGCTCTTATGCGTTGGGTGTTGACAAGCAGGCCCCCTTGTTTCACCTCAATTGCCAGACCTTGCCGCAAGCTCCAGAGACCGCCATGACGTCACACGCCGATTACGATCCAAAGCCCCGCCGCGCATCCGTCGCCGTCGACGTGGGCGGCGTCATCGTCGGTGGCGGTGCGCCCGTCGTCGTGCAGTCGATGACCAATACCGATACCGCGGATATCGACGCCACCGTCAGCCAAGTGGCGGCACTTTTCCAGGCCGGTTCGGAAATGGTGCGTATTACCGTTGACCGCGACGAGAGCGCTGCCGCCGTGCCGAAAATCCGCGAGCGGCTGCTGCGTCTCGGCATGGATGTGCCGCTGATCGGCGATTTCCATTATATCGGTCACAAGCTTCTGGCCGATCATCCGGCCTGCGCCGAGGCGCTGGCGAAATACCGCATCAATCCCGGCAATGTCGGTTTCAAGGACAAGAAGGACAAGCAGTTCGGCGAAATCGTCGAAATGGCGATCCGTTATGACAAGCCCGTCCGCATCGGCGTCAACTGGGGGTCGCTCGATCAGGAATTGCTGACCACGCTGATGGACCGTAACAAGGAAGAGGGTTTTCCGCTCTCCGCCCGTCAGGTCACGCGTGAGGCCATCGTCCAGTCGGCGCTGATTTCCGCCGAGCTTGCCGAAGAGATCGGCCTGCCGCGCAACCGCATCATCCTGTCGGCCAAGGTCAGCCAGGTGCAGGACCTGATCGCCGTTTATTCCATGTTGTCGGAGCGCTCCAACCACGCCCTGCATCTGGGCTTGACCGAAGCCGGCATGGGTTCCAAGGGCATCGTCGCCTCGTCTGCCGCCATGGGTTACGTCTTGCAGCACGGCATCGGCGATACGATCCGCGTGTCGCTGACGCCGGAGCCGAATGGCGACCGCACCCGCGAGGTGCAGGTGGCGCAGGAATTGCTGCAGGTCATGGGCTTCCGGCAATTCATTCCGGTCGTTGCGGCATGTCCCGGCTGCGGGCGCACCACGTCCACCGTCTTTCAGGAACTTGCTCAGAATATCCAGAACGATATTCGCAAGAACATGCCGGTCTGGCGTGAAAAATATCCCGGCGTCGAGGCATTGAACGTCGCCGTCATGGGCTGCATCGTCAATGGTCCCGGTGAAAGCAAACATGCCGATATCGGCATTTCCCTGCCCGGAACCGGCGAAAGCCCGGCAGCGCCGGTCTTCATCGACGGGGAAAAGGCGCTCACCCTGCGTGGTCCCAACATTGCCGGTGATTTCGAAGCGCTTGTGGCCGATTACATCGAAAAGCGTTTCGGCCGGAAAGACGCGGCGGAGTAATGAGTATCCTCAAAGGCTCGAAATTCCACTGTCATACCTCCTGAACCTCTCGGAGCATCAAAACACATGATCAAAAAAATCGCGATCGTCGCCCTTTGCGGGACCTATCTTTCCGCCTGCACCACCACCGATCCCTATACGGGCGAGCAGAAGATGTCGAACACCGCTGGTGGTGCCGGCATCGGCGCCGTGGTTGGCGCGCTCGGTGGTCTGGCTGTCGGCGGTTCGCCGACCGGTCGCCGTAATGCCGCGCTCATCGGTGCGGGCATCGGTGCACTCGCCGGCGGCGCCATCGGCAATTATATGGATGGTCAGGAAGCTGAGCTTCGCGCCCAGCTTCAGGGTACGGGCGTTTCGGTTTCCCGCCGCGGCGACAGCATCGTCCTCAACATGCCGTCGAACATCACCTTTGCGACGGATCAGGACCAAGTCATCCCGCCCTTCTATCAAACGCTTGATTCCGTTGGAATCGTGCTGAACAAGTTCAACCGCACGCTGATCGACATCAACGGTCACACCGATTCTACCGGCCGCGCCGATTACAATCAGGGCCTCTCGGAGCGTCGTGCCGCTTCGGTTGCCAATTATCTCGGTGCGCGCGGCGTCGATCAGCGCCGTATTTCGACGCTTGGTTTCGGTGCTTCGCAGCCGATCGCATCGAATGCAACACCTGACGGTCGCGCTCAGAACCGTCGCGTTGAAGTGCTGATTTCGCCTCTCAAGGGCTGATTGGGCATAGGGAGCTGAGCGGGGAAACCGGCTCAGCTTTTCCGTTCGGCAATGAACCTTGCGGCCGCGATGAGAATTGCGGCCTTTTCGCCATAGGGGGCCAGGAGGTCACTGGCTTCCGTTACCTGTTCCTGCAGCTTGGCGCGCGCCCAGTCTTCGCCGCGCAAGGCGACCAATGTTCCCTTGCCGCGTGCGGCATCCTTGCCGGTTGCCTTGCCCATGGTGGCGGCATCGGCAGTGAGATCGAGAAGATCATCGGCGAGCTGGAAGGCGAGGCCGATTTTTTCGCCGAAGAGGCGTAGCCTTTGCCGTTCGGAGACGTCGCTTCCGGAAATGATCGCGCCAGCCTCACAGGCGAAACGCAGCAAAGCGCCGGTTTTCATAGCCTGCAATGTAATGATGCCGGCTTCATCCGGCGCCTTTTTTTCCGCAGCAAGATCAAACGCCTGTCCGCCGGCCATGCCGCCGATGCCGGCTGCGCGGGCAAGCGAAAGCACGAGCGCGGCCTTGCGCTCGGCCGCAAGCGGGTTTTCGTCCGCGGCGATAATATCGAAGGCGAGCGTCAACAGGCTGTCGCCGGCGAGAATGGCGGTCGCCTCGTCGAATTTGCGGTGCACCGTCGGCTGGCCGCGACGCAGGTCATCATCATCCATGGCCGGCAGGTCGTCATGCACAAGCGAATAACAATGCAGGCATTCCAGCGCCGCGCCGACATAATGGGCAGCTTCGGCGTCTCCGCCCAGAAGGGCTGCGCTTTCGATGACGAGGAAGGGCCGCAGGCGTTTGCCGCCGTTCAGCACGCCATGGCGCATGGCGTCGAGCAGGTTTTGCGGACGCGTGATCTCGTCTGCGCGTGCTTCACCGGAAAGCAGGCGGCCAAGCAAGGCTTCGGTTTTTGCCGCGTTTTCGCGCAGCCTCGTTTCGAAATTCGTTATCTGAGCGTCCATGCCGCGCTCTTTGACATGCCGCGCGGGGCCAGGCAACCTTTTCGTGATTCCCGGGCGTAACTGTTTGACCAGACTCGCCTTGAAGGCGGCAATGGACTATGAAAGGCTTCGATTGGCGCGGGGCTGAGACGGATATTGAGCAGTACGCCTGAAAGCGACGCAGATTACGCCGTGCTGGCGGAAGACCGGAGCAGTCCGAAGGTGGATTTTCGCACGTTGGCAAAGCGCATTATCATGACCTTGCTGGCTTTGCTGATCCTGCCCTATCTGCTGATCCCGGTCTATGCACTGCCGTTCTTCCGGCCGGTCTCGACGCTGATGCTTGCCGATCTGGTTACCCTGCAGGGCTATGACCGGCGCTGGGTGCCGCTTGAGGATATTTCTCCGCGCCTTGTGCAATCCGTGATGATGTCGGAAGACGGGCAATTCTGTTTCCACGGCGGCGTGGACTGGAATCAGATGCAATCCGTGGTCAGCAATGCGCTCGATGGGGCCTCCACCCGCGGCGCAAGCACCATTCCGATGCAGACGGCCAAGAACTTGTTTTTATGGAACGGCCGTTCTTTCCTGCGTAAAGGACTGGAACTGCCGCTGGCGATTGCGGCGGATTTCGTCTGGTCCAAAAAACGGATGATGGAAATTTATCTCAACGTTGCCGAATGGGGGCCGGGCATTTACGGCATCGAGGCCGCTGCGCAGCATCATTTCAAGGTACCGGCGGCAAAGCTCAGTTCCCGTCAGGCAGCACTGCTTGCCGTTTCCCTGCCCAACCCCATTGACCGGGTCGCCAGCAAACCGGGTCGTGGTCTGCAAAGGCTGGCTGGCCTTATCGAGCGGCGCGCCCGGGCCTCGGGTGCTTATGTCGGCTGCGTGCTGGACTGATCCAGCCCATCCGCTCAGCCTTTCTTGAAAATATAATCTGTTTCCTGACGCAGGGTTTCGCCCGGCCGCAGGATCGCGTGCGGAAAATCAGGGTGATTGACGGCATCAGGCCAAATCTGCGTTTCCAGGCAGAAACCGGCAAAGGGACCATAGTGGCGGCCATCGAGGCCGGGGACCGCAACGTTCAGCTTGAAGGCCGAATAGAACTGCACACCGGGTTCGGTGGTGTGAACCTCAAGGGCGATATCCGAGGCCGGGGAATAGGCGCGGGCAACCTTGCGTTTTGCGCGGCGCTCGGGCGAGAGGCAGAAATTGTGATCGTAGAGAACCTGCTCGCCATCCTCCTTGCGCCGCATCGGCGTCGGCTGGCGCAGGTCAAAGATGGTGCCTTCAACGGAGCGGATTTCGCCTGTTGGTATCTGTTTGTCATTGGTCGGCAGGTAAAAATCAGCGGCGATGCTGATCTCATGCCCAAGAGCGGTATCCGCACCGTCGAGGTTGAAATAGGAGTGCTGGCAGACATTGGCGATGGTCGGCTTGTCGGTCACCGTTTCATAGACCACCGAAAGCACGCCGCCGTCGAGGATCGTATAGGTGGCGGTGACCGTGCAGTTGCCGGGATAACCGGCGCGGCCGTCGGGATCGATGATCTGCAGAACGGCATGGCTTTCGCCATGCTCCATCAGCATCCAGTTGCGTTTGCCCATGCCGTCGCTGCCGCCATGCAGATGGGTTACGCCCTTTTCGTTCAGCTCCAGCTGGTATTCATGCCCGTCGATGGAGAATTTGCCGTCACCGATGCGGTTGGCATTGCGGCCAGGGGTGGCGCCGAAATAGGAGGAATATTTGTAGTCCTCGAATTTATCGAAGCCCAGAACGAGCGGCGGCTGGTGACCATCGAGGCGCAGATCCTGAATGACTGCGCCCCAGGTAATGACCTTGGCCGTCAATCCGCCCTTCGAGATGGTGACGCGTTCGACCTTTTCGCCGGTTGCCGTGAAACCGAAATTCTCCCGTGCTGCCCCGTCGCTCATTGCATCATTCTCCCGATTGCCATGAATTGCCGGGCGGACGTTGCGTCATTTCCCGGCAATTCGCAATCGGCAATTTACGCGGCGAGTTTGCCGATGGATTCGAGATCGTAAGGCGTCGTCTGGTATATCTCGTTGATCCAGTTGCCGAAAAACAGATGGGCATGGCTGCGCCAGCGGTTCAGCGGAGCTAGTTCCGGGTCGTTATGCGGAAAATAATCATGTGGCAGCTTGATGGGCACACCGGCATTCGCGTCGCGGAAATATTCATCCGAAAGCGAGGTTGAATCATATTCGACATGGTTGAACATGTAGAGCCGGTTGCCGGCCTTCTCATGCACCAGACACACGCCCATTTCCTCTGACTCCATCAGGATTTCAAGTTCGGGGTGTTTTTCGATGTCGGCGCGGCGCACTTCCGTCCAGCGTGATACTGGAACCTGGAAATCGTCCGAAAAGCCGCTCAGATAGATCGATGACGGGCAGAGATTGCGGTGACGATAAACACCGAACGCCTTTTCCTTCAGCTCGTATTTCGGCACCCCGTGGAAATGGTAGATGGCCGCCATCGCGCCCCAGCAGACATTCAGCGTCGAATGGACGTTGGTTTGCGTCCATTCAAAAATTTTCTGCATCTCGTTCCAGTAGGTCACATCTTCATAGTCCAGCATCTCGATGGGCGCGCCGGTGATGATGAAACCGTCGAACTTGCGGTGGCGCACTTCTTCCCACGTCTCATAGAAGGACAGAAGATGTTCTTCAGGCGTGTTCTTGGCGCGGTGGCCGCCGATACGGATCAGCGAAAACTCCACCTGCAACGGCGAGGCGCCGACGAGGCGGGCCATCTGCACTTCCGTCTTGATCTTGTTCGGCATGAGGTTGAGAAGCCCGATCTGGAGCGGGCGGATATCCTGCCGGATGGCCGCCGTTTCGGTCATGACCCGCACGCCCTCATGAACGAGGGTCTCAAAGGCGGGAAGCGTATCGGGAATCTTGATCGGCATGTCGAACTCTCTTTTCGGATGACGTAAAGAACGTTGCGAAAACAAAAAAACCGGCAGCGAAATCGCAGCCGGTCCCAGGAAATTGCCTTTTTCCTCGACCCTTTAGCGACTTCTTTAAAGTGGCTGCAAGCCGGTCGGCAAATCACCACTGAAGCGTTTCATAATCCCGAAGCCGGCGAAAATCAATATAGGCTGATTTCATCGGGTTTCGGCTTTCCCTTTTTGGCTGAGGTGAGATAAGGCAAGGCATGGATAAAGAGCGTTTCACCATTCTGCTTGGCGGCGATGTCACGGTGACCGACCGCCTGAAGCTGGCGGTTGCCGATAGCCGCGTGATCGCGGCCGATGGCGGCATGCGCCATGCCGGACCACTCGGTCTTGCGCCGGAGCTTTGGGTGGGGGATTTCGATTCCGCCAGCGAAGAGCTGCTGGGCGCCTGGCCAGATGTGGAGCGGCAGCCTTACCCGGCCGCAAAGGCCGTGACGGATGGCGAGATTGCGGTCTCGGAAGCACTCTCCCGTGGCGCGTCTTCGCTGCTGCTGGTGGGTGCGCTTGGAGGCGAGAGAAGCGACCATGCGCTGCAACATCTTCTTTATGCGGTGGCGCTTGCCGAACGGGGTCTCGACGTGACACTGACGTCAGGAGACGAGGAGGCGCAGCCACTGCTTCCCGGTTCGCTTGATGTCGATCTGCCGGCCGGTTCGCTGTTTTCGGTGGCCGGATTTACCGCCCTTGCGGGCCTTGATATCGGCAATGTGCGTTATCCGCTTGACGATTTCGCGCTTGCTTTCGGTTCTTCCCGCACTATTTCCAATGTCGCGAATGGCGGCCCTGTGCATTTCTCGCTGAAAAGCGGCAAAGCCATCGTCCTCGCCCGCCCTTATGATCTGACCGGAGCCTGACGCCTTGGCACCCCCAATTTTGAAACTCGACGATATCAAGCTGACTTTCGGCGTGACCCCGCTGCTCGACGGCGCCAATTTTCAGGTGGAGCCGGGCGACCGCATCTGCCTTGTCGGGCGCAATGGTTCCGGCAAATCGACCCTGATGAAGATTGCGGCCGGGCTGGTCGAGGCACAGTCGGGCGAGGTTTTCCGCCACCCTTCCGCTACCATCCGTTATCTGGAGCAGGCACCGGATTTTGCCGGTTACGATACCGTTCAGGCCTATGCCGAAGCGGGGCTTGGGCCGGGTGACGACCCTTATCGGGTGACGTACCTGCTCGAACATCTCGGCCTGACGGGACAGGAAAATCCGGCAAGCCTTTCCGGCGGTGAAGCGCGGCGTGTGGCCCTTGCCCGCGTCATGGCGCCGGAGCCTGATATTCTGATGCTGGACGAGCCAACCAACCATCTGGACCTGCCCACCATTGAATGGCTTGAAAGCGAGTTGCAGCAGACGCGCAGCGCGCTGGTGCTGATTTCGCACGACCGGCGTTTTCTCGAAAAAGTCTCGACCTCGACCGTGTGGCTCGATCGCGGCCAGTCCCGCCGTCTCAATCGCGGCTTTGCCCATTTCGAGGAATGGCGTGACAAGGTGCTGGAGGAGGAAGAGCTGGAGCAGCACAAGCTCGGCAAGGCCATTGAGCGCGAAGAACACTGGATGCGTTATGGCGTGACCGCGAGACGCAAGCGCAACATGCGCCGCGTCGGCGAACTTCAGGCCATGCGCGCCGAATATCGCGGCCACAAGGGGCCGCAGGGCTCCGTGCAGGCGACGGCTTCGGACGTGCGGGAATCCGGCAAGCTGGTCATCGAGGCCGAGGCCATCACCAAGGCTTACGATGAGCGCGTGATCGTCGCGCCGTTTTCGCTCAGGGTGCATCGTGGTGATTGTATCGGTTTCGTCGGGCCGAACGGCGCCGGCAAAACCACACTTTTGAAAATGCTGACCGGCCAGCTTGAGCCCGATAGCGGCACGGTGAAACTTGGCACCAATCTGGAAATCGCGACGCTCGACCAAAAGCGTGAGGATCTCAATCCCAACGATACGCTCGCGCATTACCTGACTGACGGCCGCGGCGACAATCTGCTGGTCAATGGCGAAGTGAAGCACGTTACGGGTTACATGAAGGATTTCCTGTTCCAGCCGGAACAGGCCCGCACGCCGATCCGCAACCTCTCTGGCGGCGAGCGTGCCCGTCTTATTCTGGCGCGCATTCTGGCACGGCCGACCAACCTCCTGATCCTCGACGAGCCGACCAACGATCTCGATATCGAAACGCTTGATCTGTTGCAGGAAATCGTTGCGGGCTTTTCCGGCACGGTTATCCTCGTCAGCCACGACCGTGATTTTCTTGACCGTACCGTCACCTCCACCATCGCACCCGCCAATCCGGATCAGCCGGACGGACGCTGGATCGAATATGCCGGCGGTTATTCTGATATGATGGCGCAGCGCAAGGGCGCGGCAGATGAAAAACGCAAGGCGGAGAAACAGGAAAAGGCGAAGGCCGCACCTTCGACTTCCGCTTCGCAAGATCCTGCAAAGGCCAAGGGCAAGCTTTCGTTCAAGCAGAAATTCGCACTCGAAAATCTGCCGAAGGAGATGGAAAAAGCCCAGGGTGAGATCGCAAAACGCGAGCAGCGCATGGCCGATCCCGCGCTTTTCACCAAGGATCCAGCCACATTCAATACGCTGGCGCAGGAAATGACCAAGCTGCGTGAAAAGCTCGAAACCATGGAAGAAGAATGGCTGGAGCTGGAGATGCTGCGCGAGGAACTGGAAGGCTGAAGGGGATCGTCTTTTACTGATTGAACGGCATCCGCCTTTGACAGGGAGGCGGAATTGCCGTTTCCTGTGCGGGTTCGGAGGAATTCAGAAAATGCGCATGATCTTCGTCAATCTGCCCGTCAAGAATATCGAGACATCGAGAGACTTCTTCACGGCGCTGGGTTTCAGCTTCAATCCGGAATATTCCGACGATCGCACGCTCTGCATGATCGTGGAGGAGAACATCTTCGTGATGCTGCTCCAGGAAGAGCGTTTTCGCGATTTCATCAATGGCGATATCGCCGATGCGAAGAGTAGCACCGAAGTGCTGACCTGTCTTTCCGCCGGAAGCCGCGAGGAAATCGACCGGATGATCGCAACTGCGCTTGCCTCCGGTGGCAGCGGCTGGAAACCCGTTCAGGATCACGGCTTCATGTATGCCGGCAGTTTTCAGGATCCGGATGGTCACGTCTGGGAACTGGTGCATATGACGGCGCAGGGCTGACGGCACTGTCTTGCCAATCGCAGACGGCGGGACTACACCATCATCTTGATCTAACGGGGTGTCTTTTGTGCTTGCGTGCAAAAGGCTGAGAGGCTTGCCAACCCGAAGAACCTGATCCGGTTCATACCGGCGGAGGGATTAGACGGCTTTAAGGCAGGCGGCTATTTCCCTTTTTGTTTTGAGGAGATACCCGTGCGCCGTCGTCTTTTCCTGAATTCCCTCGTCGCCGCCTCCGTGTTTCTGCCCGGCCTTGCCGTCGCGCAGGACAAGCAGGAGCTGACTGTCTACACCTATGAGAGCTTCGTGTCCGAATGGGGACCCGGTCCGAAGGTCAAGGAAGCCTTCGAGAAGGTTTGTGGTTGCACGGTCAATTTCGTCGGCGTGGCGGATGGTGTGGCGCTGCTCAACCGCCTGAAACTTGAAGGGGCTGGGTCCAAGGCGGATGTTGTCATCGGTCTCGACACCAACCTCGTCGCAGAAGCGAAACAGACCGGCCTTTTCGATGTCAGCGGCATCGATACGTCGGCGGCCAAGGTGCCGGGCGGCTATGAGGACGATGTCTTCGTCCCCTATGATTATGGGCATTTCGCGGTCGTCTATGACACGCAGACGGTAAAAAACCCGCCGACGAGTCTGAAGGAACTGGTGGACGGCGATCCTTCACAGAAGATCGCCATTCAGGACCCGCGCACCTCCACGCCGGGGCTTGGGCTACTTCTCTGGGTGAAATCGGTATATGGGGACAAGGCTCCGGAAGCATGGGCGAAGCTCAGGAAA
This sequence comes from Agrobacterium tumefaciens, assembly GCF_005221385.1. NCBI lineage: Bacteria > Pseudomonadati > Pseudomonadota > Alphaproteobacteria > Hyphomicrobiales > Rhizobiaceae > Agrobacterium > Agrobacterium tumefaciens. The sequence continues at coordinate 2,592,099 of NZ_CP039903.1, read as the reverse complement.
CGCATCCTGACTGTCACACCGGGCTGGTCGGAATCCTACGGTCTCTTCACCAAGGGTGAGGTGCCGATGGTGCTTTCCTACACCACATCGCCCGCCTATCACATGGTCGCCGAGAAGACGGACCGTTATCAGGCCGCGGCTTTTTCCGAAGGACATTACATCCAGATCGAAGTGTCCGGCCTTCTCAAAAACGCGCCGCACAAGGAATTGGCAAAGCAGTTCCTTGCTTTCACGCTCACATCAGGCTTTCAGGATGCGATCCCCGAAAACAACTGGATGATGCCGGTTGCGGCGACATCGAAGCCTTTGCCCGAGGCGTTTTCCAAACTCGTCGTGCCGCAGAAGACCTTCCTTATGGACCCGGAAGAGGTGGCGAAGAACCGCAAAGCCTGGGTCGACGAATGGCTTGCCGCCATGAGCATGAATTGAGGAAAAGGCACACCTACCCATGATGCTGCGTCGCGATTACCGGCGATCCGTTGTTTTCGGGACGGCGGCCTTTACCGCCGTTTTCCTGTTCATGGCGCTCGCCGTTGCGGCCCTCCTGTCTTTTGATGCCGGCGCATCCGCTGCCAGCATCATGGATGCCTATACGCTGCGTATCCTTCGCTTCACGCTTTATCAGGCAACACTTTCCACCTTCTTGTCCATTGTTCTCGGCCTGCCGGTGGCGTTGGCGCTCGCGCGGCGACGCGACTTTCCGGGGCGTATATGGATCATCCGGCTGATGGCGGTGCCGATGGGTTTGCCGGTGATCGTCGGCGCCTTCGGCATCATCGCCATATGGGGCAGGCAGGGCGTTTTGAATACGGCTCTCGCTTTTGCCGGCGCGGAGCAACCCTTCAGCATTTACGGCCTTTCCGGGATTCTTGTCGCCCACGTGTTCTTCAATCTGCCGCTGTGCGTGCGGCTGATGCTGGCCGGGCTGGAACGCATTCCGGGCGAATATTGGCGCATGGCGGCAAGCCTCGGCATGGGGCCGGTTTCGACGTTTCGCTTCATCGAATGGCCGGCGATTTCGCGGCTTGTTCCCGGCATTGCCGGACTTGTCTTCATGCTGTGCGCCACCAGCTTCACGCTGGTGCTGCTGCTCGGCGGCGGCCCGGCGGCCACGACGCTGGAGGTGGCGATCTATCAGGCGCTGCGGTTCGATTTCGATCCGCAGCGGGCGATTGCGCTTTCAGTTTTACAGATTGTCCTTACCGCAATCCTGCTCGGCCTTCTTGCCTTTCTGCCATCGCCGGAAGCGGAAATCGCCTCGCTTGGGCGGCCCCTTCGCCGCTTCGATGGCAAAGGGGTTGGTGCACGTCTTTGGGATGGGGCGGCAATCAATCTTGTGGTTCTGCTGATCGGCCTGCCGCTCGTCGCGATAACCGTCTCGGGGTTGAAGGCCGACCTGCCGCGTCTGCTTATCACGCCGATCTTCCTGCGCGCGGCTTTCACCAGCCTTGCCATTGCTGCGCTCTCCGCAACTCTCGTCGTGCTCTGCTGTTTTGCGATTATCGGTGCACGTCAGGCCGTTGGTTCACGGCGGCAGGCGGTTCAGCCGTTGCGCTTTCTATCCGCCACGATCGGCGCGGGGTCTTCGCTTGTGCTGCTGGTGCCGCCTGTTGTGCTCGGAAGCGGATGGTTTCTATTGTTACGGCCCCTCGGTGATGTCAGCATTTATGCGCCGGTTCTCGTGGCGATCATCAATATGCTGATGGCGCTGCCGCTTGCCATGCGGGTGTTGGAGCCGGCCTTTAACAGCCATTTTCTGCGCACCGGCCGGCTCTCCGCCAGCCTCGGGTTGCAGGGGATGGCGCGGCTGAGATTTGCGGATCTGCCGGTTTTGTGGCGGCCGCTGGCGATGGCGTTTTCCTTCGCCATGGCCCTGTCCCTCGGCGATCTCGGGGCGGTTGCCCTTTTCGGTTCGGAAAGTTTCGTCACCTTGCCATGGCTCGTTTATAGCAATATGGGCAGCTACCGCACCAATGACGCCGCCGGATACGCGTTTATCCTCGGTGTCGTCTGCCTGCTGCTTGCCGCAGGCGGCGTTTCGCGGCAATCGCAATCGGCAGAGGCGGGGGCGGGAAGGGCGAGCATATGACTGGCGATGATTTCGCGGTTCAGCTGGACAACGTCAGGCTGCGGCTTGGAACGCAGGATTTCGATCTGGATTGCGGCTTTCCTCAGGGCCAGGTGACCGCAGTTGTCGGCGCATCCGGTTCCGGCAAGTCGACACTCCTTAATCTGGTCGCCGGTTTTGAGGCGCCGGATGCCGGTCGCGTGGTGATAGGCCGGCGGGACATGACGGCGCTCGACCCTTCCGAAAGGCCGGTGTCGTCGATCTTTCAGGACAATAATCTTTTCGCCCATCTCGATATTTTCACCAATGTCGCGCTCGGCGTCAGTCCGGGGCTGAAATTGCAGGCGGAAGATCGGAAAAGCATCGGGGTGGCGCTGGCGCGCGTTGGTCTTGCTGGTTTTGACAAGCGCCTGCCAGGCACGCTTTCCGGCGGGGAAAGACAAAGGGCGGCTCTGGCGCGTGCGCTGGTGAGGAAAAAACCGGTCATGCTGCTGGATGAGCCCTTTGCCGCGCTCGATCCGGGACTACGCGCAGGCATGACCTCCCTGCTCCTCGACTTGCATGCGGAAACAAAAAATACGGTGATTATTGTCTCACACCATCCGGACGACATAAAGAAGCTGGCGCAGCGGGTGGTTTTTCTTGATCGCGGCCGCGTTGTCTACACAGGCCCGACCGCAGATTTCTTCGCCACACAAAATGTGAAGGCGGTGGACAGTTTTCTGAACGGCTGATCGCCTTATTTTCGACGCGTGCCGCTGGCAATCGCTTTAGATGACTTCAATGGCGCTAATTTGCACTTGCCAGTTTCAAGTTGTTGCCCGAGAAAAGACGGGAATTATTGCGTTCTTCAGGAATATTCCGGACTTGATGGATCGTTTTTACCGTATCGGCATTCATGGCTCGTTGGGGCGAATCTGTTATTCTGGTCTGCAATTAACGGATGATCAGGAACGTTAGGGGCAGGCATAGAGAATGAGAAATAGCATGACTGCACAGTGGAGGCTCTTCTCCCGTTCAGGCCTTCGCCGTTCGGGCAGGATGGCTGCCGCCTGTTCCGTGCTGACGGCGTCCGCCGTGTTCCTGTCGTCATGCCAGTCTCTCTTCAGCCCGGCTTACCAGTCCACCCTGCGCCCGTCGGATAATCCGCAAACCGTGGAAGAGGTGCAGAAGAATGATCCCCGCGCCCAGATGGGTGCGCGCGAACATCCGCGCATCGTGGCGAGCTATGGCGGTGAATATCGTGACGCCAAGACGGAACGGCTTGTCGCCCGTATTGCCGGCGCTCTGACGGCCGTTTCGGAAAATCCGCAACAGTCTTACCGTATCACTATCCTCAACTCGCCGGCCATCAATGCCTTTGCGCTGCCGGGCGGATATCTTTACGTGACACGCGGGCTTCTGGCGCTTGCCAACGATGCTTCGGAAGTCGCCGCCGTGCTTTCGCATGAGATGGGCCATGTCACCGCCAATCACGGCATCGAACGCCAGCGCCGGGAAGAGGCGGAGGTGATTGCCAGCCGCGTGGTTGCCGAAGTGCTGTCGAGCGATCTCGCCGGCAAGCAGGCGCTTGCGCGCGGCAAGCTGCGGCTCGCGGCCTTTTCGCGCCAGCAGGAATTGCAGGCGGATGTCATCGGTGTGCGGATGCTGGGCGAGGCCGGTTACGACCCCTTTGCCTCGCCGCGCTTTTTGGATTCCATGGCGGCCTATGCGCGCTTCTCTTCGGCCGATCCTGAAAACGACCAGAGCCTCGACTTCCTTTCCAGCCACCCCAACACGCCGCAGCGCATCGAGCTTGCGCGCCGCCATGCCCGCGCCTTCGGCCAGGACGGTCAGGTCGGGGATCGTGGACGCGACTGGTTCCTGGATGGCATAGACGGCCTGCTTTACGGCGACAGCCCACAGGAAGGTTACGTCCGCGGGCAGACGTTCCTGCACGGAACGCTTGGCATCCGTTTTGACGTGCCGGAAGGTTTTGTCATCGATAATAAGGTGGAGGCCGTTCTGGCGACCGGACCGGGCGATATGGCCATCCGTTTTGATGGTGTTGCCGATCCGAAACAGACCACCCTTGCCAATTACCTGACCAGCGGCTGGGTTGCCGGTCTGCTGCCGGAAACCGTCAAGGAGACGCAGATCAACGGTCTGGAGGCCGCGACAGCCCGGGCAAGCGCGGATAAATGGGATTTCGACGTAACCGTCATTCGTGTTGGCCAGCAGATATTCCGGTTCCTGACGGCGGTGCCGAAGGGTAATGCGCAGCTTGATTCCATCGCCAACGTGCTGCGCACGAGTTTCCGTAAAATGACCCCGCAGGAAATCGCATCGCTGAAGCCGCTGCGCGTGCGTGTGGTGACGGTGAAGTCCGGCGAAACCGTGGCAACGATCGCGGCGCGAATGATGGGAACCGAGCGCAAGCTCGATATGTTCCGCATGATCAATGCGATGAGCGCCACCGCCACGCTTCAGCCCGGCCAGCGGGTGAAGATCATTTCGGAATGAGGTCTCAAAGAAAAACCCCGGATCACTCCGGGGTTTTGTTGTTTAAGTCATTTTGCGGCAATTATTGCCATTCGCGCACGTCGACGAAGTGACCGGCGATTGCCGCCGCCGCCGCCATTGCCGGGGAAACGAGATGGGTGCGGCTCTTGTAACCCTGACGGCCCTCGAAATTGCGGTTCGAGGTGGAGGCACAGCGTTCGCCGGGCTTCAGACGGTCGTCATTCATGGCAAGGCACATGGAGCAGCCCGGTTCACGCCATTCGAAACCGGCGTCGAGGAAAATCTTGTCCAGGCCTTCCTGTTCCGCCTGTTCCTTGACCAGACCGGAGCCGGGCACGATCATGGCCGAGACGGTGGGGGCTACCTTGCGGCCATCGACGATTTTCGCCGCCGCACGCAAATCCTCGATGCGGCCATTGGTGCAGGAGCCGATGAAGACGCGATCAACGGCGATATCAGTGATGCGGGTACCGGGTTGCAGGCCCATATACTCCAGCGCGCGCCACTTGGACGTGCGCTTGTTTTCTTCCTCGATATCATCAGGATTGGGAACGACGCCTTCGACCGAAGTCACGTCTTCCGGTGATGAGCCCCAGGAGACGATGGGCGGCAGATTGGCGGCGTCCAGCACCACGACCTTGTCATAATGGGCGCCTTCGTCGGATTTCAGCGTCTTCCAGTAGGCAATGGCCTGTTCCAGCGTTTCGCCCTTCGGCGCGCGCGGCTTGTCCTTGATGTAGTCGAAGGTGGTCTCGTCCGGTGCGACCAGACCGGCGCGGGCACCGCCCTCGATAGTCATGTTGCAAACCGTCATGCGGCCTTCCATAGAAAGCGATCGGATCGCCTCGCCGGCAAATTCGATCACGTGGCCGGTGCCTCCGGCCGTGCCGATCTCACCGATGATCGCGAGGATGATATCCTTGGCGGTCACGCCCTCCGGAACCTTGCCATCGACACGCACCAGCATGTTCTTGGCCTTTTTCTGGATCAGTGTCTGAGTGGCCAGAACATGTTCCACTTCCGATGTGCCGATACCATGCGCCAGCGCGCCAAAAGCGCCGTGGGTGGAGGTGTGGCTGTCGCCGCAGACGATCGTCATGCCCGGCAGGGTAAAACCCTGTTCCGGCCCGACGATGTGGACGATGCCCTGGCGCTTGTCGCGTTCGGAATAATATTCGACACCGAAATCCTTGGCGTTCTGCGCAAGCGCTTCCACCTGAATGCGGCTTTCCTCATTCTTGATGCCTTCCAGCCGGTCAGCGGTGGTCGGGACATTGTGATCGACCACGGCGAGCGTGCGGGCCGGCGAATGCACCGGGCGGCCGGCGATGCGCAGGCCTTCGAAGGCCTGCGGACTCGTCACCTCATGGACCAGGTGACGGTCGATATAGAGAAGACAGGTTCCGTCCGGGTCACGATTGACGACGTGGTCGTCCCAGATTTTATCATACAAAGTGCGGGGTGCGCTCATGGCTCTATGCCTTGTCATGGAAAAGGGTAATCAGGGTTCAGTAAGGCGATGGACAGCAGGTGCTGTCAGGCGAGCCTAAGTCGGCTGGTGAGCGCCCCGGAAACGCGCGCAAAGAAACGTGCCGGCAGACGCTTGTGGTCCTGCAGCACATAAACATTCTGAGCGAGACATCCGAATTTAGATCCCATGGCAACTTTCATAGCAGATCGGCAGTTTTACGGCAATATGAATGCTTACTGGCCGTCAGGGTGTCGTTCATATGCGCTGCGTCAACAGTAAATGCCGGTCTCATAACGCGTTCCAATGGTTATGATGCAGTGCAACTTGCGTATTTTGCGCTGCACATATAGATGGGTTCCCTTATCATTTGCATTCGACGAGAAATCGAAGGGAGGAAAGCATATGGTATCCGAAAAAGCCCTCATCTCGAAGATCACCTGGCGGCTGATGCCGTTTCTTGGCCTTCTCTACCTCATCGCCTATATCGACCGCCAGAATGTCAGCTATGCCAAGCTGCAGATGGTCGATGCGCTGAGCCTCAGCGAATATGCCTACGGGCTTGGCGCCTCGCTGTTCTTCATCGGTTACTTCATCTTCGAAGTGCCGAGCAATCTGTTCCTCAACCGTTTCGGCGCCAGCAAATGGTTCGCCCGCATTCTGGTTTCCTGGGGTGCGGTCACCATCGCGCTTGCCTATACGCAGAACGCCACGATGTTCTACATCCTGCGCTTCCTGCTCGGGCTCTGCGAGGCTGGTTTCTTCCCCGGTGTGCTGTTCCTGATGACGCTGTGGTTCCCGCGTGATTATCGCGGCCGCATGATTGGCCTGTTCATGATTTTCAGCGCGCTTGCCAATGCGATTGGTGCGCCGCTTGGCGGCATGCTGCTCGATCTGGATGGTTTCCTCGGTTACGCCGGCTGGGAATGGGTGTTCCTGGCAACCGGTATTCCTGCCGTCATCGCCGGTATCGCCACCTTCTTTTATCTGGATGATACGCCGGAAAAGGCGAAGTTCCTGACGCAGGATGAAAAGGACTGGCTGAAGAACCGGCTGGCTGAAGAAAACAAGGGCATGGAAGAGCATGCGGAGGATGGCTTCAAGGCGCTGATCAATCCGCGCGTGCTGTTCATGGCGCTTTGCTATGTTGGTTTTCCGCTGGCCGCCTATGGTCTCAGCTACTGGCTGCCGACGATCGTGAAGAGCTTCGGCGTTTCCAACACCGCCAATGGTTTCATCAACATCATCCCGTGGGTGATCGTGGCTATTGCCCTGTTCGTTGTGCCTAACGCTGCCGACAAGGCGAAGAACAAGACGCCCTACATCGTCGGCCCGGCTTTCGTTGGCGCGTTCTGCCTGCTGATGTCGGCGCTGCTGAGCGATCCGGTCCTGCAGTTCAGCTTCCTCTGCATCGCCGCTGCGGGTATCTTTGCCGGCCAGCCGGTGTTCTGGAGCCTGCCCGGCCGCTTCCTCAAGGGTGCAGGTGCGGCCGCGGGCATTGCCGCCATCAATTCCGTCGGTAATCTCGGTGGCTTCGTGGCGCAGAATGTGGTGCCGTGGATCAAGGATCAGACCGGCAGCACGATTGCGCCGATGTTCTTCCTCGCCTTCTGCCTGGCGCTTGCGGGTGTGCTGGTCATCATCGCCGCGCGTAAAATGGGTGATCAGGCCAAGACGGCATGATTTCCTTTGTCAATACGACAGCCGGTTCTGCCGGCTGTCGCGTTCACTCATCCGCGTTTTGAGCGCATCGCCTTTTCGATCCGCCGCAGCATCAGCGACAGGCCGATGGTCAGGATCAGGTAGATGTAGGCGACGATCGAATAGGTCTCGAAAAACCGGAAAGAACCCGCGGCATAAACTTTTCCCATTTGCGTAATATCGGTGACGCCCAGCACCGAGACGAGCGAGCTGTCTTTCACCATCGAAACAAAATCGTTCGAAAGCGGCGGAAAGATCGTCCGGATCGCCTGTGGCAGGATAATCAGCCTGAAACGCCGGTAACGGCTGAAGCCAAGGGCCTTTGCCGCCTCGATCTGCCCTTCCGGGACGGCCTGTATGCCGGCGCGAAAAATCTCCGCAATGAAGGCGGCATAACCGATCGTCAGTGCGATGATCGCCCGCCAGGTCAGCGACACATCCCGCACCATCAACGGCTCCAACCAGCCATTGGTGACGAGCGGAAAGGTCAGCCAATTGTAGAGTGCTACCAGCCCCGGTGTGCCCACGAAGGCGATGTAAAACAGCAGGACGATGATCGGGATGCCGCGAACGACCTCGATGTAAAATCGCGCCACCTGCCGCAGCACGATATTGTCGGCCATGCCGACCAGCGCGAGAGCGAGGCCTAACAGTGCCGCCAGCGTGAAAGCGGCAAGCGTGACGGAGACCGTGATGCCGATACCCTTGGCGACGGTGCTGAAAACCTGAGCGTAAATGCCATTCACTGCGATCACCACCGCAAGGGCGATGCCGATCAAAATGATCGTGACCAGCCACCACGGAAAATCCTCGCTCTTGCCGTTTGGCCCAGTCCGTCGCGGGGGAGTGTCGTGGAGCGTCATTCGCCGAGCTTGTAGTCGAGGAACCACTTCTTATCCAGCGCGGCAAAGGTGCCGTCTGCCTTCAGGGCTGCAATCGCGGCATTGACAGGGGCGACGAGATCCGAGCCCTTCTTGAAGATGAAGCCAAAATCGTCTCCGCCCAATGGCCCGCCAACCAGCTTCAAGGTGCCGTTCGAAGCATCGACATAACCCTTACCCGCGACGCCATCGGTCAAGACCAGATCGACATCGCCGGTCTTCAACGCCTGAACGCTGGCGCCGAAGGTTTCCATCAGCCGCAGGCGCGGATTCTGTTCGTTGCCATCAAGAACATCGTAAACGGCGGTGTAGAAGGGTGTCGTGCCGGCTTGTGCACCGACAAGGCCTTTTTCGAAGGCGGTGAAACTCTTCGCATCGGTGAAGCGGGCCTCGTCGGCTCGCACCAGCATGAACATTTCCGATCGCATATAGGGGGTGGAAAAATCCACTTTTTGCCTGCGGTCGTCCTTGATGCTGATGCCGGTCATGCCGATGTCGTATTGCCCGGCGGAAACCGCCTGTATCATCGCATCCCAGGAGATGTTCTGGTATTCGAGCTTGAAATTCAGCCGCCTGGCGATTTCCTTCATCGCGTCATATTCCCAGCCGATGGCCTCGCCGGATTTCGGATCGATGAACTGCAACGGCGGATAGGCGTTTTCCGTGACGACGACGACGGTGCGTCCCTTCAGATCCGGCAGATCGGCGGCGCTGGCGAGCGTGGGCGCCATGGCCAAGGCGGCAAAGGCGGCGAGAAGCGGACGTCTGGCGATCATGGGAGCCTCCGGAAACGATTTTTTTTGAAAATGCACGCTTGCCGGGGCAAGGGCAAGTCACGTCGGCACAACAAAAAAGGCGGCCCGAAGGCCGCCTTTCCCGTAAATCCATTGAAATGGAAATCTTATTCCGCTGTGGCTTCTGCAGCCTTTGCTGCTTCTTCCGCTGCCTTGGCTTCTGCGGCTTCGGCTGCTGCCTTCTCGGCGGCGAGAGCCTGCGCTGCTGCTACCTTTTCGGCTTCCAGACGTGCCTTTTCTTCGGCTGCTGCCTGGCGCTCGGATTCGTTCAGCTTGCGGGCGCGCGTACCGGTGTTTTCAACGATACGGGCAGCCTTGCCGCGACGGTCGCGCAGGTAGTAGAGCTTCGCGCGGCGAACCTTACCGCGGCGAACGATTTCAACGCCTTCAACCAGCGGGGAGTAGATCGGGAATACGCGCTCGACGCCTTCGCCGTAGGAGATCTTGCGAACGGTGAAGCTTTCGGAAAGACCACCGCCGGAACGGGCGATGCAAACGCCTTCGTAAGCCTGAACGCGGGTACGGTTACCTTCCGTCACGCGAACGTTGACGCGCAGCGTGTCGCCCGGAGAAAAGTCCGGCAGGGTACGCTTTGCTTCGATCTTGGCAGCCTGTTCGGCTTCCAGCTGCTGAATGATATTGGTCATATTAACCTCTGATTTCTTCTGAAACAGCCAGAGCGCTCAACGTTCGTCTGTCGGTCAATGCCTTCAGACCATGCCTTGCGGCAGGAGCGGGTTCGCCATTCTTTGCTTGCGGTTAAAGGGGCAAACCCCAATTCCAAGCGCGCACATATACTAGCATGCGCCGTTTGTCATCCCTTTCATGACAAAATTTTATCAATTATGCGTTGCCTCGCAGCAGTTGCGAAGGGGCGTCTTGCCGGATATGGCATGAGAACCTTGGGAGGGGCCATGTCAGTTTTCATCGTTCTCATGCTGTTTGCTACCGGCTTTCTGTCTGGTGTCGTCAATGCGATTGCCGGTGGCGGCACTTTCCTGACCTTTGGGGCGATGACGCTTGCCGGCCTGCCGCCCATCGTTGCCAATGCAACGTCGGCAATCGTGCAGTTTCCGGGCTACATTACCTCCGTGATCGCCTATGGGCCGGAAATTCGTGCGCACTGGCGTGAGGCGATCCTGCTGTCGGCGGTGTCCGTCGTCGGTGGGCTCGGGGGGGCTTTGCTGCTGCTATCGCTTGACAATCCATCCTTCCGCCAACTGGTGCCATGGCTGCTTCTGGCGGCTACTGCCGTTTTCGCTGCTGGCCCGTGGCTGCGCCCCAAGACGAGTGCCGAGCGTTCGCCCGGCAATCTGCCAAGCCTCGCCTTTCAGGGGCTTGCATCCATTTATGGTGGTTTCTTCGGTGCCGGCATGGGCATCATGATGCTCGCCATCCTCGGAATAACCTCGGGCGGTAGCTATCATCACCTGAACGCGTTGAAGAACCTGCTGTCGGTGGTGATCGCAGTTATTGCAATCGCGATCTTCGTCAGCGGCGGCGTCGTGTCCTGGTGGGCTGCGCTCATCATGTTTCCGGCGGCAGCGCTTGGCGGTTATGTCGGCGTTCACACCGCAAGACGGGTGCCGCAATGGATCATCCGCTGGCTGGTGATTGCGGTGGGTCTGATATTGACGGCCTATTATTTCGTTTCGGCCTGAGCTTTTTTGAGAAGGTCTGGCCGTCTTTCCTTGGTCAGTGCCAGAGCCTGTTCGTGTCGCCACCTGTCGATGACGGCATGATTGCCTGATGTGAGGACAGCGGGAATGTCGCGGCCTTCCCAGACCTGCGGGCGGGTATAATGCGGATGTTCCAGCAGCCCGCCCTCGAAGCTTTCATGCACGCCGGAAAGATCGTTGCCCATGACACCAGGCAGTATGCGGACGACGGCGTCCAGCAGCGTCAGGGCCGCCGGCTCGCCGCCAGAGAGGATGTAATCGCCGATAGACACCTCCTCCAGCCCACGCGCGTCGATCACCCGTTGGTCGACGCCTTCGAAGCGACCGCAGACGATGATCGCGCCTTCACCCGCCGCCAGTTCGCGCACGCGGTTCTGCGATAGCGGTTTGCCACGCGGGCTCATCAGCAGGCGCGGTCGCGTGTCGCCATCCGAAACTTGGTCGATGGCTGCTGCCAGCACATCGGGTTTCAGCACCATGCCGGCGCCGCCGCCTGCCGGTGTGTCATCCACGCTTCTGTGTCTGTCAGTGGCAAATTCGCGGATCTGCACGGCATCCAGCGACCATTGCCCCCGCTCCAGCGCCTTGCCTGCCAGAGAATATCCGAGATGTCCCGGAAACATTTCCGGGTAGAGCGTCAGAACGGTAGCCTTGAAGGTCATGGATTTATGTCTTGCCGAACGGCGATACGCCGGTTTCGTCCTTGTCGTCGGGATTATCGATCAGGCCGGCGGCCATCGGGTCGATGAGAATGCGGCCGGCTTCCAGGTCGATTTCCAGCACGGCCGCTTCCGAAAAGGGAATGAGGGCAGGGCGACGGCCCGCACCTTTCAACTCCAGCAGGTCACCTGCGCCGAAATCGTAAACGGCGCTGACGGCGCCATAACTTTTGCCTTCAGCATCGACGGCTTCCAGCCCTTCGAGATCGGCATAATAAAACTCGTCATCGTCAAGTTCGTCGTCAGGCAGATTGTCACGGTCGACGAACAGTTCCAAACCGTTCAGGCTCTCCGCCGCATTGCGGTCGTTGATACCCCTGAAACGGACAACGACGACATTCTTGCCTTCGCGGACTTCCAGGATTTCGAAGATGCGGCCATCGGCGGTAACCAGATTGCCATAGTCGCCGAGCGCCATCGGGTCGGCTGTATAGGTGCTGACACGGACTTCGCCACGCAGGCCCTGCGCGCCGCCGATCTTTGCCATGAGTACCGGGTTTTCCAGCTTTGCCATCGGGCCGTCCGTCTTCTGGTGTTGGTTGCGTCAGCTTTAAGGTTTGTTGACGCCAAAATAAACAAAAAACGGGCGGCATGGAAAACCACGCCACCCGTTTTTTTAAAAGTTACCGTGCAGATTATTCTGCAGCAGAGGCTTCCGCAGCAGCAGCGGCTGCATCTTCAGCCTTCTGCTTCTTTTCAGCAACGCGTTCCAGAGCGCGCTTGCCCGGCTTTGCCTTTTCCGGGTTGCTGCGAGCGGCGCGCTCGGCAAGACCGGCTTCGGCGAGGAAGCGCAGAACGCGGTCGGTCGGCTGTGCGCCCTTGGCGATCCATTCCTTGATGAGGTCAGCCTTCAGCTCGATGCGCTGCGGGTTGTCCTTGGCGAGCATCGGGTTCCAGGAACCGACCTTCTCGAGGAAACGGCCGTCGCGGGGCGAACGGGCGTCTGCAACGACGATCTGGTAATACGGGCGCTTCTTGGAACCACCGCGTGCGAGACGAATTTTAAGTGCCATGTTGTTTACTCCTTAAGATGGCTTGTCCGCCGTTCAGGCGGTCTTTTCGTTACCGCCATGTTCGGCGGCGATTGCTTCATGATGCCGGATGACTTCCTTGATGATGAAGTTCAAGAACTTCTCGGCGAAATCCGGATCCAGATTGGCGTCCTTGGCCAGATGGCGAAGGCGTTCGATCTGGTATTCCTCGCGCGCCGGGTCTGCCGGCGGCAAATTGTACTTTGCCTTCAGCACGCCCACCGCCTTGGTACAGCGGAAACGTTCGGCAAGAATGTGGACCAGTGCGGCATCGATATTGTCGATCGACTGGCGGTATTCGGAAAGCTGGGCTTTCACTTCTGTGTTGTTCACTGGCGTCCCCTCACTTCTTTTTCGGGAAGCCGGGCAGGCCCGGCATACCGCCAAGACCCGGCAGCTTGGCGCCACCAAGACCAGGCAATCCACCCGGCAGGCTGCCAAGACCGGGCATTGCGCCCGGCTTGCCGAGACCGGCTGCTTCAGCCTGCTTCTGGAGCGCTTCGAGCTGCTTCGGATCGATATTCGACAGATCAGGCATACCGCCGCCCATGCCGCCGAGCCCCATCTTGCCCGCCAGGCCGCCCATCATCTGCTTCATGATGCCGCCTTTGCCCTTGCCGCCCATGGCTTTCATCATGTCGGCCATGCCGCGGTGCATTTTCAAAAGCTTGTTGATTTCGGCGGCATCCGTGCCGGAACCGGCGGCGATGCGCTTCTTGCGGCTGTGCTTCAGAATATCGGGATTGGCGCGTTCGGCCTTGGTCATGGAAGAGATGATGGCGATCTGGCGGTCGAACATCTTGTCGTTCATGCCGGCCGAAGCCATCTTGTCCTTCATGCCGGCCATGCCGGGCATCAGCCCCATGATGCCGCCCATGCCGCCCATCTTCTTCATCTGGCCAAGCTGGTCGGCGAGATCGTTGAGGTCGAACTTGCCCTTGGCCATCTTTTCGGCCATGGCGCGGGCTTTTTCCGCATCGATGTTTTCGGCGGCCTTTTCGACCAGCGAGACGATGTCGCCCATGCCGAGAATACGGTCGGCGATACGGCGCGGATGGAACTCGTCGAGTTCATTCATGCGCTCGCCGATACCGATCAGCTTGATCGGCTTGCCGGTGACGGCACGCATGGAGAGGGCCGCACCACCGCGTCCGTCGCCGTCCATACGGGTCAGCACGAGACCGGTGATGCCAACGCGCTCATCGAAGTTGCGCGCCAGATTGACGGCGTCCTGACCGGTCAGCGAATCCGCGACCAGCAGGATTTCATGTGGGTTGGACTTCTTCTTGATGTCGGCCATTTCCAGCATCAAGGGTTCGTCGATATGGGTACGGCCGGCGGTATCGAGGATGACGACGTCATGGCCGCCGAGCTTGGCCGCCTGCACGGCGCGCGCGGCGATATCGGTCGGCGACTGGCCGGCGATGACCGGCAGCGTATCGACACCGGTCTGGACGCCCAGCTGGCGAAGCTGTTCCTGTGCGGCCGGACGGCGCGTGTCGAGAGATGCCATCAGCACCTTCTTCTTCTCGCGGTCGGTCAGGCGCTTGGCGATCTTGCCTGTCGTGGTGGTTTTACCAGAACCCTGCAGACCGACCATCATGATGACGACGGGGGCGGCCGCATGCAGGTCGATCGAGACGCCTTCGGTGCCGAGCATCTCGACAAGTTCGTCATGCACGATCTTGACGACCATCTGGCCGGGCTTGATGGACTTCAGGACGGCGGCACCAACGGCCTTTTCACGCACCCTGTCGGTGAAGGAGCGCACGACTTCCAGCGCCACGTCCGCTTCCAGAAGCGCGCGGCGAACCTCGCGCAGGGCGGCGGCAACATCGGCTTCCGTCAGCGCGCCACGGCCGGTCAGTCCATTCAGAATGGAACCAAGGCGGTCCTGGAGGTTTTCAAACATCGTTTCTTCCTTCTTCGTTCCGGGGTTTCCGAAACGTCGGTGCTTTCGCTGGCAAAAACAAGACGCAAAGCCAAAAAGCACCCGAGGGCGCATCGCGCTGTCGGGTGTTGACCTCCGGGATCTCTTTATACCTCTGCGGGTCCCGGTCGGCGGCTTGGAGTCGTGAAACTGCCAGCTGATTGGCGGGGATAAACAGGAAAGCGCTGGAAAAGTCAAGGCGTTGCCGGTTTTCAGCCGTGCGGCCTTGCATTTCATCTTTGTGTGATCGGCTGCAAACCGCGATTGGCGCGGCTTGAACGGCACCATTCCGCTCCCTATACCTTTAGCATGAACCGTCGAAATTTCTTTCGTTTTTCAACCCTTGGATTGCTCGCTGTGGCGGGCGGGGCGCTGTTTGCCCGCCGTTCGAACGCCAGCGCCTATTATAGCGGGCCGATCTCCGATCATTTCGACGGGGTGCGCTTCTTTAATCCCGGCGGCTCGCCGCCCGGCAATTTCATGGGCCTGTTGAAATGGCGCTTCAATGGTGAGCGCGCTACGTGGCCGGAAAATTATCCGAGCCCTTTTCCTTTCGCAAAGCCGGAAAGCCGGGTTGATGGCAAGAATATCCGTGTCACCTTCGTCGGCCATGCCTCCTTTCTGATCCAGACAGCAGGGTTGAATATTCTCGTCGATCCGGTGTGGTCGCAACGTACCAGCCCGTTCAGCTTCGCCGGTCCCAAACGGGTCAATCCGCCCGGCATCCGTTTCGAGGATCTGCCGCCCATCGATCTGGTTCTGCTGACGCACAATCATTACGACCATCTGGATATGGAAACGCTGAAGCGGCTGCATGTGGCGCACAAGCCGCTTTTCATCACGCCGCTCGGCAATGACGCCATCATCCGCACCGGCGTGGAGGCGGCGCGTATCAAGGTGGGCGACTGGGGCGATGTCGTGGAGGCGGGGTCGGTCAAAATTCATTTCGAACCGTGCCACCACTGGTCAGCCCGCGGGCTCAACGACCGCAGCATGGCATTGTGGGCTGCCTTCGTCATCGAGGGGCCGGGTGGGAAAATCTACCACATCGGCGATACCGGCTTTCATGAAGGCCTCAATTATCATGCTGCGCGCAAGAAACATGGCGAATTCCGCCTCGCCAACCTGCCTTTTGGTGCTTATGAGCCGCGCTGGTTCATGAAAGGCCAGCACCAGAACCCGGCGGAAGCCGTTGAGGGCATGAAGCTTTGCGGTGCCGCGCATGTCTGCGGCCATCATTGGGGTACGGTGCAACTCACCGACGAGGCTGTCGATGCGCCACTTGCGGCGCTGAAAACGGCGCTTGTGGAACAGGGTGTGGAGGAAAGCCGTTTCCGGCCCATGCGCCCCGGTGAGGTTTTCGACGTACCCTCCGCCTGAGCGCTGTCCGGTTTGCGCCGCAACAGTCTGGTAATTTGCCGGTCTTTCCGCCATATAGGGCGAAAGCGCGGGTAAATCCCGTATGAAATCCGGTTTCAGATAGTTTTCAGGTTCAAGGCGATGGCGGATACGGTCGAATTTGCGAAGATGAACGGGCTTGGCAACAAGATCCTCGTTGTCGACATGCGCGGCCGCAAGGATATGGTCACGCCTGCGGCAGCAATCGCGCTCAATGCCGATCCCGCAACCCAGTTCGACCAGATCATGGCAATCCATGATCCGCGTGTCGGCGGCACGGATGCCTTCATTGATATTCTCAATTGCGACGGCACGAAGGCCCAGGCCTGCGGCAATGGAACGCGCTGTGTGGTACAGGCTCTGTCTTCCGAAACCGGCAAGACCAGCTTTACCTTCCAGACGGTGGCGGGCATTCTGAACGCCGTCGAGCATGAAGACGGCATGATATCAGTCGATATGGGCCTGCCGCGTTTCCGCTGGAGCGATATTCCGCTTTCGGAAGAGTTCCACGATACCAGCCGCATCGAATTGCAGATCGGGCCGATCGACGCGCCGATCCTGCATTCGCCGGCCGTCATGTCGATGGGTAATCCGCACGCGATTTTCTGGGTGGATCGTGACCCGATGAGTTTCGATCTTGAGCGGTTCGGGCCGCTGCTCGAAAACCACCCAATGTTTCCGGAAAAGGCCAATATCACGCTAGCGCAGGTGATGTCCGACAGTGCGCTTCGCACCCGCACCTGGGAGCGCGGCGCCGGGCTGACGCTCGCCTGTGGTTCCGCCGCCTGCGCTGCCGCCGTTTCCGCCGCCCGCACCGGCCGCACGGGCAGAAAGGTCACCATCGATGTCGCCTCCAGCCCCGTGCGCGTGCCGCTCGTCATCGATTGGCGCGAGGACAATCACGTCATCATGACCGGGCCGGCCGAATGGGAATGGTCCGGCACCGTCGATCCCGTTACCGGCGCGTGGTCGCGTGATGCGGTGGAGCGGGGGGGCGTATGAGCGGCGTCGAGGTCATAACCTTCGGCTGTCGTCTCAACACCTATGAATCGGAAGTGATGCGGGCGGAGGCCGAAAAGGCCGGGCTGAACAATGCCGTATTGGTCAATACCTGTGCCGTTACAGGTGAAGCGGTACGTCAGGCGCGTCAGGCCATCCGCCGGGTGCGGCGGGACAATCCGCATGCGCGTATCATCGTTACCGGTTGTGCTGCCCAGACGGAAAAACAGACCTTTGCCGAAATGCCCGAGGTGGATGCGGTGCTGGGCAATGAGGAAAAGCTGAAAAGCTCCTCCTATCGGGCGCTGCCGGATTTTGGCGTTTCGGCGGAAGAAAAGCTGCGCGTCAACGATATCATGAGCATCAAGGCGACCGCGCCGCAGATGGTCAAGCATATTGACGGGCACGTGCGCGCCTTCATTCAGGTGCAGAATGGCTGCGATCATCGCTGCACCTTCTGCATTATTCCCTATGGACGCGGCAATTCCCGCTCCGTGCCGATGGGTGCGGTGGTGGATCAGGCGCGCAGGCTGACGGAAAGCGGCTATTGCGAGATCGTGCTGACCGGAGTGGATGCGACCAGCTATGGGGCTGATCTGCCGGGCGAGCCTTCTCTCGGCTACCTCGCCAAGACATTGCTGAAGCAGGTGCCGGACATTCTGCGCCTGCGCCTTTCCTCCATCGACAGTATCGAGGCCGATCATCATCTGATGGATCTGATTGCCGATGAGCCGCGTTTCATGCCGCATCTGCATCTCTCCCTTCAACATGGCGATGACATGATCCTGAAACGCATGAAACGCCGCCATTCACGGGCTGATGCCATCCGCTTCTGTCAGGACGTGCGGTCGCTGAGGCCTGACATCGCCTTCGGCGCGGATATGATCGCCGGGTTCCCGACCGAGACGGAAGAAATGTTTGAAAACGCCGCCACGCTTGCGGAAGAATGCGGTATTTCCAGCCTGCATGTATTTCCTTACAGCCCGCGTGCCGGCACGCCGGCGGCCCGCATGCCGCAGCTCGACCGGGCGCTGGTGAAGGACCGGGCGGCGAGGCTTCGCGAACGCGGTGAAGCGCTTAAGGTGGCGCAGTTGCAGAATATGGTCGGTTCGGTGCAGACGATCCTGGTGGAAAACACCGGTTTTGCCCATACCGATAATTTCACGCTGGTGGCGGCGCCTGATCTTGCCCCGCGCACTCTTGCGCAGGTTGCGATTACCAGCCACAACGGCAAACATCTGAATATGAAGCTTCTGGCGGCGAACGCTGCCTGAGGCGGCTCAAGAGAAAAGACACGGGAACGACCATGGCCCTCGGCTTCATCAAAAAAGTCTTTTCGTTCGGCAAGGACAAGGCCGAAACGAATGAGCGGCCACAAGAGGATGCTGCACTTGTGCGCGGCAATGAAAATGCCTCTTTCGAAGCGGCGTTGAGCGAGGCCGAAGCGCATATACCTGTCGACGAGGATCCGGTTTCCGAACTGGAGATGGAGACGGCGGGCGGGCCTGTTCCGGACGAGGCAGCGGATGCCACGCCTTCGGAAGAAGAAGACGATGAGGACGCGCCGCTTCTGCCCGGGGCCGAGCTTTCCGGGGATATGGGGCTGGTGCCGCTGTCGCTGCTGCAGGCGGAGGCCGCCGCCGAAGAGCAGGCCGAGCCTTTACCGGAAGCTGTCGATGCCGTGCTCGATGCTGACGCGATGGATGCATTGCTCGATGAGGCGGAGTCGGTAGATGCCGTCGACCCCCCTGTAGTGCCACAGGCTTTGCCAAAGGGCTTTTCATCGGCAAGCGAGCGTGAAGAGCCTGTCGCCGAAGCACCGCAACCGAAGCTCAGCTGGTTTCAGCGCCTGCGGGCCGGGCTTGCCCGCACCTCGTCGCAGCTGACCACGCAGATTTCGGCGCTGTTTACCAAGCGCAAGCTGGACGAGGACACGCTTGACGAGCTGGAAGACCTTCTCATCCAGTCGGATCTGGGCGTCGAGACCGCCATGCGCATCACCGGCGCTTTGTCTTCCGAACGTTACGGCAAGGATGTGAGCGGTGAGGATGTGGCGCGTATCATGGCCGGTGAGATCACCAAGGTCCTGAAGCCGGTCGCCAAACCTTTGGAACTCGATCTTTCGCACAAGCCGCATGTCATTCTCGTCGTGGGCGTCAACGGCACCGGCAAGACGACGACCATCGGCAAGTTGGCTGCCAAACTCTCAGGCTCGGGCCTTAAAGTGATGCTCGCAGCTGGCGACACGTTCCGCGCAGCGGCGATAGAGCAGCTGAAAATCTGGGCGGATCGCACCGGCTCGCAATTTATCGGCACGAAGCTCGGGGCAGATGCCTCCGGTCTGGCCTACGATGCCTATGAGCAGGCGCGGGCGGAAAAAAGCGATGTGCTCATCATCGATACGGCCGGCCGTCTGCAGAACAAGACGGAGCTGATGGCTGAACTGGAAAAGATTGTCCGTGTGCTTGGCAAGCTCGATCCGGATGCGCCGCACACCGTGCTGCAGACGCTGGATGCGACGACCGGCCAGAACGCCTTGAACCAGGTGGAGATATTCCGCAATGTTGCGGGTGTTTCGGGCCTGATTATGACAAAATTGGATGGCACGGCGCGGGGCGGTATCCTCGTCGCCATTGCTGCCAAACACAAGCTGCCGGTTTATTTCATCGGTGTGGGTGAAGGCGTTGATGATCTGGAGCCCTTCGAGGCGGAAGATTTCGCCAAGGCCATTGCGGGAGTTTGAGTATGGATATTGAAAGCAATTCCAAGGAAAGCGAAAAGATGGTGGCGGAAATCAGCCCGCTCCTGAAATTCGTGCTTGAGCTTGGCCCGCTCATGGTTTTCTTTTTCGCCAATTCCCGCGGCGAATGGCTGGCCTCGACTTTTCCGGTTTTGACGGAATTCGGTGGGCCGATCTTCATCGCCACCGGCCTGTTCATGATCGCGACCGCCGCCGCTTTGACCGTGTCCTGGATTCTGACGCGGAAGTTGCCGATCATGCCGCTGATATCAGGCATCGTCGTCTTTGTGTTCGGCGCGCTGACGTTGTGGTTGCAGAACGATACCTTCATCAAGATGAAGCCGACCATCGTCAACACGCTGTTCGGCGTCATCCTGCTGGGCGGTCTGTTCTTTGGCCAGTCGCTGCTCGGTTATGTCTTCAATTCGGCCTTCAAGCTGACGGATGAAGGTTGGCGCAAACTGACGCTGCGCTGGGGCGTGTTTTTCCTGTTTCTGGCGGTGTTGAACGAGGTCGTCTGGCGCATGTTCACCACCGACACCTGGGTTGCCTTCAAGGTGTGGGGCACGATGCCGATCACCATCATCTTCACCATGGCGCAAATGCCGCTCGTCATGCGCCATTCTGTCGAGCCTCTCGGCAAGGACGAAAAATGACAATTGCGGAAATGTCGGCTTCCCGTTCGCGTTCGCTTAGATGGTTCGGCGTGGCCGCCGGGCTGCTTCTGCTGCAGATCGTCATTCTCTATGCCATGGGCCGTATTCCCATCTGCGAATGCGGTTACGTGAAGCTGTTCGAGCCGGGTGTGAACACGCCGGGCAATTCCCAGCATCTGGCCGACTGGTATACGCCCTCGCATATCATTCACGGCTTTCTGTTTTATTGGTTCGCCTGGCTGCTGTTCCGCAACAAACCGTTTTCCATGCGGCTTTCCTTCGCGGTTCTGATCGAGGCGGCGTGGGAACTTCTCGAAAATTCACCCATCATCATCGATCGTTATCGCACAGCGACCATGGCGCTGGGTTACACCGGCGACAGCATTCTGAACTCGGCGATGGACACGGTTTTCATGGCGCTGGGTTTCCTTTTTGCCGCCCGCGTGCCGGTGTGGCTGACGGTAATAATCGCCATCTTCTTCGAAATCTTCACGGGGTGGCTAATCCGCGATAATCTGACGCTGAACGTGGT
Source organism: Agrobacterium tumefaciens (assembly GCF_005221385.1). Classification (NCBI taxonomy): domain Bacteria; kingdom Pseudomonadati; phylum Pseudomonadota; class Alphaproteobacteria; order Hyphomicrobiales; family Rhizobiaceae; genus Agrobacterium; species Agrobacterium tumefaciens. Next base: position 2,571,001 of record NZ_CP039903.1, on the reverse strand, counting down.
CATGCTGGTCTGGCCGCTCGATGCGATCAAGGAATGGCAGAACGCACTCCCGCAAATGTGAACGAGCCCACGGGCGATATATGCAAGTTTTCTTAATGGCATTGCGGTAATGTCCGGTGCTTAAAGGCTTGTCTCTCGTTCCGGCAGAACACATTGCAAGATAATTTCGCCTATCTTCTCCCCTTCATCATGCTGACATTCGGCGTAGTGTTCCTGTTCCTGCAAAGGATCGGTCATGTTTCGGCGCGGTATTGGGGTGTCGGCTATCTTGCCGCGGCTTTTGGTTTTGCTGCCCCCCTGGTGCTCGGCGGTCTGCCCTTCGAAGTGCAGGCGATTATCTCGAACCTGCTGTTCTTTTCCGCCTTTTTTCTCTACGGCCATGCGCTGCTTACCCATTTCGGGCGGCCGCTCCATACGATGGCACGGCTGTCGCTCGTGCTTGCAGCCGTTGTCCTGGTTTCATTTCACGTTTTCATCACGCCGGATCTGAAGCGCGAGCTCGTCATCGGCGATCTCGTCTGCGCCCTGCTGCTCGCTTTTCCGGTCTGGCTTGTGCGGAAGCGGCCGGTGACCCTCGCGGATCGGCTGATGGTGGCGATTGCTTCTCTGGTGGTGCTGGAAACGCTGGTGCGTATCGGCATGTTGCTGGTGATGACGCCGAACGGCTCGATGATCGAGCTCAGCGAATTTTTCGAGTCGGACTATGCCTTCTACATGCAGCTTGCCGCGAGCATATTCGGCTTCCTGCTCGCGCTTTCCGTGCTCGCAAGCCAGATTTCCGTCACCGTCGACCGGCACCTGCATGCCGCGGAACACGACCCGTTGACGGATGTGCTGAACCGGCGCGGCTTTGACCGACGTGTTCCCGATTTTCGCAACGACACGCCTGATGGGGCGGTCATTGCCTGCGATATAGACCATTTCAAGCGCATCAACGACGTTTACGGCCATGCTGCCGGAGATATCGTTCTCATTGGCCTTTCCGATCTTCTCAGGCGGAACGCGCCTGAAGGCGCGCTGGTGGCGCGTTTCGGCGGCGAGGAATTCGTGGTCTTCCTGCCCGGCCAGACGGCCACGGCTGCCGGCCAGCTTGCCAATGGCATGCGCTCTAACCTCTCGTCCCTCGATTGGCGCAACCGGGGTGTGGCCAGTCAGATCACCGCAAGCTTCGGTGTTTCGGCCGTCGCAAGGGGAGATCATTCCATCCATGATGCCATCAAGCGGGCAGATGACAGCCTTTATGCCGCAAAGCGCGGCGGTCGTGACCAGGTCGTGCTGGAAGGTATACGCATTCCGGCCGAAGGCCCGTCGCTCCGGGTTATTTCGAAGAATTGAGCTTTCCTGCTCGGGGGCTATCTGCCGGCTGCGGCCGTGATGGCTGGCAGCAGGTCGCGCTCGACGCTGCGGGCATCGAAGGGGCCAACCTTTTTATAAAGGATCGTGCCGTCGGCGCCGACAAGGTAACTTTCGGGGATGCCATAGACACCCCAGTCGATTGCGGCCTTGCCGTTCGGATCGACGCCTATTGCGGCAAAGGGATTGCCAAGTTCGCCAAGGAAGCGGAGCGCATTGTCCTGCTTATCCTTGTAATTGATGCCGACGACGGTGATGCGGCTGTCTTTCGCCAGTTCCTGCAATAGCGGATGCTCCTGCCGGCAGGGAATGCACCAGGAGGCAAAGACGTTGACCAGCGTCAGCTTGCCCTTGATGGCGGCATCGGTGAGCGCCGGCAGGTTCGAGCCTTCCAGCGGCGGCAGCGACAGGGACGGCGCCTTGGTGCCGATGAGTGCGGAGGGAATGGCGCTGATATCCAGCCCGTTCACGTCCTGATCATAAAGCATCTTGCCGGCGACGAGGGCAAAACCGCCGAAAAGCAGAAGCGGCAGCAGCGCCAGCCCATAACGCGCGCGGCCGGTCGTCTTGGTTTTGGAGCCCTGATCCTGGCTGGCCTGCGTCATTGCGCGTCTCCTGCGGAACCGGCTCTCGCCCTTCGGCGCACACCGGATGCCTCCAGTTGCTTCAGTTCCCGTTTGCGTGCCTGACCGTCCACGACAACCCAGGCGATGAGACAGAGAACGACAAGCCCGGTCGCTGCGTAGGACATGCCGATATAAAAGGCGTGCGTCATATGCCTCAGCCCTCCCGGTTGGCCATGCGGGCGGCAAGCCGCCGTTGTGCGGCCACGCGCCGGCGCCAGATTTCGTTGCGCATGGCGGCGATGTGTAATGTGAAGAACAGCAGCGTGAAGCCGATCGCCATGGTCAGAAGCGGCCAGAGAAATTCCGCGTCGATGGCGGAACCACCCATGCGGATAACGCTTGCCGGCTGGTGCAGCGTGTTCCACCATTCGACCGAGAACTTGATAATCGGAATATTCACGAAACCGACGAGGATCAGCACGGCGCTGACGCGGGCGGCTCTGGATGGATCGTCCATGGCGCGGTTGAGCGCAATGAGGCCGAGATACATCAGGAAAAGCACGAATACGGAGGTCAGTCGTGCATCCCACACCCACCAGGTTCCCCACATGGGTTTGCCCCAGAGCGAGCCGGTAATGAGGGCAATCAGCGTGAATGCGGCACCGATGGGGGCGGCGGCCTTGTGGCTGACATCCGCCAGCGGATGACGCCAAACGAGGGTGCCGATGGCTGAAACCGCCATGATCGAATAACACATCATCGCAAGCCAGGCGGATGGCACGTGCACATACATGATGCGCACGGTGTAACCCTGCTGGTAATCACCGTCGGTGGTGAAGGAGAGATAAAGACCAGCGGCCAGCACCATCGCCGTGAGTGCAGCGAGCCAGGGCAGAATGCGTGCGGCCAGCGCCAGAAACCGTGTGGGATTGGCGAGATCACTGAATTTGGTGATGGTGAAGGTCTGCTCGTTCATGCCGCTTGTGTAACCCGAGAATGGCCGCCCCGCAATTGATCCCTGTCAACAGGGGATCGTCAATCGCGGCTTCATCAATCCATAACATTGCGCAGGGCCAAAGCGGCAAAGAAAGGACCGGTCACGGCTGAAAATAACGTGATCGCGCAGAGAATGAGGAACGGTGGCATGAATGGCGCAGGATCCTGCACCGCCGCATAAGAAGCGCTGACGCCGAAGATCAGTACCGGAATGGCGAGTGGCAGGACGAGGATGGAGACAAGAAGCCCGCCGCGCGGCAGGGCGACCGCGACGGCGGCTCCTACCGCGCCGATGAAGGTGATGGCTGGTGAGCCGACGAGAAGTGTCAGCATCACAGCGCCGATCGCCACTTCGTCCATGTTCATGAACAGACCGAGCAGTGGCGAGGCCAGCACCAGCGGCAGGCCGGTTCCGACCCAATGCGCCAGGCATTTGACCAAGACCGTCAGCACCAGCGGGTTTTCCTGCATGAGAATGAGGTCCAGCGACCCGTCATCCCGCTCCGCCTGAAACAGCCGGTCGAGGCCGAGAAGGGCGGACAGAAGAGCGCCGATCCAGACGATGGCGGGGCCGATGCGGGCAAGCAGATTGAGATCGGGGCCGACACCGAAGGGGATGACGGCAACCACAGTCATGAAGAACAGCACGCCGATCAAGGCACCGCCGCCGGCGCGGATGGAGAGTTTGATGTCGCGGAGGAGGAGGGCGATCATCGGGGCACCCTCGGTGGGTGTGGTTTACCCCCCTCTGCCCTGCCGGGCATCTCCCCCTCAAGGGGGGAGATTGGCAAGATGCTCTTCCACCACTCCATTTTCGAGCGTTGAGATTGTCGAGGCCTAGCCGCAGATAGATCTCCCCCCTTGTGGGGGAGATGCCCGGCAGGGCAGAGGGGGGTGAAACCACAAGCTCCGCCGTTCATGCCCAAGCCTCCACGCCCGCGAACCCCGTCATCTGCAATTCCCGCGCATTCTCCAATCCCAACGGCTGATGAGTCGCCGCCAGGACGATGCCGCCTTTCCCAAGATGGTCTTTTACGAGATCGGTAAACATACCGTCCGCAGCCTTGTCGAGTGCCGCCGTCGGCTCGTCGAGAATCCATATGGGCCGCCAAACAATCAGAAGCTTCGCCATGGCAAAACGCCGTTGTTGGCCGGCGGAGAGATAACCGAAGGGCAGATGAGTAATGCCGGCGAGACCGACGATCTCAGCCGCCTCATCGATTGCGATGCCCGCACCACCGGAAAAATCACCGAGGAAATCTTTCCAGAAACTCAGATTTTCCGAAACGGTCAGTTCCATTTTCATCGCATTGCGATGGCCAAGATAATGGCAGGCTTCCGAGGGGCGCATGTCCCCTTCTATTCCTTCGCCGGCTATCTTTATCCATCCCTGTTCGGGACGTAGCAAGCCGGCCACGGTACGCAGGAGAGTGGATTTTCCCGAGCCGTTTCGACCGGTCAGCACCAGTGCCTCACCGTTGCTTAACTTGAAGGAAATATTCATGAATATGAAATCTTCGCCGCGTCTTACGCCAAGATTTTCCGCCGTCAAATCCATGCCGGGGTTCCGTTTGAGATTTTCATCATCACAATCGTAAAAAAATCGATTTGAGTCACTGAATGGTCTGGCACGTTTCTCGGAAATTATCTATATGGATGTCAACCACGCTAGCGGCCGGCGTGAACATCATCTTGCGCCGGACCTGAATGTTACGAGGAGTAACTTTCACGTGCGGACAGCGGAAATGGTCGTACCCGCATCCTGATGTGCTTGCGAGCACAGGGGTCCGCACGCGCGTGTTGGCTATCAGATTATGCGGGGTTTTAAACCGTGGCCAAATCTCTCGACAGTTTCCAATGTCGTTCCGTCCTTACCGTTGACGGTAAGGACTATGTTTATTTCAGCCTTCCCAAGGCTGAGGCAAACGGTCTCAAGGGCGTTTCCAAGCTGCCTTATTCCATGAAGGTTCTTCTGGAGAACCTGCTTCGTTTCGAGGACGGCCAGTCCGTCACCAAGGAGCACATTCTGGCCGTTGCCGAATGGCTTAATAATAAGGGCCTGACCGAAACGGAAATCGCCTATCGTCCCGCCCGCGTTCTCATGCAGGATTTTACCGGCGTTCCCGCCGTGGTCGATCTTGCCGCCATGCGTGATGCCATGGTGTCGCTCGGTGGCGACCCGGAGAAAATCAATCCGCTCGTTCCCGTCGATCTCGTCATCGACCACTCGGTCATCGTCGATGAATTCGGTACGCCGAGCGCCTTTGCCCGCAACGTCGAACTTGAATATGAACGCAATGGCGAGCGTTACCGCTTCCTGAAGTGGGGCCAGCAGGCGTTCAAGAATTTCCGTGTGGTTCCGCCAGGCACCGGCATCTGTCACCAGGTCAATCTTGAATATCTCGGCCAGACCGTCTGGACGAAGGAAGAGGATGGCGAGACGATTGCTTATCCGGATACCTGCGTCGGCACCGACAGCCACACCACCATGATCAATGGTCTCGGCGTTCTCGGCTGGGGCGTCGGCGGCATCGAGGCTGAAGCCGCCATGCTCGGCCAGCCGGTCTCCATGCTGCTGCCCGAGGTCATCGGCTTCAAGCTGACCGGCAAGATGAAGGAAGGCGTGACTGCGACCGACCTCGTTTTGACCGTCGTGCAGATGCTGCGCAAGAAGGGTGTTGTTTCCAAATTCGTTGAATTCTTCGGCCCGGGCCTCGATTCGATGACGCTCGCCGACCGCGCGACCATCGGCAATATGGGGCCGGAATATGGTGCGACCTGTGGCTTCTTCCCGGTTGATGGCGAAACCATCAATTACCTGACCATGTCCGGCCGTGCCAAGGACCGCATCGCACTCGTCGAAGCCTATTCGAAGGCGCAGGACATGTGGCGCACAGGCGATGGTGCCGACCTCGTCTTTACCGACACGCTTGAACTCGACCTCGGCGACGTCGTGCCCTCCATGGCCGGCCCGAAGCGTCCGGAAGGCCGCCTGCCGCTCGAAACCATTGCGCCGAATTTCGCAACGGCTCTCGAAAGCGAGTACAAGAAGCCCGGCCAGCTTTCGAACCGTTATGCGGTTGAAGGCGAAGACTTCGATCTCGGCCATGGCGATGTGGCGATTGCCGCCATCACCTCCTGCACCAACACGTCCAACCCCTCGGTTCTTATCGCTGCCGGGCTTCTCGCCCGCAATGCGGTGGCCAAGGGGCTGAAGTCCAAGCCATGGGTGAAGACCTCGCTTGCGCCGGGATCGCAGGTTGTTGCCGAATATCTTGAAAAGGCGGGCCTGCAAAAGGATCTCGACGCTATCGGCTTCAACCTCGTCGGCTTTGGCTGCACCACCTGCATCGGCAATTCGGGCCCGCTGCCGCCGGCCATCTCCAAGACGATCAACGACAAGGGCCTGATCACCGCGGGTGTTCTTTCGGGCAACCGTAACTTCGAAGGCCGTATTTCCCCTGACGTTCAGGCGAACTACCTCGCTTCGCCGCCGCTCGTCGTGGCTTATGCCCTTGCCGGCACGGTCCAAAAGGACTTGACCAAGGAGCCGATTGGCGACGACCAGAACGGCAACCCGGTCTATCTCAAGGATATCTGGCCGACCTCCAGGGAAATCCAGGAATTCATCCTGAAATACGTGACCCGAGAACTTTATGAAACGAAATATGCCGACGTGTTCAAGGGCGATGCGAACTGGCAGGCCGTTCAGGTTCCTCCGGGCCAGACCTATGCCTGGGACGACAAGTCGACCTATGTGCAGAACCCGCCTTATTTCGTCGGCATGGGCAAGAAGGGCACGGGTCTGAAGAATATCAAGGGCGCGCGCGTTCTCGGCCTCTTCGGCGACAAGATCACCACCGACCATATTTCCCCGGCCGGCTCGATCAAGGCTGCTTCGCCGGCCGGCGCCTATCTGACCGAAAACGGCGTTGCCGTTGTCGACTTCAACCAGTATGGCACGCGGCGCGGCAACCATGAGGTGATGATGCGCGGCACCTTCGCCAATATCCGCATTCGCAACCACATGCTCGGCCCGAACGGCAAGGAAGGTGGATACACCATCCACTATCCGTCCAAGGAAGAGATGTCGATCTATGACGCTGCCATGAAGTACAAAGCGGAGGGCGTTCCGCTCGTCATCTTCGCCGGTGTCGAATATGGTAACGGCTCTTCCCGCGACTGGGCGGCAAAGGGTACCAATCTGCTTGGCGTCAAGGCTGTGATCGCGCAGTCCTTCGAGCGCATCCACCGTTCGAACCTCGTCGGCATGGGCGTTGTGCCTTTCGTCTTCGAGGAAGGCACGACCTGGGCAAGCCTCGATCTCAAGGGTGACGAAGTCGTCGAGATCGACGGTCTCGAAGGTGAAATCAAGCCGCGTGAAAAGAAAATCGCCAAGATCACTTACAGCGACGGTTCGGTGAAGGAAGTTCCGCTTCTTTGCCGCATCGATACGCTGGATGAAGTGATTTACATGAACAATGGCGGCATTCTGCAGACCGTTCTTCGCGATCTGGCTGGCTGATAAAGCCTAGATGAGCAAGAGGCGCCGGGCAAAATCCCGGCGTCTCTTTCATTTCTTGTTCTGTTTTTTTGTGATTGCCGCTCACCCCTTCGTGACTTTCTATTGAAGGGCAATAGACGTTATTTTCCGGTTTGCATCCCGGCAGGATTGATCGCATCAATTCGTCTGGATATCCTGCCGGACAAAGGTTTTCGTAATGCCACTGAAATTCCCCCTGTCGATATGTCTTCTCGGCACGTTCCTCGTCACCTCCGCGCAGGCGCAGGAGGCTGTGAAGGGCGTCGTCGAATTGTTCACATCGCAGGGATGCGCATCCTGCCCGCCGGCAGATGAAGCGCTGCGCAAGATGATCCAGAAAGGCGATGTCGTCGGTCTTTCTTACCATGTCGATTACTGGAATTATCTTGGCTGGACGGATTCGCTGGCATCCAAGGAAAATACTGAACGGCAATATGGCTACATGCGGGCGCTCGGCCGTAACGGGGTCTATACGCCACAGGCCATTCTGAACGGCCGCGACCATGTCAAGGGTGCGGATGTGCGCGGTATCTATGACAGGCTCGATGCTTTCAAGCGCGAAGGCCAGGGGCTGAACGTGCCGGTCTCGTCAAAATTTGCAGGCGATGAGGTGGAGATTGATATTGGCGCCGGTAATGGCAAGGCCGATGTCGTCGTTGCCTATTTCACCCGCGAACAGACGGTGGATGTGCAGAAGGGCGAGAACCAGGGGAAAAAAATGTCCTACTGGCACAGCGTTTATGACGTGCAAACTGTTGGCATGTGGGATGGTTCGCCGATGACGGTGAAGCTGCCGGCCAGCGTTGTGGCAAAGGTGAAAAAGGGCGGCTGCGCCGTTCTGCTGCAGACGGCCAATGCCAGCGGAGATCCCGCAGCAATCGTCGGCGCAAGTATCCTGCTTGGAAATGAAACCCCCTGATCGCCTGTCGGGCGATTGAAGATCCGGTCCGGGCATTGGGGGCTGGGGGTAAAGGGTCAATGCACCGGACCGGGTCATCTTGGTGCCTAGGCATCAATTGACAATAGGACTATTCCATCCAATTCGGGCCATGGTTTGACCGAAATACGGCAGGCCATGCGAAAATGGCTGCCTAAATGGTTACCATTTTTTACCCCTGCTTTTGTTGCAGGCAGTGTCTTTGACATCGTTGGGCGGCAATTTTTCAGGGTTACCTTCTTCCCGTTCTATAGCCGGCTGAAAGATGTTGAGGCCCATCCAGCGACTTCTGCACCGGTGCACAAGCGTCTCGCAAGGCTTGCAATTTCGCTTTCACAGGCTCACATTGATGAGAAGACTTGGGTGGAATCGGAGGTATTGGATGACCGATCAACCGGATGTGCAGCAGGTGCAGACCGCTTCACGCGATAATTCCACCGTTGTCGATCTCCGCGAATACAGAAAAGACAAAGACCCTTTGCCGGTCACGTTTCACCGGCGTGAACTGGACGCGATCCTGCGCATCTATGGCCGCATGGTGGGTGAGGGGGAATGGCGTGATTATGCCATTGACCACCTGAAGGAAAAGGCGGTGTTTTCCGTCTTTAAACGCTCAGGCGAAATGCCGCTTTACCGGATTGAGAAGAACCCCAAGCTGGCGTCAAAACAGGGCGCTTATTGTGTGGTCAATACCGATGGCCGCATTCTCAAGCGTGGCCATGAGCTGCCGCAGGTTCTCAAGGTTTTCGACAAGGTTCTGAAGCTGATCGAATGAGCTTCTAAAATAGATGGCTCGCTTGGCGGATACGACCGTGGGAAAGCGATTATCAGTTATGGATGTTTAAAAATAAAAAGGCGGCCGAAGGGCCGCCTTTCATCTGTCGTCTGTTGAACTCTCAACCTTAGTCGTCGCGGTTACCCATGAACTGCAGCAGGAAGGTGAAGAGGTTGATGAAGTCGAGGTAGAGCGTCAGCGCACCCATGATGGCCTTGCGGCCGGCAACGGCAACGTCGTCACCATCAAAGTACATTTCCTTGATCTTCTGGGTGTCGTAGGCGGTCAGGCCTGCGAAGATCAGCACGCCGATTGCGGAGATCGCGAACTGCAGCGCGGAGGATGCAAGGAAGATGTTGACGATGGACGCGATGATCAGGCCGAACAGACCCATGATCAGGAACGAACCAAGACCGGAAAGGTTCTTTTTCGTCGTGTAACCGTAAAGCGAGAGCGCACCGAACGAAGCGGCGGTCACGAAGAACGTCTGAACGATGCTCTGGCCGGTGAAGACGATGAAGATCGACGACAGCGACACGCCCATCAGCGCGGCATAGACCCAGAAGGTCGTCTGCGCGGCGGAAACGCTCATGTTCTGAATACGGAAGCTAAGGAAGAAAACCAGTGCCAGCGGTGCGAGCATGATGACCCAACGCAGCGGGGATGCATAAAGCAGCTGCTGGAAGGCAGGGTTGGACGCAGCGAATGAGTAGGTTGCGAAAGCCGCAACGCCGGTGATGACCAGAGCCAGCGCCATCAGGTTGTAAACCTTCAGCATATAGGCGCGGAGACCTTCATCGATCATCGCACCAGTCTGTGCACGGGTCTGCGCCATGCGGTTCTGGTAGTTATTGAAGTCAGCCATTGTTTCCTCTTTTGAGCTCCGTAATTGCTACGGTGTCGGGATACCTCCCGGGCGCCGCTGCGGAGCTTCAGCAAGCCTGTCCAGAATATGATGGCAGAACGTGTCCGATACAAGGCCTTTTGCAGTCGAAAAGACACCATATGCGCGAAAAGCGCTCACGTTTTGGCGATCATTACAAAGAATTAATCGCTAAAGTTAAGCGGGGCACAACCGATGATCATTCCCCCGCCTGCCGCAGAACCGGCGCGGCCTTCTGGCCGAGAATGCGCCAGGTGCCGATGAGGCCTATGCCAACAGTCATGACGAGAGCGACAACGAGGGTCCCGATCGCCACATCCGGCAGGAAACTGGAAGGCAACTTCATGATGCGGGCGATCACGAACCATGCGGAGACGCCGCCGGCGAAAAGCGCGAAGACGGCGGTGGCGAGACCGAGCATCATATATTCGTAGGAGAAAGCGCGAATGAGCAGATTTCGCGTGCCGCCCAGCGTTTTCAGGATGACGGCATCATGGGTGCGGGCTCGGTTTCCGGCAGCGAGTGCGCCGGCGAGAACGAGAACTGATGCTATCAATGCGACGGCTGCGGCAGCACGGATGGCGGTGGCGAGCTGGCCGACCAGCCGGTTGACGACATCGAGAGCGTCCTTCACGCGCACGCTGGTTATCGTCGGGTAGGTGTTGGTAACGGAGCGCAATATCCGGCCTTCGTCGCTTGCGGAAGCGGAAGGATCGGCAAGTGTCGCCAGCCAGGCATGCGGTGCGCCGCGGAATGTATTCGGCGAAAATACCATGACGAAATTGATCGACAGGGATTCCCATTCGACGTTGCGCAGATTGGCGATCTTTGCCGTAATGCTGCGGCCGAGGACGTTGACGGTTACTGTGTCGCCAATCTTGAGGCCGAGTTCCTGTGCCTCTTTTGCCGCGAAGGAGACCAGCGGTTCACCGCTATAGTCTGGCCCCCACCATGTACCTTCCGTGAGCTTCGTGTTTTCCGGCATGTTTTCGGAATAGGTTATGCCGCGATCGCCACGCAACAACCAGCGGCCGGATGGCGGCACCTCCATCTTCGTCACATCTTCGCCGTTGAGCGCTAGAATGCGGCCGCGCAGCATTGGCACTTCGGTCAGCGTGCCTTGTGGTGCTTCCCGTTTCAGCAGATCACGGAAGCCCTGCACCTCGCTGCCCTGAATATCGACGAAAAAGAAATTCGGTGCGCGTTCCGGCAGGCTGTCGGTCAGCTCGCGGCGCAGATTGCCGTCGATCAGTGTCAGCGTCACGAGCAATGTCAGGCCAAGGCCAAGTGAGAGAACGACCGAAGGCGTGAGCGCTCCCGGCCGGTGAATATTGCCGATCGCCAGACGAAGGGCGGCGGAATGGACGCGCGGGCTGCATTTGGCGATGGCCTTGACGCCGGAGGCCACCAGCCGCAGCACCACGAAGGCAAAAGCGATGGCGGCGAGGAACACCGAGGCTATGAAGCGATCTTCCGCCGAGAAGATGGCAAGGGCGGCCAGCGCTGCCAGCAACAGGCCCGTTGCTGCCAGATAGGGCCAGGACGGCCAGTTGCCTTCCTCGAAACCCTGTTCGCGGAAAAGTGCCGTTGCCGGAACCTCACGCGCCTGGCCTAGCGGCACGATGGCGAAAGCGAACGTCGTCAAGAGGCCGAACAAAGCGGCGAGACCGAGCGCACCGGGATAGAAGGCAAGCTCTTCCGGTACGGGCAGCACGCCTTCCAGAAACCGCATGGCAATCAGAGGTGCGATGGCGCCAACAACGAGACCGATGACGATGCCGACGGCGGCAATGAAGGCGATCTGGAAAAGATAGGTCATGGTGACCACGGAGGCCGGTGCGCCGAGGCATTTCAGCGAGGCGATCGTCGTGCGCTTGGAATCGAGAAAGGCGCGAACGGCGTTGGCGACACCGACACCACCGACGATAAGGGCGGTGAGGCCCACCAATGTCAGGAATTGCGAGAAGCGGTTGACGTTTTCGGTCAGCGACGGTGCTGCCCGATCACTGGTGCGGATGGACCAACCGGCATTGGGAAAGGCCTTGTTGGCCGCGTCGGTCATCGTTGCCCGCGCTGCAGGGTCACTCAGCTTGATCTTGTAGGCGTGTTCGACGAGGCTGCCGGTCTGAACGAGACCGGAGGCGAAAAGGGCGTCGCGGCTGATCATCAGCCTTGGCGCGAAACCGAAACCGTCGGATAGCGCATCCGGCTCATCGACCACCGTGCCGGTCAGTTTCAGCTTCGTGTTACCAAGCAGGACTTCGTCGCCGATCTTGATGCCGAGCCGTTCCAGCAACAGCGGTGCGGCAATGGCGCCGTAGGTGTCGCCATTGCCGGCCAGAAGTTCACTCAGCGGCCGGTTGGGATCGGCTACGAAGGTTCCATAGAGCGGATAGGCGCCGTCAATGGCTTTCACTTCCGTCAGCGTCTGTTCGGAACCATCCGCAAGGCGGGCCATGGAGCGAAGCCCGGTGGAAACCGCGACCGTGCCAAGGCCGTCCAGATAGGCCTGTTCCTCCTGCGTCGCCTCCCTGTTGCGCAATTCGAAACGCACGTCGCCGGCTAGGATCGACTGGCCTTCGGTGGCAATGGCGCTGGTGACAGCACGTGACACGGAATTGACGGCGGCGATTGCGCCGGTTCCAAGCGCGATACAGGCGAGGAAAATGTAAAAGCCGCTCAACCCGCCGCGAATTTCGCGCCGTGCGAGCCTCATGGCATTTCTGATATTCGCGAAAGACGGAAGAAGGGATCCCATCATGCCGATACCGCCCGCGCCATCTGGGGGCGCGCGCTGTCGCCCTCAATCTCGCCGGAGCGCACTTTGATCTGCCGAGAGCAGCGGGCGGCGAGTGACGGATCATGGGTAACGAGGACCATGGTCATGCCGCGTTCGGCCTGTTTGGTAAAAAGAAGATCGGCGATCTGTTTGCCGGTATCGGTATCGAGATTACCCGTGGGCTCATCGGCGATCAGCACGGCCGGCGAGGGGGCAAGCGCGCGGGCGATGGCGACACGCTGCTGTTCGCCACCGGAGAGCTGGCCGGGATAGTGGTTGAGGCGTTCTCCGAGACCGACGGCGACGAGTTCACGCCTGGCGATCTCGAAGGGATCGGGGGTATTGGCCAGTTCCAGCGGAACGGCGACGTTTTCCAGCGCCGTCATATTGGCGATGAGGTGGAAGGACTGGAAAACGATGCCGATATTCTTGCCGCGAAAATCCGCCAGCGCATCCTCGCCGAGCCTGTGCAGTTGCGTATCCGCGATGATGATTTCACCGCTGTCCAGCCGTTCGAGACCGGCAAGCACCATCAGCAGCGTCGATTTCCCCGAGCCGGAAGGGCCGACAATGCCGACTGCTTCACCTTCACCGATCAAAAGATCGATGGATTTGAGAACGTGGACGGAGGCGGCGGCGTTGCCGAGCGTGAGGTCGGCCTTCTTCAGCTCTATGATGCTTTTCGTCACAATTCTCGTTCCTATATAAGGTGATGAAAATGGTCTGGCGGTGTCGATGCGGTCGGTATTTCAGACAATGGAAACCAAGTTAGGCCAAGTTAGGAAAGCCGTGATGAGATTTAAAGCTGCCCTGTTTCACTTCATCGTCATTTTCGCCGCCGCCCTTTCCGGCACGGCTGCCACGGCTCAGGAACGGACATTGCAACTGGTCGGCCTCGGCGACAGTCTCATGGCCGGGTATCAGCTGCCACCCACCGACAGCTACACAGTACAGCTTGAAGCTGCATTAAAGGCGAAGGGCGTCAATGTCGCCATCGCCAATGCCGGCGTGTCCGGCGATACCTCGTCCGGTGGTCTGGCGCGGGCGGAATGGTCGGTTCCTGATGGTACGGACGGAGTCATTCTGGAACTCGGCGCCAACGATGCGCTGCGTGGTATTGCCCCGGAACAGACGGAAAAGAACCTCGATTCCATCATTTCCGGTTTTCAGAAACGCAATATAGCGGTGCTGCTGGTCGGCATTATGGCGCCGCCGAATATGGGTGACGACTACGCCAGGCGCTTCAATCCGATCTTTTCGAAGCTTGCGGAAAAATACAACCTGCCGCTTTATCCCTTCTTTCTGGATGGCGTAGTGAGCGATGACAAGCTGAAACTGGATGACAAGATGCACCCCAATACCGAAGGTGTTGCCATGATGGTGGAGAAATCTTTGCCGGCTGTTGAAAGCTTCATCAAGACAATCGGTGCGCAAAAAAAATAAGCACTTGCGCCCGTCTGCATTGCGTGATTCGCTATGCTTGTTCTGCCAAGAGATTCGGGGAGCTCGCCATGCCGAGACTGTTTACCGCCCTCGAAATTCCGCGCAATGCGGCTATGAGCCTCTCATTGTTGCGCGGTGGTCTGCCGGGAGCCCGGTGGATCGATGTGGAGAATTATCACATAACCCTGCGTTTTATCGGTGACATCGACGGACGGACCGCCGATGAGGTTGTCGATAGGCTGGATCGGATCGAGAGGCCGGAGTTCCAGCTCAATCTCACCGGTATGGGTTCCTTCGGCTCCAAGAAACCGCATTCCATCTGGGCCGGGGTTTCTCCCTCACCGGAAATGCATGCGCTGCAGGCCGAAGTCGAGAGAATTTGTCAAAGGATCGGTCTCCCGCCTGATCCGCGCAAATTCATGCCGCATGTGACGCTGGCGCGGCTGCGCTCCTCGCGTCTGGATGATGTGGTGCATTATCTTTCCGGACGCGGCAATTTCCGCACATCGCCCTTCACTGTCGGACGTTTCGTGCTGATGTCGTCGAAGGAATCGGTGGGCGGCGGCCCCTATGTCGTGGAAGAGGCGTTCCCACTTCACGAAGCGCGGTCCAGCTCCATCTTTTCGAGCAACGAGCTGCATCCCGCCAAAAGCATGTTGTAGACGGTCAGAAATCCGTCTTCACCACCGAAATAGGGATCCGGGACGCTCTCGCGGCGTCCCGAAGCATAGTCCAGAAACAGGTGGATTTTGTGCCTGCGGTTTTCCGGCGCCTTTTGAAGCAGTTTCGCCAGATTGCTCGTATCCATGGCAAGGATGAGATCGAAGTTTTCGAAATCGGCCTGGCTGACCTGCCGCGCGCGCTGCCCTGAAATATCGATGCCATGCTTGCGGGCTATCGCGATGGATCGGCGATCCGGGGCATTGCCGGTATGCCAGCCGCCGGTGCCGGCGGAGTCGACCGTCAATTGGCGGGATACACCATCTCTATCGGCAAGGTTTGTCAAAACGCCTTCGGCAAGTGGTGAGCGGCAGATATTGCCCATGCAGACAAAAAGAACAGCTATATGTTTCATGGAATATGCGTCGATCCGGTCGTTGAGGCGTTAATGGGTATCAAGCGGAGGCAAGATTGATGAAATATCCCAGAGTTGAACCGGAAGCCATCCGGCAGGCATTGTCTAAACTCGAAGGCTGGGCCCTGCGCGAGGACGGGGCGGCGATCGTCAGGTCCTTCAAGTTCTCCAGTTTTGCGGAAGCCTTCGGTTTCATGGCGGAATCGGCTCTTGCGGCGGAAAGGCTCAATCATCACCCGGAATGGTCCAATGTCTACTCGCGCGTGAAAGTCTGCCTCACCACCCATGATTCACAGGGCGTAACCGAGCGGGATTTTCTCCTGGCCGAGGCCATGCAGAAGGCAGCGGCAGGCCGGGGGAATTGAACGGCGGGCGTTAACTCCCATATAATAGCCGTGACCGGAGGACCGTCGATCATGGATGATGTGAAAATCGGTGAAATTCTTCTGCCGGGTGAAACCGACAAGCAGCAGGAGCGCGAGAATGTCGTGCGCGCCAAATTCTGGCCGAAGCTGAAGCGGGTGATGACCAAGGTGCCGTTCGCGCGCGACGCGGCTGCGGCCTATTATTGCGCGATCGACCGTGACACGCCGCTGCGCGCCAAGGGCATTATTCTCGCTGCGCTCGCTTATTTCATCATGCCCATCGACGCCGTGCCGGATATGCTGGCGGTCGTCGGTTTTACCGATGATATCGCAGTCATCACTGCCGCGCTCGCCATGATCCGCGCCCATATCAAGATGGAGCATTACGATGCGGCGGATGCCATGCTGAAGAGACAGCAGGAAGCCGGGTAACGCCTCTGTGATGTGCCCGCCCGACGCAGCCTGACGGGTGACAAATTCTTGCCTGAATTTGTGTGTCATACACATGAAGGAAGGTCGTTCCGCGCCCTTCCTTCAGGGTGCGGGGAGTCGCCAATCTGTAACACTGCAAGACGTTTTAGGCATTTTATGCGTGTTGTTGACGGTTTGGTAACCGCTTCCCGACCACAATGAGAAAAGACGATCCGCACCTGAACGTGGCCGATCCAGAAAATGGAGCCCGCCGCTGCTTCGGGCTAATGGAAGACAATAACCCGGCAGGAAATTCTATGTTTGTAAGAAGTGTAGCAACCGCAGCGGCCATTTTGCTGACCAGCGTCGGCGTAGCATCTGCACAGTCGCCCACGCGCATCCAGCAGTTCAATGCTTGGGGTGCCTATTCGTACAAATCGGGCAACAGCACCGTCTGCTACGTTCTTTCCATTCCGACCGCCAAGGAACCGGCGAGCGTCGATCACGGCGATATCTTCTTCATCGTGTCGCAGCGTCCCGGCCAGAACATCTCCTATGAGCCGCAGGCCATGGTGGGTTATCCGCTGAAGCAGGGCTCCAAGGTCAATGTGACGATCGACAACAAGAACTTCGTCATGTTCACCAAGGACAAGGCTGCCTGGGTTGAAAACGCTGCCGAAGAGCCCGCTCTCGTGGCTGCGATGAAGGGCGGCAAGTCGATGACGGTCAAGGCGGTTTCCGGTCGCGGCACCGCGACATCCTATTCCTATTCGCTCTCGGGTATTTCGGCTGCTCTCAAGCAGATCGAGAGCTGCAAGTAATCCTGACGCTTTATCGCGTTTGATAATGGCCGGTCATCGACCGGCCATTTGCGTTTTTGCTTGTTTGATGCTAAAGGCGCGGCAACATTGACAGGCGGATGCGCGAAAAGTGCTCCGCCTTTGATTTTCTCGACATGCAGACGATTTTCCGCCTATCAGACAGGCCGGTCGTGCGATGCATGGAACGATGGGATAGCGTGATGTCCGTAATGCAAGCCCCTGCCGGCCTGGCAGTCAAAACCCCGCTGATCGCCAATAGCGATCTCATGTCCGGAAAGCCGTCGCTGATCGGCCTGACGCGTGAGGAAATGGGCGAGGCGCTGGCCGAGATCGGCGTGCCGCAAAAGCAGGTGAAGATGCGCGTCAGCCAGTTGTGGAACTGGCTTTATGTGCGCGGCGTCTCGGATTTCGACAACATGACGAATGTCGCCAAGGAGCTTCGCGAGAAGCTGAAGGCGGCCTTCACCATCGCCCGTCCAGAAATCGTCGAGGAGCAGATCTCCAATGATGGCACCCGCAAATGGCTGATGCGTTTTCCACCGCGCGGTGCGGGACGTCCGGTCGAAATCGAGACGGTCTATATTCCCGAAGAGGGTCGCGGCACGCTGTGCATTTCGAGCCAGGTCGGCTGTTCGCTCACCTGTTCCTTCTGTCACACCGGCACGCAGCGCCTGGTGCGCAACCTGACGGCCGAGGAAATTCTTGCCCAGCTGCTGCTCGCGCGTGACCGGCTCGGCGATTTTCCCGATGGTTCGACACCGGTCGGCGCTTATGTGCCGAGCGAAGGCCGCAAGGTGTCCAACATCGTGATGATGGGCATGGGCGAGCCGCTCTATAATTTCGAGCATGTTAAGACCGCGCTTCTGATCGCGACCGATGGTGACGGCCTGTCGCTCTCCAAGCGACGTGTGACGCTGTCCACCTCAGGCGTCGTGCCGGAAATCTTTCGTACCGGTGACGAAATTGGCGTGATGCTGGCGATTTCGCTGCATGCGGTGCGTGACGATCTGCGCGACATGCTGGTGCCGATCAACAAGAAATATCCGCTGAAGGAACTGATCGAGGCCTGCCGCAACTATCCGGGTCTTTCCAATGCCCGCCGCATCACCTTCGAATATGTGATGCTGAAGGACGTCAATGACAGCCTGGAAGACGCCAAGATGCTGGTGCAGCTGCTGAAGGGCGTTCCAGCCAAGATCAACCTCATTCCGTTCAATCCGTGGCCGGGCACGAACTACCAGTGCTCCGAATGGGCGCAGATCGAGAAGTTCGCCGATTTCATCAATCAGGCGGGTTATGCCTCGCCGATCCGCACGCCGCGGGGCCGCGATATTCTCGCTGCCTGCGGCCAGTTGAAGTCGGAATCTGAACGCATGCGCAAGACCGAAAGGCTGGCTTTCGAGGCGATGATGATCGCCAATCACGGTGCGGATGACTGAATCAGCCGCATTTGCGCCATAAAGCTGGTTTTCCGGCGGTTCTCCGATTGATTTCGGTCTGTCTTGTTCCTAGAAAGACGAAAACAGGGAACCAACAGGAGGATATCCATGCGCGCATTCATTCTGGCTCTCGCTGCTGCGAGCGCCATCGTTCTGCCGGCCAAGGCTGAAAACGTCACCGTTGCCGTCACCGCCATTGTTGAACATCCGGCGCTTGACGCTGCCCGTGACGGCGTCAAGGCTGCCCTTGCCGAAGCTGGCTACAAGGAAGGCGAGAACCTCAAATTCCTCTACGAGTCCGCGCAGGGCAATCCCGGCACCGCGGCGCAGATTGCGCGCCAGTTCGTCGGCGATGCGCCCAACGTCATCGTACCGATCTCCACGCCGTCGGCTCAGGCTGTCGTTGCGGCCACGCGTGACATTCCGGTTGTCTTCACGGCGGTTTCCGATCCCGTCGGCGCACAGCTCATCAAGAGTATGGAAAAGCCCGGCGGCAATGTGACCGGCCTTTCCGACATGCTGCCGGTTGGCGAACATCTGGCGCTCATCAAGGAAATTTCGCCGAACGCCAAGTCCATCGGCTTCATCTACAACTCGGCCGAAGCCAACTCCGCTTCGACGCTCGCCCTGCTGAAGGCCGAGGCCGAGAAGGCTGGCCTGAAGGTCGTCGAGTCCGTCGCCACCAAGTCCGCTGAAGTTCAGGGCGCGACGCGCGCTCTGGTTGGCAAGGCTGATGTGATCTACGTTCCGACCGACAACACCATCGTTTCTGCTTTCGAGGCGGCAGCGGGCGTTGCGAGCGAAGCCAAGATCCCGCTTTATGCCGCTGATACGGATTCCGTCGCGCGTGGTGCGGTTGCAGCCCTCGGCTTCAACTATTTCGACGTTGGCAAACAGACCGGCGCCGTCGTTGTCCGCATCCTCAAGGGTGAAAAGCCGGGCGACATTGCTGCAACCGTCGCTGTTGGCACCGATCTCGTGATCAACAAGAAGGTTGCCGAAAAAGTTGGCGTCACCTTCCCTGAAAGCGTGACGAAGCGCGCCACCAAGGTCATCGACTGAACCGAAACCAGACTGAATTGCGGGCGGCGGTATTACGCCGCCCGTTTTACGTGGCACGAGACGGTGCCCGTATCCGCCTGATGGCGGCAATAACAAGGACATTACCGTGAGCCAAATCGCCTTCTGGGGTGCCGTGGAGCTGGGACTGGTCTTCGCTTTTGTGGCGATTGGCGTCTATCTCGCTTTCCGGGTGCTAGATTTTCCTGACCTGACCGTGGACGGTTCGTTTCCGCTCGGCGCTGCCGTTGCCGCCGTGCTGATCATCGCCGGTCTGAATGCCTGGGTGGCGACGGCGGTTGCGATGGTTGCCGGTGCCGCTGCGGGCATGGTCACCGCAACGCTCAACGTTCGTTTCAAAATCCTCAACCTGCTTGCTTCGATCCTGACGATGATCGCGCTGTTTTCCGTCAATCTGCGGGTGATGGGAAAGCCGAATGTGGCGCTGCTCAATCAGGATACGATGGTATCGCCGTTTTACGGCCTCGGCCTTTCCGAATATCTGGTGCGGCCGCTCTTCGTCGGCGCGCTGGTGCTGATCGCGGTCATTCTCGTCTGGCGTTTTCTTGAAAGCGATGCGGGCCTTGCCATGCGGGCGACGGGAGCCAATGCGCGGATGGCGCGGGCGCAGGGCGTGAAGACCGGCAACCAGATCTATCTCGGCATGGCGCTTTCGAATGCGCTGGTTGCACTCGGCGGTGCGCTGTTTGCACAGACCAACGGCTTTGCCGATGTGACCTCCGGTGTCGGCACCATCGTTGTCGGGCTTGCGGCCGTCATCATCGGTGAGACGCTGTTTGGCGCACGCGGCATTCTGATCGCGCTCATCGGCTGTGTCTTCGGCTCCATTGCTTATCGTCTTGCCATCCAGCTCGCTTTGTCGAGCGATGTGCTCGGTCTCAAGGCGTCCGATCTCAATTTCGTAACGGCGGTATTGGTGGCCATCGCATTGATCCTGCCCCGACTGCGCCGCGGGGGAGCAACATCGTGATTTCCCTTTCCGATATTCAGGTCGTCTTCGGACGTGGCACGCCGCTGCAAAAGCAGGCGCTGGCCAAGATCGATCTCACCATCGAGGATGGCTCCTTCGTCACCGTCATCGGTTCTAATGGCGCCGGCAAATCCACGCTTCTCGGCGTCTTGGCCGGCGACGTGCTGCCGACGGCGGGCAAGGTGATGATTGGTGGTGCCGACGTTACCCGTAAGCCGACCGCCAGCCGGGCCGGTCGGGTGGCACGCGTGTTTCAGGACCCGCTTGCGGGCAGTTGCGGCGCACTCACCATCGAAGAAAATCTGGCATTGGCGGCGTCGCGCGGCGAGCGTCGCGGGTTGTTGTCGGCGCTTGGACGCGGCAGGCGGGATTTCTTTAGAGAACGTATCGCCTCGCTCAATCTCGGTCTCGAAAACCGACTGAAGGATCGCATGGACCTGTTGTCCGGCGGGCAAAGACAGGCAGTGTCGCTTGTCATGGCGACGCTTTCCGGTTCGGATGTGTTGCTGCTCGACGAACATACGGCAGCGCTCGATCCCGGCATGGCGGAGTTCGTGATGGAATTGACCCGCAAGGTGGTGTCGGAGCGCAAGCTGACAACGCTGATGGTCACGCATTCCATGCGTCAGGCGCTGGATTATGGTACCCGCACGATCATGCTGCATGCCGGTGAAATTGTACTCGACGTGTCCGGTGACAGCCGCAAGGACCTGGAAGTCGAGGATTTGATCGACATGTTCCGCAAGATACGCGGCCAGAAGCTGGATGACGACGAGCTTTTGATCGGCTGATCATTCCCAAAGGCGCCTTCGGGCGCCTTTTTTATTTGCGCTCAGCGCGTCTGCGTGAAGAAAATCTTGACGGCGAAAAGCGAAAAGACGCCGGCGATCGTGTAATCCAGTCCGCGCAGAACCTTCCGGTTGCGTTGCAGCCAGGCGGAGAGAACATCTGCGGCAATCACGATGCCGATGCCGATCGGCAGCGCCACGATGATCGACCAGAGCCCTAGGAAAATAAGCTTGCCGGTGACATGCGGATCGGACGCGCTGACGAATTGCGGCAGGAAGGTCATGAAGAAGATGATGATCTTCGGGTTCAGGAGATTGACCCAGATGCCGTTCAGGAGCGCCGATTTCAGGGAGGACTGGGCTTTCTCGCCGGTGGTCTTGACCATCACGAAATCCGAGCCCTTGCGGATCGCCTGAATGGCGAGCCAGACCAGATAGGCGGCCCCGCCGGTCTTCAGGATCATGAAGGCCGTCGGCGAGGCGACAATGAGGGCGGCGACCCCGAAAGCGACCAGCATCGTGTGCACCGTGATGCCGATATTGGTTCCCAGAAGCGTCATGAAACCCGCTGTCCGGCCCTCGCGCAGCGACCGGCTGATCCAGAGCGTCATGTCAGGCCCCGGCGTCACCGCCAAAAGCAGAATGGCGATGGTGAAGGCGATAAGTGTTGGCAGGCTCGGAACGAAATCCATCGCGGCACCCATGAAAGCGGCAAATGATGCCGTTGCTTAACGCGATTTCGTGTTCCTGCCAATGTTTTTGCGCGCCGGTGCGTTGGCGCGAAAGCAGCTGATCAATTAGAAAGCCGCCGCAATTTTCAAATCGCGGCGGCCGAGAACATTCAGTTTTTCAGGAAGCTGGTGAAGGCGGCGGAATATTCCGTGTGCCAGCGTGAAAGCGGCGGGCGGTTCTGGACGATGTCCTGCGCCGCCCAGAGAATGCGTTTCTCGTCCGTCGGGCGGTCCACTTCGCCATCCGGGCAGAGAATGTAGAAATCGCCCCGGCTGATACTCTCGATCATGAAATCGACTGTCTGCTCGCCGGTCCATGCGCCCTGCGGCTTTTCCGTCCTGCCATTGGCGGTCAGGCCGGTGAAGACGAAACCGGGGATCAGCAGGTGGGCAGAAACCGCGCCGTTGGGAATATTGCGCAATTCGTGCTGAAGTGCCTCCGTGAAGGTTTTGACACCCGATTTGGAGACGTTATAGGCGGGATCCCCGGGCGGCGTGGTGATGCCCTGCTTCGAGCCGGTATTGATGATGAGCGACGCCTCGCCATGGGCAACCATGCCCTGGCCAAAGACGCGGCTGCCGTTCACCACCCCCATCAGATTGACGTTGATGACTTTTTCCCAATTGGCCTGTGGTCCGAAAATGGCGCTGCCGGGCTGGATGCCGGCATTGTTCATGAGGACGTGGATGCGTCCGAAACGCTGGATGACGGCGCGTTCCAGCGCCTCCAGCTCATCAAGTTTCGATACGTCGGTCGGGATGGTGACGATCTGCGCTTCACCGTCCTTGGCGACGTTCAGAATATCCGCATGCGCTGCGGCGAGCTTTTCACCGTCGAGATCGACGAGCACGACACTCATGCCGAAGCTTGCGAATTTGCGGGCGGCGGCAAGTCCGATGCCGGATGCCGCACCTGTTATGACAGCGACATTATCTTCCTTGAATGCAGGGTGGATGGTTGTCATAGGTTTCTCCTTCGCGTCGTTTCTGCTGTTTCCAGCGGTTTGCAACGTTGCCTGAACCTGAGTGGCTTCATTCACGGTCTTCAAGTCGATCGCGCCGCTTCATGATAAAGCGCGAATTTTCTAAATGCATGTGACAATCGCTTCGTTCCCAGCGGCGCGGCCTGTCATCACCCGTCGCCAGACGCCCCCATCAATTGTTTTGTCGCTTATCTCACGGAAAAGCGCTTCACACATTTCGGGTTGCACTGTAAAAGTGCCGAAATCCCAAGGAAATGGCGGTGCCCGGATGCCGTCATCATGCAGATGGACATCACTATGGCACTTCCGAAAGACGTTAAGAAAGTCGTTCTCGCCTATTCCGGCGGTCTCGACACCTCGATCATCCTGAAATGGCTTCAGACGGAACTCGGCGCTGAGGTCGTGACCTTCACTGCCGATCTCGGCCAGGGCGAAGAGCTTGAGCCGGCGCGCAAGAAGGCCGAGATGCTGGGCATCAAGGAAATCTTCATCGAGGACGTCCGCGAAGAATTCGTGCGCGATTTCGTATTCCCGATGTTTCGCGCCAACGCCGTTTATGAAGGCGTCTATCTGCTCGGCACCTCGATTGCCCGTCCGCTGATTTCCAAGCACCTGATCGAGATCGCCAAGAAGACCGGCGCTGACGCCATTGCCCATGGCGCCACCGGCAAGGGTAACGACCAGGTCCGTTTCGAGCTTTCGGCCTATGCGCTGAACCCCGACATCAAGATCATTGCGCCGTGGCGCGACTGGGCGTTCAAGAGCCGTACCGACCTTCTGGAATTCGCCGAACAGAACCAGATCCCGGTCGCCAAGGACAAGAAGGGCGAAGCGCCGTTCTCGGTTGACGCCAACCTGCTGCACTCCTCTTCCGAGGGCAAGGTTCTGGAAGACCCGGCACGGGAAGCGCCTGAATATGTGCATATGCGCACCATTTCCCCGGAAGCGGCGCCCGACAAGGCAACCGTCATTAAAGTCGGCTTCCGCAAGGGCGACGCCTGCTCCATCAATGGTGTCGAAATGTCGCCCGCGACGCTTCTCGCCACGCTCAACAATTACGGTCGTGAAAACGGCATCGGCCGTCTTGATCTGGTCGAGAACCGTTTCGTCGGCATGAAGTCGCGCGGCGTTTATGAAACGCCCGGCGGCACGATCCTGCTTGCCGCACATCGCGCCATCGAATCCATCACGCTCGACCGGGGTGCAGCGCATCTCAAGGACGATCTGATGCCGCGTTACGCTGAACTCATCTACTACGGCTTCTGGTTCTCGCCGGAGCGCGAAATGCTGCAGGCGCTGATCGACAAGAGCCAGGAACATGTGGAAGGCGAAGTGACGCTGAAGCTCTATAAGGGCAATGTCATGGTAACCGGCCGCGAGAGCGAAAAGTCGCTTTATTCCGACGCGCTGGTGACCTTCGAAGACGACCACGGCGCTTACGACCAGAAGGATGCGGCAGGCTTCATCAAGCTCAATGCACTGCGTCTTCGCACGCTCGCCAAGCGTAACCTCAGCAAATAATTCTGCTGTCGTGGAAATAATGAAACCCGCTGGCTGCGACGCCGGCGGGTTTTTTCATGTCTCTCTTCTGGAGACGATGCGGAAGCCGATATAGCTGACGACGGCGGTGAATTCCATCACCGGAATGATGATGCCGAAGCCGGTCAAAGGTGAGCCGATGAGCGAGGCTGCCGCACCACCCGCAAAACCCGATCCCATCTGGATGAAGCCCATCATCGCCGAGGCCGAACCGGCAATATGCGGGAACGGTGCAAGGGCCGCCGTCACCATGGATGGCGTCAGCAAGGCTATGCCGACTGTCGCGACCGCCACGGGTCCCATGATCGAAAGGAAGGATGGCGGTATCAGGAATACCGACAGCAGGATGAGGAGACCGCCTGTTGCCGAAAAACAGAGACCAAGTATGACTGAACGGCGGTCACCCAATCGCGGCGCGATATAACGCAGGGCGATGGAGCCGAAGAAATAGGCGCCGGTTTGCATCAGCATGCCGATGCCGAATGCGGTGGGGGTCATGCCGACTTCATTGATGAGAATGAAGGTCAGCATGGTGGCCTGCGCATAAAGCGCGCCGATGGAACCGCCGAGCACGAGTGCGGCAAGAAGAAAACGTGGCTGTGTGAGCAATGTGCCATAGGTAGACAGGAGACGGCGGGGGCGGATCAGGTTTCTGTCCGGGACTGTCGTTTCGCGCAGAAAGACCACGACCGAAAAGATGGCTATGGCCCCGAGACCGGCCATGAGGAAAAACACCGATTGCCAGCCGAAGGCTGCAAGGGATAGCCCGCCGATTGTTGGTCCCATGGCCGGGCCGACGGCCAGCATGATGCCGATGAGGTTCATGATGCTGGAGGCGTCAGCGCCGGTGAACTGGTCGCGGACCACCGCGCGCGCCACTGTCATGCCGACGGAGGCGCCGATGCCCTGTACCAGCCGGGCGACAAGCAGGACTTCAATCGTCGGTGCAAAAACCGCAAGCAGCCCGCCGCCGAGAAAGATTGAAAGAAAGAACAGGCTGGCCTTTCGCCGTCCAAAAGCGTCGGATGCCGGTCCGGCTATCAACTGGGCGATGGCGAAACCGGCAAAATAAAGCGACAGGCTGAGTTTGACGGCGGGCTCGGTGGTGGCGAAAACCCGTGTCAGCTCCGGCATGGCAGGTGTATAGATCGCCATGGAAATGGGCGCCAGCGCCGTCAGTAACGCACCCAGTATTGCCGTACGCTTTCTGGACATGATCGTTTCTGGCGGCATTGCGATCAGCTGTTCTGGCTCGGCTGTTCCGGCTGCAGATTGTTACGAAGTGTCTGCAGGAAGCTGCGGAAGAGCGCAACTTCTTCCTCGTTCAGACCCTGGGTGGCGTGACGAACCAGCTGGTCGATTTCCTGCCGCACGGCTTCAAGCATGTCGGCGGAGGTTTTCGTCAACACGATGCGCTTGGAACGTCTGTCCTGCGGGTCCTGCTGGCGCTCGATGAGGTCAAGCGATTGCAGCTTGTCGAGATAGGCGCAGATCGTCATGGGCTCAATGCCGAGGCGGGCGGCGATGTCAGATTGTTTGCTGCCATCAACGACGGCAACCGTCAGCAATGCTCTTGCCTCGCCGGGGGTCAAGCCCAGTCCGGCTTCGGAAATGCGGCGCTCAAATGCACTGTTCAGCAGACGCGCGCCGCTGTTCAGCAAAAATGCCAATGAATCTTTTTCGCGTTTCGTGCCCATGCTTCGCCTTTTCGTAAGTCAGCCTTACTAAATTCCGGGCGATAATCAATGGTACACAAATCATATTGTCGAAAATCGAGTAAAGTATGTGTCAGTTCGGTTGCTATATGCTCAAAAAGATAGTCGAAGATCGTTACGCCAAAGCAAAAAAAGACAGGACGTCCTGCATTTTTTGCGCCTCTTCCGCCGTGCCGATGGAGCTGGCGATTTCGGCCCGGTCGGAAAAATACGACAGGAAGTCGAAATCCGTATCATCGGTCACGTCGGATATGTCGATTACCTCACCCTTGGCGTTCAGCGTCTGCACCGGCAGTTCGGAGGAAAGCTCAAGCCAGGTATCGTGGCCGATTTTCCCCGCATCGTAATATTCCCGGGCGATTTCGCGCAATTCGCGCGGGCTGATGCGGGTGAAATCGATGCGTTTTACCGTCTCCTCGAAACCTGCACCTGCATCGGATTTGGCCGCCTTGCCGAAATCGGTATTGCCCACGGATCTGGCATTTCTGGAATTGTCCCTGAAAAGGAAATTATTAGAGGACCTTAAAGAATAAATCTCCATAATACATATCTCCATCATGGGATATTATTTCAATAAACCAGATCATGTCGCCGCGGCTCCGGTCAATACTTTGCCGTGCAGACATTGGCGTATTCCACACCAAATTCCGGATATTGAATTGGCGGTGGAGGCGTGCCCATATGGGTTTAAACCGGAATTGTACAAGGAAGATGAAATGCCATCCAAGACCGCGCTTTATCCCGCACTCGTTACCTGGAACGGTCACAACGGTCTGCCGAAATTCGATGCGGTCAAGGATGAGGATTTCGCTCCGGCCTTCGAAGCTGCCCTTCTGTCGCATGAACGGGAAATCGACGCGATTTCCGGCAATGCTCAGGCGCCGACGTTTGAAAACACCGTGACCGCGCTCGAAATAGCAGGCGACGAACTTTCGCGCATTTCAGCCCTGTTCTGGAACAAGGCGGGGGCGCATACCAATGGCGCCATTCAGGCACTGGAGCGGGAAATCGCACCGAAAATGTCGCGGCACTATTCGAAGATCGGCATGAATGAGGCCCTGTTCAAGCGTATCGATACGTTGTGGGAGAAGCGCGATTCCCTCGGGCTGACGGGCGAGGAAAAGCGTGTTCTCGAACGCCACTGGAAGGGTTTCGTGCGCTCCGGCGCCAAGTTGCAGAAGGACCGGCAGGAACGGCTGGCGACCATCAACGAGGAGCTTGCCGGTCTTGGCGCCAGCTTCGGGCAGAATGTGCTGGCGGATGAAAAGAGCTGGAAACTGCTACTTGCCACGGAAGAGGAGCTTGCCGGCATTCCCGGCTTTCTGCGCGATGCGATGGCGGGTGCTGCCCGCGAGCATGGCGAAGACGGGAAATTCGCCGTTACCCTTTCCCGCTCGATCATCGAGCCTTTTCTGACCTTTTCCGAGCGCCGGGATTTGCGCGAACAAGCCTTCAAGGCCTGGGCGGCGCGCGGTGAAAACGGTGGCGAGACCGACAATCGCGAGATCGTCCATCGCACACTCGAACTGCGTGAGGAGAAGGCAAAGCTTCTCGGTTACGCGAATTTTGCCGCCTATAAGCTCGACGACACAATGGCAAAAACGCCCGACGCCGTGAACGGCCTTCTCGGTCAGGTCTGGGAAAAGGCAGTTCTTCGCGCCGCTGAAGAAGAGGCCGAGCTTGCCGCCATCATTGCCGAGGAAGGCAGGAACCACGAGGTTTTGCCATGGGACTGGCGTCATTATGCAGAAAAATTGCGGACACGGAAATTCAGCTTCTCCGAGACTGAGTTGAAACCCTATCTGCAACTGGAAAAGATCATCGAGGCCTGCTTCGATGTGGCCAACCGGCTCTTCGGAATTCGCGCCGTGGAAGCAAAGGGCGTTGCCGCCTACCATCCGGATGTGCGGGTTTTCGAAATCCGCGATGAACAGGGCGATCTGAAAGCCATGTTCCTCGGCGATTATTTCGCCCGTCCTTCCAAGCGTTCCGGCGCGTGGATGAGCTCGTTCCAGTCACAGCACAAGCTGCCCTTGAAGAACGGCACCATCGGCGAAATACCGATCATCTATAATGTCTGCAATTTCGCAAAACCGGCCGAAGGAAAACCGGCACTGCTCTCGCTCGACGATGCACGCACGCTGTTTCATGAATTCGGCCACGCGCTGCATGGCATGTTGTCTGATGTTACTTACCCTTCCGTGTCCGGAACGGGTGTCTCGCGCGATTTCGTCGAATTGCCGTCGCAGCTTTACGAACATTGGCTGACGGTTCCGGAAATCCTGGAAAAATATGCCCTGCATTATGAAACCGGTGCGCCGATGCCGAAAGCGCTGCTGGACAAGGTTCTGGCCGCGCAGACCTACAATGCCGGTTTCAGCACGGTGGAATTTACTTCTTCGGCCATTGTCGACATGGCGTTTCACACCCGCGACAGCGTTGGTGATCCAATGGCCGTGCAGGGTGAGGTGCTTTCCGCGCTCAACATGCCGAAATCCATCGTCATGCGGCATGCGACGCCGCATTTCCAGCATGTGTTCTCCGGTGACGGTTATTCCGCCGGTTATTATTCCTACATGTGGTCGGAGGTGCTGGATGCCGATGCGTTTTCCGCATTTGAGGAAACCGGCAATGCCTTTGATGGTGAGATGGCGCGCCGGCTGAAGGACAATATCTATTCTGTCGGCGGTTCCATCGATCCGGAGGAGGCCTATCTTGCCTTCCGCGGCAAGATGCCGAGCCCGGACGCCATGCTGTTGAAGCGCGGCCTCGTATAAGAGCACGCTATAAAAGACTGTCATATTTCTGAGCTAGAACCGGAGCGCAGGGGGCTTATGACAAGCCCCCCCTTTCGCATTTGCAAAAAAAAGGTTATGAGCGCGCCAAACTAAATTGGCGCATCTCACGATAGTAGCGCCCAACCTCAGAGATTTTGAACAATGGCACTTCGCAACATCGCGATCATCGCGCACGTTGACCATGGAAAAACGACGCTCGTGGACGAGCTTCTGAAGCAGTCCGGCTCGTTCCGCGACAACCAGCGCGTCGCCGAGCGTGTGATGGACAGCAACGATCTCGAAAAGGAACGTGGCATCACCATTCTCGCCAAGGCGACCTCGGTGGAGTGGAAGGGTGTTCGCATCAACATCGTCGACACCCCCGGCCACGCCGACTTCGGCGGTGAAGTCGAGCGTATCCTGTCGATGGTGGATGGCGCGATCGTTCTGGTCGATTCGTCCGAAGGCCCGATGCCGCAGACCAAGTTCGTGGTCAGCAAGGCGCTTAAGGTTGGTCTTCGCCCGATCGTCGCGATCAACAAGATCGACCGTCCGGATGGCCGTCATGAAGAAGTCATCAACGAAGTGTTCGACCTTTTCGCGAACCTCGACGCCACCGACGAGCAGCTCGACTTCCCGATCCTTTACGGTTCCGGCCGTGACGGCTGGATGAACGTCAACCCGGAAGGTCCGAAGGATCAGGGTCTTGCACCCTTGCTCGACCTGGTTCTCGAACATGTTCCGGAGCCCAAGGTCGAAGAAGGCCCGTTCCGTCTTATCGGCACGATCCTTGAAGCCAACCCCTTCCTCGGCCGTATCATCACCGGTCGTATCGCCTCCGGTTCGATCAAGCCGAACCAGGCCGTGAAGGTGCTCGGCCAGGACGGCAAGACGATCGAAACCGGTCGTATTTCCAAGATTCTCGCATTCCGCGGTATCGAGCGCACCGCGATCGATGAGGCTCATGCGGGCGACATCGTTGCGATCGCCGGCCTTTCCAAGGGCACTGTCGCAGACACCTTCTGTGATCCCTCCGTCACCGAGGCGATGACCGCGCAGCCGATCGATCCGCCAACCGTTACCATGTCCTTCATCGTCAATGACAGCCCGCTTGCCGGCACCGAAGGTGACAAGGTTACGAGCCGCGTTATCCGCGACCGCCTGTTCAAGGAAGCCGAAGGCAACGTTGCGCTGAAGATTGAAGAAGCCGAAGGCAAGGATTCGTTCTTCGTGTCCGGCCGTGGCGAATTGCAGCTGGCCGTTCTGATCGAAACCATGCGCCGCGAAGGCTTCGAGCTTGCTGTGTCGCGTCCGCGCGTCGTGATGCACAAGGATGAGAACGGCACCCTGCTGGAGCCGATCGAAGAAGTCGTGATCGACGTTGATGAAGAGCATTCCGGCGTCGTCGTTCAGAAGATGTCCGAGCGCAAGGCTGAAATGGCCGAGCTTCGTCCTTCCGGCGGCAATCGCGTTCGCCTGAAGTTCTACGCCCCGACCCGCGGCCTGATCGGCTACCAGTCTGAATTGCTGACCGACACGCGCGGCACCGCAATCATGAACCGCCTGTTCCACGATTATCAGCCCTTCAAGGGCCAGATCGCTGGTCGCGTCAACGGCGTTCTGCTGTCGAATGGTTCGGGCGAAGCCGTCGCTTACGCCATGTTCAACCTTGAAGATCGCGGCCCGATGATCATCGAGCCGGGTGAGAAGGTTTATGCTGGCATGATCATCGGCATTCACACGCGCGATAATGATCTCGAAGTGAACGTGCTGAAGGGCAAGCAGCTGACCAACATTCGCGCCGCCGGCAAAGATGAAGCCGTCAAGCTGACCCCGCCGATCCGCATGACGCTCGATCGCGCTCTTTCCTGGATCCAGGAAGACGAGCTGATGGAAGTGACGCCGAAGTCCATCCGTCTGCGCAAGATGTTCCTCGATGCCAACGACCGCAAGCGTTTCGAAAAGGCCAAGCTTGCTGTCTGATTGCGGCTTGTTATTACGAATTTGAAAGAACCCGGCTTCGAGCCGGGTTTTTTTATGCATTCGTTTTTATGTGTGCATGAGTCGAAAGGTGCTTGTGTCAAAGGTTAAGGATGCGTTAATTTTTGCTGGTCGTCCACATGAATAGGCTGTGGGTAAGCTTGCCGGTGTTAACCTTTATGACTGGCAAGTTTCCGTGGCCGGGGCCAGAATCGCGTTATGAAAACGTTATCCATCGATGTTCGCCGTGCCGAGCCGCATGATGCGCGCGCCATCTCCGAAGCGCACCGTCTGTCGTGGCAACAGGCCTATGCGGGGCTGATCCCGCACCGGCCGTTGACGCAGATGCTGGAACGCCGCGGCGAAATCTGGTGGAAGAAGGCGACCAGAGGCTCCGCCACCATGCTGGTGGTGGAAGTGGCCGGTGTGGTTGCCGGATATGCGACGCTGGGCCTCAGCCGGGCGCGTGGGCTGCCGCATGACGGCGAGATTTACGAACTTTATCTGCGGCCGGAATATCAGGGCATCGGGCTCGGCTCGCTGCTGTTTACGGAGGCCCGCAGGCTGCTGACATCGCTTGGCTGCAATGGCATCGTCGTCTGGTGCCTCGAAGACAGTGACGTCGCCAATCGGTTCTTCCGTTCGCACGGCGGCCGAGACATTGCCGAAGGTATGGAAGATTTCGGCGGCAAGTCGTTACGCAAGGTTGGTTTCGTCTGGAACTGACAAAAGCTGCGGATTGATTGCGTATTGGTGTGGTTTTTCCCGTCGCCATGCGTAATCGCGATAACCTCAAATCCCGCATTCTGCCTAATCCGCTCAAAGCCATGTTGCAATGCGGCGACTTTCCCAGTATCGAAAACCAAATCCAACCCGTCGAATTGAGGGAAGCGAATGCGTATCGATGCAATTTCCATAGGCAAGAACCCGCCGGATGACGTGAATGTTATCGTTGAGGTGCCGGTCGGTGGCCATCCGATCAAGTACGAGATGGACAAGGACGCCGGTGCGCTGATCGTTGATCGCTTCCTCTACACGCCGATGACCTATCCGGGTAACTATGGCTTCGTGCCGCACACGCTGTCCGACGATGGCGACCCGATCGACGTTCTCATCTGCAACACCCGCCCGCTGGTTCCCGGCTGTGTTATCAACGTCCGTCCCATCGGCGTGATGATCATGGAAGATGATGGCGGCAAGGACGAGAAAATCCTCGCTGTTCCGGCTCCGAAGCTGACGCGCCGTTACGACAAGGTTCACAACTACACCGACCTGCCGGAAATCACGCTGAAGCAGATCGAGCACTTCTTCGAGCACTACAAGGATCTGGAGCCCGGCAAGTGGGTGAAGATGGGCGGCTGGCAGGATGTCGACGTCGCCAAGAAGCTGATCGTCGAAGCCATTGAGCGCTACAAGGCGCAGGGCTGATCGGCTTAATCTGTCAGCTTTTTAAAGAGCTTTTCGAAATCCTCCGGGTCGGTGTCGATCCGGAGGATTTTTTTGCGCGCTGTTTCGCCTGAAATGATGGTGATGGACGATTTGGGCAGCCTGAGTTTTTTTGCCAGCAAAACAATCAGGGCCTTGTTCGCCTTGCCGTCTTCCGGCACGGCGCTGACGCGGGCTTTCAGATAGGCGCGTCCGTCCGCATGCTGCTCCACACCGTCAATCGCGTCCCGCCCGCCGCTCGGCGTCAGGCGAATAGACAGGCGGACATGATCATCGTGTTTCTGCCAGCAGCCGCTCAAACGGTCATCGGATAAAGCGTGTTCCACATGAAGGAGCGGATGAAGAAGATGATCAGCAGCAGGATGATCGGCGAAATGTCGATGCCGCCGAGATTGGGCAGAATGCGGCGGATGGGGCGCAGGGCCGGTTCCGTGACATTGACCAGGAAGCTGCCGATGGCATTCACAAACTGGTTGCGGGAATTGATGACGTTGAAGGCATACAGCCAGGAAAAAATGGCGCTGGCGATCAGCACCCACGTGTAGAGGTTCAAAGCCAGATCGATGGTCTGAAACAGGGCAAGCATCAATATCTCCGTATCTTGGTTGCAAGACATTTAGACATTCGCTGGTGAACCGGCAAGTGTTGCGCCAATAGGGCTGGCGATTCTTGTGATATCGCTCTATTGCAAACGTCTCATATTCTCTCGAGAGCACCCAGCCGATGTCCCTGCCTTCTGCCGAAAACCGTTTCGGTGCATTCCGGCATAGTTCCTATCGTCGCTTCTTCAGCGCCCGCTTTTTTTCAGCCTTCGCCATCCAGATTGTCAGCGTCTCAGTCGGCTGGCAGATGTACGAGGTGACCGGTAACGCCTTTTATCTCGGTCTGATCGGGCTTTTTCAGTTTCTGCCGTCGCTGCTTTTGATCCTCGTTACCGGAACAGTTGCCGATAGACACAATCGCCGGCGTATCATGGCCGTTTGCCTTGTGGTCGCGGCTGGCTGCGCCGCCGCCCTGCTTGGTTTGACGCTGACGCACAGCTTTTCTCCGTGGCCGGTTTTCGCCATTCTGGTCGTGTTCGGAATTGAGCGGGCGTTCATGGGGCCGGCGGTTCAATCGCTGGCACCCAATCTTGTGCCCGTCGAGGATTTGCCGAACGCCATAGCGTGGAATTCTTCTTCCTGGCAGATGGCATCCATTCTTGGCCCGGTTGCGGGTGGTTTGCTTTACGGTCTCGGCGCTTCCGTCGCCTACATTGTGGCATTCATGCTCTTCATCGTGTCAGCGACGCTGGCGGTGACAATCCGCAAGCCGGAACAACGCGGCCCGGCGAAAGCCATCAGCCTCGAAACAATGCTGGCAGGCTTCAAATTCATTTCGCAGGAAAAAATCGTCCTTGGCGCCATTTCGCTCGACCTCTTCGCGGTACTGCTGGGCGGCGCAGTCGCCCTGATGCCGATTTTCGCCAAGGAAGTTCTGACGCTCGGGCCATGGGGTCTCGGGTTGTTGCGTGCCGCCCCCGGCATTGGTGCAATTACCGTTGCAGTCATTCTGGCCTTCAGGCCCATCCGCCACCATGCCGGCCTGCTGATGTTTGTCGGTGTTGGCCTCTTCGGCATTTCTACTGTCGTGTTTGGTCTTTCCGAAACCGCGTGGGTGTCGATTGTTGCATTGGTGGTCATGGGCGCATCGGACATGGTGTCGGTTTATGTGCGGGAAACCCTGATCGCGCTCTGGACGCCGGATGAGGTGCGCGGGCGTGTGAATGCGGTGAACATGGTGTTTGTGGGTGCATCGAACGAGCTGGGTGAATTCCGTGCCGGCACCATGGCGCATGTCGTCGGGGCGGTGCCTGCCGTCGTCATTGGTGGAGCAGGCACGCTTGCTGTCGCGGTTATCTGGGCGCTCGGTTTTTCGAAACTGCGCAAGATCGACAATCTGGATGCGCCGCGCTGACGGCAACGGGCCTCAGCGCTGGGCCTTGCCCTCAAAAACCAGATCGAGGAAATTGCTGAGCCAAGAGCGGAGCGGCGTGTCGAACAACATGCGGCCCTCAAGGTGCTGGCTGCCGACCTGCGCATTCGGCATGCCAAAGCGCTGCGCGCCGCGCACCACCCAGCTGTGCATCATGGCGCGGGTGAGTTCGGCGTGAAACTGTAGCGCCCAGGCATTTTTACCATACCGATAAGCCTGGTTGGGATAGGTTTCGCCTGATGCCAGAAGCTCGGCTCCGCGCGGCAGCTCGAACCCTTCCTTGTGGAAATGATAAACCATCTTCGGCCAATGCGGCATCAAAAGCCGTCCGTGTTCGGTAGCGTGAAGCGGATACCAGCCGATTTCCACCTTGCCGTCCCGGTCGGCCTCAACCTTGCCGCCCAGATGTTTGGACAACATCTGCGCGCCAAGACAGATGCCAAGAAAGGGCTTGTTCTCCTTCAGCGGAACCTTCAGCCAGTCGATTTCGGCTTTGACATAATCATGCGGGTCATTGGCGCTCATTGGGCCGCCGAAGATGATGGCGCCCGCGTGTTTCTCGAGTGTCTGCGGCAGGTCGTCGCCGAGTGCGGGTCGCCTTATATCCAGCCGATACCCTTTTTCCACCAGCATCTGGCCGACGCGGCCGGGCGTGGAACGTTCCTGATGCAGGACGATGAGCAGCGAAGGTTGTTTTCCCTGTTGCCTGGAAGGGTCAAACAGCATCGTCGTGGTTTTCGCTTTCTTCAGCCGGCCCGGACCTCGTGGCGGCCTGCTGACGTTGCAGAACCCTGTCGCGCACTGAAACACCAAGCAGATCGGCAACTCGCCAGATCACATGGTCTTCCATTTCGCTTCGTTCGCCGTCAGCGTAAACAATATCCCATAATATGCCAATAAGCTCCACCCGCTGATCTTCATCGAGATGGCGACGGATATCGGTGGTGAAGCGGTAATAATCAACAGCTTCCTTGCCCGCCTCCTGACCGGCGGCGAGAAGCGCATCAAGCTTGCCGGAATCGAGATGGTAATAATCCTGAAGGATTTCGCGCAGGCGGTCCCGCTCGCTTTTCGAGACGGTGCCATCCGCTTCCATTACCTGAAAACAGAGGGCGGCGACTGCCACCCTTAAATCATCCGGGCTGAAATCATCCGTATGCGGGCCGACGAGGTTTTGAATAAACGACTGAATCCGGTTGAGCATCGATATCCTGTTCGTCAGAAGAGTTTGAGCCGGGTCTTGGGTTCGGCTTCTGCGCCGGGTTTCTTGACGCCGGGATCATCCGGCGCGCCGCCGAAGAAGGGTACGGCTTCCGCCTTCTCGTCCGCTGCTTTGGTTTCAACGGGCGCTTCGATAGTGGCGGGCTTTTTCTCCTTCGGAGCCGATACGGTAGGCGCGACCTCTATCGGTTCGGCGGGAACGGGTTTCGGCTCAGCGCGAGGCTCGGGAGCAGCTTCGACGACGATTGTTTTCGCAACCGGTTCCGCCCTTGCGGGTGCTGCGGCCATCGCATTTTCGATTGTCAGGTCTTCGACTGGACCTTCGAGCTGGCCAAAAGGTGCTTTCCATTCAAAGGCATCGAGACGGCCGGTCACTGGCGAAACCGGCAGCCATTTTTCCGAAACGACGCCATCCGCCACCCATGCGGGGTCACGCGGCGCGCGCAGCGCCTGCGCCATCCAGTAACGCACCCGGCCCTGATCACCCGTTTCAGCCTCCTCGATATCGGCCATCAGCAGGAAGATGCTTTCACGCGGCTCGATGCGGGCTGCGGCTTCTGCCTTGGCCCGCGCCTTGGCAAATTCCTTGGCATCGAGCGCCGCCTGCGCCACGGCAAACAGGGATTCGATATTGTTGGGCTTCAGGCTTTCCAGCCGCTCGGCGCGTTTCAGCCGGTCGATGGCGGTATCGCCGCTGCGGGCGCGGACATAAAGCTCGGCGATCTGCGGGTGCGGATCGATTTTCCACACGGGCTCCAGAACCGTGGCGGCCTTGCGCAGGTTGTCTTCGCGCAGATAGGATTTTGCTGCGATCAGCGCTGCCGGAACGAGGCTCTTTGCGAGCTTGAGGGCGTGTTTGGCATCCTCGCGCGCGCTGACCGGATCGCTTTCCAGCTTTTCGCCGGCCTTGGCGGTGAGAAGCACGGCTTTCAGCCGTTCCGCCTCGCCGCGTTCGATGACGCTGGCTGCCTTCTGCTGATCGAGCAGACGGATCGCGTCATCCCATTGTCCGTTACGACAACGATTTTCCAGCGTCGCCTGGGCTGCCCAGGGCAGGTAGGGGGCTTTTTCCGCCGCGTCCTCGGCATATTGCTGGGCGGCCTCATATGCACCCTGACGGCGCGCCTCGATATAAAGGCCGCGAAGGCCAAGCTCGCGGGTTTCGGGATCGCGGGCCATGGCTTCGAACTTGCGGCGCGCTTCGTCATATTTGCCTTCGATGAGATCGGCCTGCGCATCGAGCAAGTGGATCAGCGGCTCCTGATCGGCGTTGAGCAATCCTTGCGTGCGGGCCGTCATCTTGCGGGCGAGGATGGCGTTGCCGGCGCCTGCGGCGATGAGGCCGGTGGAGAGCGCCTGGTAACCGCGGTCGCGCTTGCGGGCACGAAAATAGCGGCGGGCGGCATTGGGCGAGGTCCATACGGCGTTGACGATCCACCAGACCAGCATGACGGCTGCAACCAGCGCCGCGATGATCGAGGCGGCGACCATCAGGCTCATTTCGATCAGCTGGCCCTGCCAGACGATGGAAAGCACGCCCGGCCGGTCCGCAAGCCAAGAGAAACCGAAACCAAGCGCCAGAACGATAAGGGCGAAAGTCAGAATTCTGGTCATGCCCTTACCCCTGCTTGCCGGTGCTGGTGATGGCGCGGTTCAATGTGCCGCCGACCAGATTTTCGACCTCGATGCGCGCATCCAGAGATTTCTTGTAATCGGTGGATGCCGTCCTGGCCGCCTCTGGAAGCCCGTTCCATTCAAGTGCTGCGCCCTGCAGATCACCGTTGCGCAGCTTGTTTTCCATGCGTGCGATCATGGCGTCGGGTGTCTCACCCTCGATATTTCCGACCGGGCGGACCTTCACCAGCGAAAAGGCGCTTTCTGTCAGGCGCTCCATGATGCCCTGATTGGGGTCGGGCTGGTTGATGGCCGACAGCATCGCATTGGCGACATCAGGGAATTTCTGCATCAGCTCCGACCGCGACGGCACGCCGGTTGCGGCAAAGGATTGCAGCGATGTGATGGCTGGATCGTCAGGCGTGACCTTGGAGAGCGTGTCGAGTTCCGTCAGGAACGGCCCGCCACGATCGATCGCGGCCTTCAACGCGGCCGAGGCGATGGCGCGGGCGACTTCGATATCGTCGCGTGGTTCGTTGATCTTGGTTTCCGCATCGGTAAGGCGGCGCGTCAGTTCCGCCGTTGCCGAGGCCTGTGCGGATCGTTCCGATTGCAGGGCGGCTTCCAGCGCGGTGACTTTTTCCGAAAGCCCATCCACCTGCGGGGCCTCACCCTTTGCGCCTTCGAGCGTCGCGATGCGCTGTTCCAGTGCCGAGGTATCGGCTGCCGGGGCATTGGCGAGTTGCTGCCGCAGGCCGGTGATATCGGTTTTCAGTGCAGCGATCTCATCGCTTCCGGCTCTTCCGGAATTGGAGGAGGGCAGTATACCTGCATATTGCATGCTGCCGGCGGCGGCGAGTGCTATGAGGCCGCCGACGATACCCGCTGCGATAAGGCCGGAGGTCGCCGCCTGTTTGCGGTCCGCCTGCTGCGGGGTGGACGGTTTGGCCGGTCCCGAAGACGAGGTCGTGGTCGAGGGTTTGGCAGCGGAGGTGTTGCCGGATGTGCTGGAGGAGGCGGTGGAGCCGAAGGCCGGTTTCGAAGCCGCAGCAGCGGTTGCGGCGGCACTCGTTCCGGCTGTATCCGTGGTCGGTTTTGCCTCGGCTTTGGGCGGAACAGTGGCCTGTGATACCGGCTCTTTCTGCTTGTCCCCGGGGGGCTCGGCCTTCGGTTCGGCGGCTGCGGGGTCCGCTTTGCCAACATTGGGCTCGGGCTCGATAGGGGTTTTCCCGGGCTGGTCCCAGATGGGGGCGGGATTGCCCGTTACGGCTGCCTCAGGCTTCGTTGCCGGAGCGCCCGGTTCTACAGGCGACGACGGCGTTTTGTCATCGGGCTTTTCGTCCATCCTGGCAGCGTCCCCATCGGCGGAAATTGCTTTCACGTCTTTTGCGTCCAGGTCGATTGTGACCGGTTCGGCTTTGGACTTGGAGTGGCGTGGCGGCTTTCCCGATACCATGACAACCTCATTTCTGCCTGCAGTACTCTAAACCTAGTCAGTGACGGCGGCAAAGGAAAGGGGCGAACGCCAATTAGGTTCCAGAGTGCTGGCACAGAAGTTCGAACATCGCCGCCTCGCTCGGCTCTTCGGCGGCGATGGCCTGTGAGCGGAAAATTTCCGGAACCAGAGAAAGCACGTTGCGGCTGATGCAGATGAACTGGACCGCCGCCAGCGCTGCCGCATATTTTTCCGCCGACGCATGGCTAAAAAAGGCCCGTGCCGCTTCGGACGAATAGAGCAGGACTACATCGGCAGCGGTGTCGAGAAGGGCCGTTTCAAGCATGGTTTCGGGGATGTTCGAGGGCAGCATCTCGTAACAGCCGACCGTTCTGAAGGGAATGCCCGCTGCGGCAAGGCCTTCCTCGAAGACGGAGCCACGTGGCCTGCCGGCGAGATAGAGCAGGGGTTGCCCTTCGGAAAGAAGAGCGCGGTGCTCCGTCACCAGCGCCGTCAGACCCAAGGCATCTCCGGAGGCGGTGAATATCTGCCCGAAGCCGGTATTTTTCGCCGCTTGCGCTGTTGCTCCACCGACGGCAAAAAGTGGTTTCGACAGATGCGGTGCCAGCTGCTCTCCGAATGTATCCAGCGCCCGCAATGCCTCTGCGCTGGTTACCGCGATGGCCGCCAGCGGGGCGGATAGCGCTGAGATGGCGCGTTCGCCATGATGGATGGGATGAAACAGCGGAAGAAGCACCGGCTCATGGCCGAGCGCTTCAAGCTTTGCGGCCGTCCTTTCGCCCGAACGCTGCGGCCGGGTGACGACGATCCGCATCGGCTCAGCTCCAGCCTTCGAAGAAATTGCTGCCCGCCTTGGCGCGCACGTCTTCGCCGGCCTGTCGGCCGAGTTTTTCCGCGTCCCTGCGGTTGCCGGAGATTTCAATGCCGTGGCTCGTCTGGCCATCGGGGGTAAGGATGAGCCCGGAAAAATGCAGATCTTCGCCGTCGCAGGTCGCATAACCGGCGATCGGCGTGCGACAGGAGCCGTCAAGCGCGGCCAGAAAGGCGCGCTCACAGGTCACGGCGTCAAAAGTCGGCCTGTCATTTATGGGGGCAAGCAGCTCGTCCATGCGCGTATCGCCGATGCGGCTTTCCACACAGATCGCGCCTTGCGCCGGCGCAGGGGGGAATTCCTTCGGATCGAGAATTTCCGTCGGGACATTCTCCTTGCCGAGCCTTTTCAGGCCGGCAAAGGCAAGAAGCGTTGCATCCGCCTGGCCTTCTTCCAGCTTGCGCAGGCGGGTATCGACCAGGCCGCGAAAAACGATGACGCTCAGATCTGGCCGCAGGCGGCGGATCAGCGCCTGACGGCGCAGGGAGGCGGAGCCGACAACGGCGCCCTGCGGCAGCTCCAGAAGCTTCGGCGCGGTGCGGCCGATGAAGGCGTCGCGCATGTCTTCGCGTGGCAGGAAGGCGGAAAGATAGAGGCCTTCGGGCAAAACGGTCGGCATGTCCTTGGAGGAATGCACGGCAATATCGAGTTCGCCGGACAGAAGCTGGCTCTCCAGTTCTTCCGTGAACAGGCCCTTTCCGCCGATCTCCGACAGAGCGCGGTCGGTTATCCGATCACCCTTGGTGGACAGCACGACGATTTCGAACATGTCTTCCGGCAGGCCATGCGCCGACATCAGCCGGTTGCGCGTCTCGTAAGCCTGTGCGAGCGCCAGCGGGCTGCCGCGCGTGCCGATTCGGAAAGGTTTTGTTTGCATCCGCGTCTATCCATTGTTACCGGAGTTGTCTTAGACCAACTCAGCGCATGATCGCAATGAACGAACAGATTTGATGACCCCCTTTCTTCGTATCCTCGGCATAGAGACCAGTTGTGACGAAACCGCTGCATCCATTGTGGTTCGGCATGCGGACGGTCGTGGCGAGATCGTCTCCGACGTCGTTTTGTCGCAGCTTGAGGAACACAGCGCCTATGGCGGCGTGGTGCCGGAAATTGCTGCGCGCGCCCATGTCGAGGCGCTGGACACGCTGGTGGAAGAGGCGCTGGAGCAGGCGGGCGTGACACTTGCCGATATCGACGCCATTGCCGCCACATCCGGTCCCGGCCTTATCGGCGGCTTGCTGGTGGGGCTGATGACGGGCAAGGCGATTGCCATGGCGGCAGACAAGCCGCTTTACGCCATCAACCATCTGGAGGGCCATGCGCTGACGGCGCGGCTGACGGACGGTCTTTCCTTCCCTTATCTGATGCTGCTGGTTTCAGGTGGGCATACCCAGCTGGTGCTGGTGCGTGGCGTCGGCGATTATGAGCGCTGGGGCACCACCATCGATGACGCTTTGGGTGAGGCCTTTGACAAGACCGCGAAACTTTTAGGCCTGCCCTATCCCGGTGGCCCAGCGGTCGAGAAGGCGGCAGTGAAGGGTGATCCGAACCGTTTTCCGCTGCCGCGTCCGATGGTCGGCGAAACCCGTTTGGATTTTTCCTTCTCCGGATTGAAGACGGCGGTGCGGCAGGCCGCAACAGCCATCGCGCCGCTTTCGGAGCAGGATATTGCCGATATCTGCGCGTCCTTCCAGAAAGCGGTGTCGCGCACCCTCAAGGATCGCATTGGCCGCGGCCTTGTCCGCTTCAGCCAGGAGTTTCCGCATCTGGAAACCAAACCGGCGCTGGTCGTGGCCGGCGGTGTTGCGGCCAATCAGGAAATCCGCCAGACGCTGCAGGCGCTTTGCGATACGCATGGCTTCCGTTTCGTTGCGCCGCCACACCGGCTTTGCACCGACAATGCCGCGATGATCGCCTGGGCGGGACTGGAGCGCATGGCGGATGGCAGGCAGGCAGATCCGCTGGAGATACCGCCGCGCTCCCGCTGGCCACTTGATGGCAATGCGGAGACTTTGATCGGTTTCGGCAAAAGGGGAGCCAAGGCCTGATGCAGCGGGAAAAAATCGTCGTCATCGGTGCTGGCGCCTTCGGAACCGCGCTTGCCGTCGTCATTGCGCTGGAAAACCGGCATGACGTCACCCTGCTCGGCCGTGATGCATCGCTGATGGCCGATCTGAAGGTTGATCGTGTTCACGATGCGGCTCTGCCGGGTGTCGAGCTGCCGGATGCGCTTGAATTTTCGGCCGAGCCGGATGTGCTGGCTGGCGCCAGTATCGTGCTCTTCGCCATGCCCTCGCAGGCCCATGCGGATGCGGCGCGTCATTACGGTCCTTATCTGGCTAATGACTCTATCATCGTCACGTGCGCCAAGGGCATCGACCGCAACTCCGGTCGTCTGCTGACGGAGCTTCTGGAAGCGGAACTGCCGCATCACCCGATTGCGGTCCTTTCCGGTCCGGGATTTGCGGCGGATATCGCGCGCGGGCTGCCGACCGCCATGGCGATTGCGGCGGAAGACGCAGCGGTTGCCGAACGGCTGGCGACCACGATTTCCGGCAGGACCTTCCGGCTTTATGCCTCCACTGACCGCATCGGCGTGCAGCTTGGCGGGGCGCTGAAGAATGTTCTCGCCATCGCCGCCGGCATCGTCGAAGGCGCGGGTCTTGGCGATTCCGCCCGGGCGGCGCTGATTTCGCGCGGGCTTGCCGAGATGTCGCGTCTCATTGTCGCCATGGGCGGCAAGGCTGATACTGTACGCGGTCTTTCCGGTCTTGGTGATCTGGTGCTGACGGCCACCAGCCACCAGTCGCGCAACCTGCGTTTCGGCATCGCGCTTGGCCGGGGTGAGGGCAAGGACATGTCCGGCGGGTTGGTGGAGGGCGCTTTTGCGGCTGCCGTCGCCGCCCGACTTGGAGAAAGTCACGCCGTCGACATGCCGGTTACCGAAGCGGTGGCTGCCATCATCGACGGAAATCTGGATGTGGCGAGCGCCATGCAACAATTGATGACACGGCCCATTACCACCGAATGAGGGTGGGGCCTTTGAATAGTTTTTACGCATGTCCTGGTCCCGAAACCGCTGACACTTTTGGGAGACATGCTCTAGCGAGGAGACTGAAATGCTGTTTGCCTTTGTCTGCAAGGACAAGCCTGGCCATCTGAACGTGCGTATGGAAACGCGCCCGGCCCATCTGGAGCATCTGAACAAGCTGAATGCCGAGGGCAC
The DNA here is from genome assembly GCF_005221385.1 of Agrobacterium tumefaciens. Lineage (NCBI taxonomy): Bacteria > Pseudomonadati > Pseudomonadota > Alphaproteobacteria > Hyphomicrobiales > Rhizobiaceae > Agrobacterium > Agrobacterium tumefaciens. The sequence goes on along the minus strand of NZ_CP039903.1, from coordinate 2,528,244 downwards.
GCTGAAGATCGCCGGCCCGTTTCTGGATGCCGAAGGCAAGCCGAATGGCAGCCTCGTGATCGTTGAAGCCGCTGATATAGATGCGGCGAAGGCGCTGGCCGATGCCGATCCCTATGCAAAGGCCGGCCTGTTCGAAAGCGTCGATGTGAAGCCCTATAACTGGGTCTTCAACAATCCGGGAGCTTGAGCGGGCATGGCGAATTACTGGCTTTACAAGTCCGAGCCGTTCAAATGGTCCTGGGAGATGCAGAAGGCCAAGGGCGAGGCGGGTGAAGAATGGACCGGCGTGCGCAACTATCAGGCGCGCAACAACATGCGCTCCATGAAGATCGGCGACAAGGGTTTCTTCTACCATTCCAATGAGGGGCTGGATGTCGTCGGCATCGTCGAAGTCTGCGCATTGTCGCATCCGGACTCGACTGCCGAAGGCGATCTGAAATGGGACTGCGTGGATATCCGCGCCGTTTGCGATATGCCGCAGCCGGTTTCGCTGAAGGATGTGAAGGCCAACCCCAAGTTGGAGAAGATGTCGCTCGTCACCTCCATGCGGCTTTCCGTGCAGCCCGTGACGGAAGAGGAATATCTCGAGGTCTGCCGCATGGGCAGCCTTGCCAATCCGCCGAAGTCACCGGACTGATCCTTCGGTGAAGACTGATCCCGAACGCTTCATTCTCGACAATGCTGCGATCATGCATCCGCCGCATGTGCCGGAATTGCGCCTTTATCTTGCCACCGAAGCTCATGAGCTGTGGCTGAAGACGGAGGAGGAGCTGGAAGAGATCGGTCTGCCGCCGCCTTTCTGGGCCTTTGCCTGGGCCGGCGGGCAGGGGCTTGCCCGTTATGTTCTCGATCATCCTGAAAGCGTTTCCGGTAAGCGCGTGCTGGATTTCGCCAGTGGCTCCGGCTTAGTCGCTATTGCTGCGGCAAAGGCCGGCGCAGCCAGGGTTCTCGCCGCCGATATCGACCCGTGGACGCAAACCGCCATTCGGTTGAATGCGGCGCTCAACAGCGTGGATATAGGGTTTACTGGCCTTGATCTGGTTGGCAAACCGGTAGAGGCGGATGTTCTGCTGGCGGGAGATGTGTTTTACGATCGCGCCTTCGCCGACCTTCTCCTGCCATGGTTTCTGGAATTGACGGCGAAGGGCGTGAGCGTGCTTGTCGGCGATCCGGGGCGGGCTTATCTGCCCAAACAGCGGCTTTTCGCCGAGGCTACCTATCAGGTTCCGGTGACGCGGGCTCTGGAAGACAGCGAAGTCAAGAAGACCACCGTTTGGCGTTTTGTCTGATTGTTTGATTTAAGGCCGGATGATGCAGACGCCATGCTCGTAGGCGCAGGCATTGCTGGCGGTTTCGGCACGAACATTTATTATCTTCGCTTTGGGCGCAAACTGCGCGGCCGTTGTTACGCCTGCGCCGTTTCGCGCAAGCCGACCGCCTACCGCGAAATAATTGCCGTTGCCGCGTATGCGAAGCCCCGATATCGCCCCTACATAGGTGCCGCCGGGAAGAGTGGAAGGCAACCCGTCGGTAGAGAAACTTGCCCGCGATTGTTGATGCCGATAATCATGGCGGCCGTGAAAATCCTCTGCCGCTGCGGGCGGCATTACGGTGAAAATGACGCCTGCGATCATCGTGGTCAGAGCGGCGATTCGGCGCTGTAACATGAGCCTCATTCTCCGGATTTTCTTGGTTAATCAAAGGTAAATTACACGATTTATGAATTACGTAAAGGTAAATATTTCGAGGGTGTAAATCTTGGAAACGCTCGATTTTTTATTTTGAGGCAAAAAAATCCAAAAAAAATTCGTGAACCAATCGATTAAATTCGAATCGGTCTTGAAATATGCTTGTCGTGACGCCCCCATGTGATTAAACGTCGCGGTTGGTGCAATGCACATTCTTTCGTCATGTGTAGTTGCTTGGGGGCGTCCGGTTTGAAGGGCGCACGGGAAAACGCCGCGAGGTTCTGATGGCGAATCTGACAAATAACCGGCCTCTGTCGCCGCATCTTCAAGTTTACAAGCTGATTCCGACGATGGTCTCATCCATCGTGCACCGCATCACCGGCGGCGCACTTTATTTCGGAACGCTGCTGGTTGCCTGGTGGCTGATCGCGCTTGCTTCCGGCCCGGCCTATTACGACTGGGTCAACTGGGCGATGGGCACGATCATCGGCAGGCTTATCCTGATTGGTTATACATGGGCTCTCGTCCATCACCTGGTGGGTGGTCTTCGTCACTTCATGTGGGATCTGGGATACGGCTTCGAAAAGCATTTTACCACCAAGCTGGCAAAGGCCTCGTGGGTGGTGTCGATCTGTCTGACCGCGCTGATCTGGGTCGTCGCCCTTATCGTGCGCTGAGGAGATTTATCATGGATATGCGTACCCCTCTCGGAAAGGTTCGCGGCCTCGGCTCCGCCAAGGAAGGCACCGACCATTTCTGGCGCCAGCGACTGACGGCGGTTGCCAACGTTCCGCTGCTGATCTTCTTCGTGGTCTTCCTCATCCAGTATGCCGGCGCGCCCTATGCGGAAGTCGTCGCGGCGCTGTCGAACCCGCTTGTTGCCGTTATCATGGGTCTGGTGCTGGTTTCCGGCCTCATCCACATGAAGCTCGGCATGCAGGTCATCATTGAAGACTATATTCACGCCGAGGTTTCGAAGCTCGTTCTTCTGATGCTCAATACGTTTTTCGCGGTTCTCATTGGCGGTCTTTGCATCTTCGCCATTCTGAAAATCGCATTCGCAGGATAATTCCGCCATGGCATCGATCAGTTCACCTTCCCAGAATGGCAAAGCTTACACCTATGTCGATCACTCCTATGACGTGATCGTGGTGGGCGCCGGCGGCGCGGGTCTGCGCGCAACGCTCGGCATGGCGGAACAGGGTTTCCGCACGGCCTGCATCACCAAGGTTTTCCCGACGCGCTCCCACACGGTTGCGGCGCAGGGCGGCATTGCAGCATCCCTCACCAACATGACGCCTGACTGTTGGCAGTGGCACCTTTACGACACCGTGAAGGGCTCCGACTGGCTGGGCGACGTTGATGCGATGCAATATCTCGCCATGGAAGCGCCGAAGGCTGTCTATGAGCTGGAGCACTACGGCGTGCCCTTCTCGCGCAATGCCGAAGGCAAGATTTACCAGCGCCCGTTCGGCGGTCACATGCAGAATTACGGTGAAGGCCCGCCCGTGCAGCGCACCTGTGCCGCCGCCGACCGTACCGGCCACGCCATTCTGCACACGCTTTATGGCCAGTCGCTGCGCAACAATGCGGAATTCTTCATCGAATATTTCGCGCTCGACCTGATCATGTCGGCGGATGGCCGCTGCACCGGCGTCGTGGCGTGGAACCTCGATGACGGCACGATCCATCGCTTCTCCGCCAAGATGGTGGTTCTGGCGACCGGCGGTTACGGCCGCGCCTATTTCTCGGCAACGTCTGCCCATACCTGCACCGGCGACGGCGGCGGCATGATCGCCCGTGCCGGTCTGCCGCTTCAGGATATGGAATTCGTGCAGTTCCACCCGACCGGTATTTATGGCGCGGGCTGCCTGATCACCGAAGGCGCACGCGGCGAAGGCGGTTATCTCGTCAACTCCGAAGGCGAACGCTTCATGGAGCGTTATGCGCCGTCCGCGAAGGACCTTGCCTCGCGTGACGTGGTGTCGCGCTGCATGACGATGGAAATCCGTGAAGGCCGCGGCGTCGGCAAGAACAAGGACCACATCTTCCTGCATCTCGATCATCTCGATCCTGCGATCCTGCATGAACGTCTTCCGGGCATTTCCGAAAGCGCCAAGATTTTCGCCGGTGTCGATGTGACGCGCGAACCGATCCCGGTCCTGCCGACCGTTCACTACAATATGGGCGGCATTCCGACCAATTATTGGGGTGAAGTGTTGAATGCCGATGCCAACAACCCGGAACGTATCGCGCCCGGCCTGATGGCTGTCGGCGAAGCCGGTTGCGCCTCGGTTCATGGTGCGAACCGCCTCGGCTCCAACTCGCTGATCGACCTCGTGGTCTTCGGCCGTGCCGCCGCCATTCGCGCTGCACAGGTTATCGACCGCGATGCGGCGGTTCCCGCGCTCGACATTGCTGCCTGCGACAAGATCATGGAACGCTTCGACAGCCTGCGTTTCGCCAATGGCTCGACGCCGACGGCGGTGCTGCGTGACAAGATGCAGCGCGCCATGCAGGACGATGCGGCGGTGTTCCGCACGCAGGAATCGCTGGAAAGCGGATGCCAGCGTCTTTCCGCCATCTGGAAGGAACTGCCTGACGTCAAGGTCACCGACCGTTCGATGGTCTGGAATTCCGATCTGGTCGAAACGCTTGAGTTGCACAATCTGATGGCGAACGCGATCACCACGGTCTATGGCGCGGAAGCGCGCAAGGAAAGCCGCGGTTCGCATGCTCGTGAGGATTTCGTCGATGGTCCATTCGCCGGTCGCGACGATGTGAACTGGCGCAAGCACACGCTTGCCTGGGTCAGCCCCGAAGGCGACGTCAAGCTCGATTATCGCCCGGTTCACACCGACCTGATCGCCGACGGCATCGATCCGAAAAAGATCGAGCCGAAGGCGCGCGTCTACTGATTTGAGGAACTGGATATGGTTGAACTCGCTCTCCCCAAGAATTCCCAGATCAGCGAAGGCAAGGTCTGGCCGAAGCCTGACGGTGCCAAGAATGTGCGCGAATACCGCATTTATCGCTGGAACCCGGATGACGGCCAGAACCCGCGCATCGATACCTATTATATCGATGTCGACGATTGCGGACCGATGGTTCTCGATGCTCTTCTCTACATCAAGAACAATATCGACCCGACGCTGACGCTGCGCCGCTCCTGCCGTGAAGGCATTTGCGGTTCCTGCGCCATGAATATCGACGGTACCAACACGCTTGCCTGCACCAAGGGCATGGAAGAGATCAACGGCACGGTGAAGGTTTATCCGCTGCCGCATATGCCCGTGGTGAAGGACCTCGTTCCTGACCTGTCGAACTTCTACGCCCAGCATCGTTCCATCGAGCCCTGGCTGAAGACGGTTTCGCCGACGCCCGCCAAGGAATGGAAACAGAGCCATGAGGACCGCCTGAAGCTGGATGGCCTTTATGAGTGCATTCTGTGCGCCTGCTGCTCCACCTCCTGTCCCAGCTACTGGTGGAATGGCGACCGTTATCTCGGTCCCGCCGTTCTGCTGCAGGCCTATCGCTGGCTGATCGACAGCCGCGATGAGGCAACCGGTGAGCGTCTCGACAATCTCGAGGACCCGTTCCGCCTTTATCGCTGCCACACCATCATGAACTGCGCGCAGGCCTGCCCGAAGGGTCTTAACCCGGCCAAGGCGATCGCGGAAATCAAGAAGATGATGGTCGAACGCCGCGTCTAAAAGCGATTCGCTGGCGACGGCGATTTATCCGGGCCGCGGTCTCCACCGCGGCTCTTTTTTCAACCGGGCCCGGGAATTTTCGGTAAAAATTGACCGAAATGGTAATTATCCCGGCCATCGCTTGCGCAAGGTAAGGCTTTAGTAATAATTCAGCCTTCTTGTTCGATCATGGTCTTTCCGGAAGCGAGAGAATCGGGAGCTTGATATGCAATTCAGATATGTGGTGACGGGCGTTGCGGTTGTAATGAGCCTTGCCGGTTGCCAACGTACCTCCTACGATTACAACAACAACGGTAGCAATAATCCCGGTTATACGCCGCCGCTGCAGGCGCAGCCGGTTCCCTCCGTTCAGTCCGGCGCCCTGCCACCGCCCGGCGGCGCTTCGGGCAGCCAGTTCCCGTCGGCGCCCGCCTCGGCAACGCCTGGCGGCACCGATGTCGCTTCTGCCGCTCCGCCGACGACAGCGCTCGATGTCACCAAGGAATCCATGGTCGGCAACTGGCGCATTTCCAATGGTGGCGCAAATTGCGACATGTTCCTGACGCTCACCAATCTCGGCAGCGGTTCGCGCGGCGGCACACGTGGCTGCTCCGGCGAGCTGACGGCTATGGGTTCCTGGGAAGTGTCCGGCAAGATGGTTCTCTTCAAGAACCGTGCAGGTGACACGATCGGTCGCGTCTACAAGAGCGCCGATGCGCGCTTTGACGGAACGACCAATAGCGGCCAGCCACTCAGCCTCAGCCGATAGAGCATTTCCGGTGTATCCGGATCGCCTTGCCTGTTCTGAGCCATTCCATTCGTCGCGGAAGCCTGTCGGTGTCCGCGACCGGAGCGCTTTTCCATGAAGCCATTGCCCGATTACAATCATAGTGTCGTTGAACAGCTCAACGCATTAACGGCGGCTGGCACCTTGCAGGCGGATGCGGCACAACTCGGTGTAGCAGCCCACCTCGACCGTATCCTTGCCGACCTGAAGGCACGCAAACCCGCCAAGAAAAAAAGCGCGCTCGGCTGGATGTTTGCGCGCAAGGCCGGGCCTGCCGCCGCCGTCAAGGGACTGTATGTCTATGGCAGCGTCGGCCGCGGCAAGACGATGCTTATGGACATGTTCTATGAGATGGCGCCCGTCTCTTCCAAGCGGCGCTGCCATTTTCACGAGTTCATGGCGGACGTGCATAATCGCGTGCATGCGCATCGGCAGAAGCTGAAGAATGGCGAAACCAAACAGGCCGATCCCATTCCGCCCGTCGCGGCCCAGCTGCTGGCGGAAGCGGAACTTCTGTGCTTTGACGAGTTTACTGTCACGGATATTGCCGATGCGATGATCCTTGCCCGGCTGTTCAGCGAGCTCTTCGCCAATGGCTGCACATTGGTGACGACCTCCAACGTCGTGCCCGACAATCTTTACAAGGACGGCCTTAATCGCAGCCTGTTCCTGCCCTTCGTCGATCTGCTTAAGAAGTATGTGGATGTGGTGACGTTGGACAGCCCGACAGATTACCGGATGGAAAAGCTGGAAAGCCTGCCGGTCTATGTCACGCCGCTCGACGGTTCGGCGGATCAGGCGATGGATATGGCCTGGCGTCACATGACCGGTGGCCATCTCGTCGCGCCGACGGAAATACCAATGAAGGGCCGCTCCATTCTGGTGCCGCGTGCCAGCGGCCGGGTCGCCCGTTTCTCGTTTTCCGACCTTTGTGAAAAGCCACTCGGGGCTTCCGACTTCCTCGCCATTGCCAATCGGTTCGATACGGTCTTCATCGATCATATCCCGCTGCTCAATGCGGACAAGCGGAACGAGACCAAACGTTTCATCATCCTCATCGATGCGCTTTACGACCACAGTGTCCGGCTTTTTGCCTCTGCCGCAGCCATGCCGGAGGACTTGCTAGGCAAGCGCAAGGGGACGGAGGGTTTCGAGTTCGATCGTACGGCCTCGCGGCTGTTTGAGATGCGCAGTGCGGATTATCTCGCTCTGCATCACGAAAAGCGGCAGAAAGTTTGACACTTTCGTGACGCATTTTCTTACGTTTACGTAAGAAAATAATGATCTAAACGATTGAAAATATTCATCACAAAAGAATCTGTTGCCAATTTTGGCCAATGGGGCTAATCGAAGTGCGACAATTTGGCTGCCGGTTTGGCGCGGTGAAATTGAATTGAAGCTCAAGAGGAAGCATTCGATGGCTCGCAAAAAAATTGCACTTATTGGTTCTGGCATGATCGGCGGTACGCTGGCACATCTCGCCAGCCTGAAGGAACTGGGCGATATCGTCCTCTTCGACATCGCCGACGGCATTCCGCAGGGCAAGGGTCTGGATATTGCCCAGTCCGGCCCGGTTGAAGGTTTCAATGCGAAGCTCACCGGTGCTTCCGATTACGCCGCCATCGAAGGTGCTGACGTCTGCATCGTCACAGCTGGCGTTGCCCGCAAGCCGGGCATGAGCCGCGACGATCTTCTCGGCATCAACCTCAAGGTCATGGAACAGGTCGGCGCCGGCATCAAGAAATATGCCCCGAACGCTTTCGTCATCTGCATCACCAACCCGCTCGACGCCATGGTCTGGGCGCTGCAGAAGTTCTCCGGCCTGCCGAAGAACAAGGTCGTCGGCATGGCCGGCGTTCTCGACAGCGCGCGTTTCCGCCTGTTCCTGGCTGAAGAATTCAACGTTTCGGTTCAGGACGTCACGGCGTTCGTTCTTGGCGGTCATGGCGATACGATGGTGCCGCTGGCACGTTATTCGACCGTTGGCGGCATTCCGCTGACCGATCTCGTCAAGATGGGTTGGCTGACCGCCGAACGCCTTGAGCAGATCATCCAGCGCACCCGCGACGGCGGTGCGGAAATCGTCGGCCTGTTGAAGACGGGCTCGGCCTATTATGCGCCGGCCGCTTCGGCAATCGAAATGGCTGAATCCTACCTCAAGGACAAGAAGCGCGTTCTGCCCGCCGCTGCTCATCTCTCGGGCCAGTATGGCGTTGACGACATGTATGTCGGCGTGCCCACCATCATCGGTGCCGGCGGTATCGAGCGCATCATCGAGATCGAACTGAACAAGGAAGAAGAAGCCGCCTTCCAGAAGTCCGTCGGCGCTGTCGCTGGTCTTTGCGAAGCCTGCGTCAACATCGCTCCGTCGCTGAAGTAATATTCCAAGCGGCTCCAAACAGGGATTATTCCATGAATATTCACGAATATCAGGCCAAGGCTCTTCTGAAGGGCTACGGTGCGCCGGTTGCTGAAGGCGTCGCCATCCTCAAGGTCGAAGAAGCCGAAGCTGCGGCAAAGCAGCTTCCCGGCCCGCTTTACGTCGTCAAGAGCCAGATCCATGCTGGCGGCCGTGGCAAGGGCAAGTTCAAGGAACTCGGCCCCGACGCCAAGGGTGGCGTTCGTCTGGCAAAGTCGATCGAGGAAGTCGTTTCCCACGCCAAGGACATGCTCGGCAACACGCTGGTAACGGCCCAGACGGGCGATGCCGGCAAGCAGGTCAACCGCCTCTATATCGAAGACGGCGCTGACATTGCCCGCGAACTTTATTGCTCGCTGCTGGTTGACCGTTCGGTCGGCCAGGTCGCTTTCGTGGTTTCCACCGAAGGCGGCATGGATATCGAGGCTGTCGCCCACGACACGCCGGAAAAGATCCACACCATCGCCATCAACCCGGAAAAGGGTGTGAGCGATGCTGACGTTGCCGCGATCTCCAAGGCTCTCGAGCTTGAGGGTGCTGCAGCCGAAGACGCAAAGTCGCTGTTCCCGATCCTCTACAAGGCCTTCAACGAGAAGGACATGGCTCTCCTCGAGGTCAACCCGCTGATCGTCATGGAAAATGGCCATCTGCGCGTTCTCGACGCCAAGATGTCCTTCGACGGTAACGCCCTGTTCCGCCATGACGATGTCAAGGCGCTGCGCGACGAGACCGAAGAAGACGCCAAGGAAATCGAAGCCTCGAAGTGGGACCTCGCTTACGTGGCTCTCGACGGCAACATCGGCTGCATGGTCAATGGTGCAGGTCTTGCCATGGCGACGATGGACATCATCAAGCTTTACGGCAAAGAGCCGGCTAACTTCTGCGACGTCGGCGGTGGCGCTGGCAAGGAGAAGGTTGCGGCAGCCTTCAAGATCATCACGGCTGACCCGAAGGTCGAGGGCATCCTCGTCAACATCTTCGGCGGCATCATGAAGTGCGACGTCATCGCCGAAGGCGTGATTGCCGCGGTGAAGGAAGTCGGCTTGCAGGTTCCGCTCGTTGTTCGCCTCGAAGGCACCAACGTCGAACTTGGCAAGAAGCTCCTGAACGAATCTGGCCTTGCGATTACGGCTGCTGACGATCTGGACGACGCAGCCAAGAAGATCGTCGCGGCGATCAACGGCTAATTGAGGGACCGGAAATAATGTCTATTCTCGTTAATAAAGACACGAAGATCCTTGTTCAGGGTCTGACCGGCAAGACCGGTACCTTCCACACCGAACAGGCGCTTGCCTATTACGGCACGCAGATGGTCGGCGGTATTCACCCGAAGAAGGGTGGCGAAACCTGGACCGGATCGAAGGGCGAAAGCCTGCCGATCTTCGCAACGGTTGCCGAAGCCAAGGAAAAGACCGGTGCAGACGCATCCGTGATCTACGTTCCGCCGGCAGGTGCCGCTGACGCCATCATCGAAGCCATCGAAGCGGAAATCCCGTTCATCACCTGCATCACCGAAGGTATTCCGGTTATGGACATGGTGCGCGTCAAGGCCCGCCTCGACCGTTCGAAGTCGCGCCTGCTCGGCCCGAACTGCCCCGGCATCATGACGCCGGAAGAATGCAAGATCGGCATCATGCCGGGCTCCATCTTCCGCAAGGGTTCGGTCGGTATCGTGTCCCGTTCGGGCACGCTCACCTATGAAGCCGTGTTCCAGACTTCCAACGAAGGCCTCGGCCAGACGACGGCTGTCGGCATCGGCGGCGACCCGGTCAAGGGCACCGAGTTCATCGACATCCTGGAAATGTTCCTTGCCGACGAAGCCACGCAGTCGATCATCATGATCGGCGAAATCGGCGGCTCGGCTGAAGAAGATGCGGCGCAGTTCCTGATCGACGAAGCCAAGAAGGGCCGCAAGAAGCCGATGGCCGGCTTCATCGCGGGCCGTACGGCTCCGAAGGGCCGCACCATGGGCCACGCTGGCGCTGTCGTTTCCGGCGGCAAGGGCGATGCAGAGTCCAAGATCGCAGCCATGGAAGCAGCCGGCATCAAGGTATCGCCTTCCCCGGCGCGCCTCGGCAAGACGCTGGTTGAAGTCCTCAAGGGCTGAGACCACATGAGACCGGTAACGGGCGGTGCGGCTTCAACGCCGCGCTGCCCGATGCCGCAAAGACGATAGACAGAACAGCATACCGCCCTGGCGGCAGACAGCAGTAATCAAAGCGGCAGGCCGGTGAAACGGCCGTAACGGCATCGAGGAGGCGGACGGACAAGTCCGCAGGAACACAATGGCAAGGCAAGAAGCGAACGAGCAGTTTCAGATCACGTCGTTTCTGGACGGCGCGAATGCAGCCTATATCGAGCAGCTCTATGCCCGGTACGAAGAGGATCCCTCTTCCGTGTCGCCGGAGTGGCAGAGCTTCTTCAAGGCGTTGTCCGACAATCCGGAAGACGTGAAGAAGGCCGCACAAGGCGCCTCCTGGAAGCGCGCCAACTGGCCGATCCCGGCAAATGGCGAACTGGTATCCGCACTCGACGGCAACTGGGCCACGGTCGAGAAGGCCATCGAGAAGAAGGTTCAGGCAAAGGCAGAGACGAAGAGCGCCGCTACCGGCAAGCCCGTCAGCGAAGCGGAAGTGCTGCAGGCGACCCGTGACAGCGTTCGCGCCATCATGATGATCCGCGCCTACCGTATGCGCGGCCACCTGCATGCCAAGCTCGATCCTCTCGGCATCGCCAGCGCCGTCGAAGATTACAACGAGCTTTCGCCGAAGTCCTACGGCTTTGAGGAAAGCGATTACGATCGCAAGATTTTCATCGATAACGTGCTCGGCCTCGAATATGCGAGTGTGCGCGAGATGGTCGAGATTCTCGAGCGTACCTATTGCTCGACGCTCGGCGTTGAATTCATGCACATGTCCAACCCGGAAGAAAAGGGCTGGATTCAGGAGCGCATCGAAGGCCCGGACAAGGGTGTGGACTTCACGCCCGAGGGCAAGAAGGCCATTCTGTCCAAGCTGGTCGAAGCCGAAGGTTACGAACAGTTCCTCGACGTGCGTTTCAAGGGCACCAAGCGTTTCGGCCTCGATGGCGGTGAATCGCTGATCCCGGCGCTGGAACAGATCATCAAGCGCGGCGGCCAGGAAGGTCTGGAAGAGGTCGTTCTCGGCATGGCCCACCGTGGCCGCCTGAACGTTCTGACCAACGTCATGGGCAAGCCGCACCGCGCCGTGTTCCACGAGTTCAAGGGCGGTTCGTTCAAGCCTGACGATGTCGAGGGTTCGGGCGACGTGAAGTACCATCTCGGTGCCTCCTCCGACCGTGAATTCGACGGCAACAAGGTTCACCTGTCGCTGACGGCCAACCCGTCGCACCTTGAAATCGTCAACCCCGTTGTCATGGGCAAGGCGCGCGCCAAGCAGGACCAACTGGCCAAGCAGTGGGACGGCGACATCATTCCGCTTTCCGAACGCGCCAAGGTGCTGCCGCTGCTTCTACATGGTGATGCCGCTTTTGCCGGTCAGGGCGTGGTTGCTGAAATTCTTGGCCTGTCCGGCCTGCGCGGTCATCGCGTTGCCGGCACCATGCATTTCATCATCAACAACCAGATCGGTTTCACGACGAACCCGGCCTTCTCGCGCTCGTCGCCTTATCCGTCCGACGTCGCCAAGATGATTGAAGCGCCGATCTTCCACGTCAACGGTGACGATCCGGAAGCTGTTGTCTATGCGGCCAAGGTTGCGACCGAATATCGCATGAAGTTCCACAAGCCTGTCGTCATCGACATGTTCTGTTACCGCCGCTTCGGCCATAACGAAGGCGATGAGCCGGCGTTCACGCAGCCGAAGATGTACAAGGTCATCCGTGGCCACAAGACCGTCGCCCGCATCTATGCCGACCGCCTGATTGCGGAAGGCCTGATCACCGAAGGTGATTTCGAGAAGGTCAAGGCCGATTGGCGCGCCCATCTCGAGCAGGAATTCGAGGCAGGCCAGTCCTACAAACCGAACAAGGCTGACTGGCTGGATGGTCAGTGGTCGGGCCTGCGCGCTGCCGACAATGCCGATGAGCAGCGTCGTGGCAAGACCGGCGTGCCGATGAAGCAGCTGAAGGAAATCGGCAAGAAGCTGTCGACCATTCCTGAAGGTTTCACCGCGCATCGCACGATCCAGCGTTTCATGGAAAACCGCTCGCAGATGATCGAGACGGGTGAAGGCATCGACTGGGCGATGGCGGAAGCGCTTGCTTTCGGTTCGCTCGTCGTTGACGGTCACAAGATCCGCCTTTCCGGTCAGGATTGTGAACGCGGCACCTTCTCGCAGCGCCATTCGGTTCTTTACGATCAGGAGACCGAAGAGCGTTACATCCCGCTCGCCAATCTCGCCCCGACGCAGGCCCGTTACGAAGTCATCAACTCGATGCTTTCGGAAGAAGCCGTTCTCGGCTTCGAATATGGCTACTCGCTCGCCCGCCCAAATGCGCTGACGCTTTGGGAAGCACAGTTCGGTGACTTCGCCAACGGCGCGCAGGTCGTGTTCGACCAGTTCATCTCGTCTGGCGAGCGCAAGTGGCTGCGTATGTCCGGTCTCGTCTGCCTTCTGCCGCATGGTTATGAAGGTCAGGGTCCGGAACATTCGTCTGCCCGTCTGGAGCGCTGGTTGCAGATGTGTGCGGAAGACAACATGCAGGTCGCCAACGTGACGACACCTGCCAACTACTTCCACATCCTGCGCCGTCAGATGAAGCGTGACTTCCGCAAGCCGCTGATCCTGATGACGCCGAAGTCCTTGCTGCGTCACAAGCGCGCCACCTCGTCGCTGGCGGAGCTTGCCGGCGAGTCCTCCTTCCACCGTCTCCTGTGGGACGATGCGGAGGTCATCAAGGATGGTCCGATCAAGCTGCAGAAGGATTCGAAGATCCGCCGTGTCGTCATTTGCACGGGCAAGGTCTATTACGATCTTCTCGAAGAGCGTGAAAAGCGCGGTATCGACGACATCTACCTGCTGCGCGTCGAACAGCTTTATCCGTTCCCGGCAAAGGCGCTCATCAACGAGCTTTCCCGTTTCCGCCACGCGGAAATGGTCTGGTGCCAGGAAGAGCCGAAGAACATGGGTTCGTGGTCGTTCATCGATCCTTACCTGGAATGGGTTCTGGCGCATATCGACGCCAAGTACCAGAAGGTCCGTTACACGGGCCGTCCGGCTGCCGCCTCTCCGGCGACCGGCCTGATGTCCAAGCACCTGGCGCAGCTTGCTGCGTTCCTGGAAGACGCGCTGGGAGAGTGAGAACTCTCCCGCATCGCCCCGCAAAAAAGACACCTGAATAACGGAACTAGATCATGGCCACTGAAATCCGCGTACCAACCCTCGGCGAATCCGTCAGCGAAGCGACCGTCGGCACCTGGTTCAAGAAGGTCGGCGATACCGTCAAGGCCGACGAACCTCTCGTTGAACTGGAAACCGACAAGGTTACCGTCGAAGTCCCGGCGCCCGCTTCCGGCGTGCTGACCGAAATCGTTGCACAGAACGGCGAGACCGTCGGTCTCGACGCGCTTCTCGGCCAGATCGCCGAAGGTGCTGCTGGCGCTGCGACCGCCGCACCGGCTGCAAAGCCTGCTGCCGCTGCCGCACCGGCACCCGCAGCAACCGCTGCTGCGCCCGCCGCCGGCGGCATGCCGCCGGCACCTGCCGCCGGCAAGCTGCTTGCTGAAAACAACCTGTCTGCCGATCAGGTCGATGGTTCCGGTAAGCGTGGCCAGGTTCTGAAGGGCGACGTTCTCGCCGCTGTCGCCAAGGGCGTTTCGGCGCCTGCCGCCGCGCCGGCTCCGGTTGCTGCTGCTCCCCGTCCGGTTTCCGCCGAGCAGGATCAGGTTCGCGAAGAGCGCGTGAAGATGACCCGCCTGCGCCAGACCATCGCCCGCCGCCTGAAGGACGCACAGAACACCGCCGCCATGCTGACCACCTATAACGAGGTGGACATGAGCGCGGTCATGGACCTGCGCAACCGTTACAAGGACGTGTTCGAGAAGAAGCATGGCGTCAAGCTCGGCTTCATGGGCTTCTTCACCAAGGCCGTGACCCACGCGCTGAAGGAACTGCCGGCTGTTAACGCTGAAATCGACGGCACGGACATCATCTACAAGAACTATTGTCACGTCGGCATGGCTGTCGGCACCGACAAGGGTCTCGTTGTTCCTGTCATCCGCGATGCCGACCAGCTCTCCATCGCCGGCGTCGAAAAGGAACTCGGTCGCCTCGCCAAGGCAGCGCGCGACGGTTCGCTCGGCATGGCCGACATGCAGGGCGGCACCTTCACCATCACCAATGGCGGTGTTTACGGTTCGCTGATGTCTTCGCCGATCCTCAATGCGCCGCAGTCTGGCATTCTCGGCATGCACAAGATCCAGGAGCGTCCGGTCGCCATCGGCGGTCAGGTCGTCATCCGCCCGATGATGTATCTTGCGCTCTCCTACGATCACCGTATCGTTGACGGCAAGGAAGCCGTGACCTTCCTCGTTCGCGTCAAGGAAAGCCTGGAAGATCCGGAACGTCTGGTTCTCGATCTCTAATCGGTCTTGCTTTTCCTTTCAGCGGGATTTCAACTGAGGTCCCGCTGAAATCGCATCAGGAGAGCGAAAGTGCAGCCGACATTTCTTGCCGCTTCCCCCTTTTTACCGTTGATCGGTCTCAGCGTCCTGTTGCTTGTGGTGCATGTAATGCTGCAAGCCATGACGGCGACGCGGGAACTGGGGCTGGACTGGAATGCCGGCCCGCGGGATGCGGAGAAGAAACCGGAAGGCAGGCTTACCGGCCGTGCAGCCCGCGCGTCTGAAAATTTCCGGGAGACCTATCCCGCTTTCATAGCACTCGCCTTCGGCGTCATCATGGCCGGCGATCCATCCGGACTGGCACTGACCGGCGCGTGGATATGGCTGATCTGCCGGGTGATTTACATACCGCTTTATCTGGCCGGCGTGCCTTATATCCGCTCACTGGTCTGGCTCGGCTCCATGCTCGGCCTGCTGCTGATGCTTTTCGTGTTGATGTTCTAGAGGCTTGTTTCAGATGCATCAGTATTTGATCGAACTTGCATCCCTGATGGCGATCTTCGCTTTCGCGATCGTGTCCCCCGGCGCCGATCTGGCAATGGTCATGCGCCAGGCCATGGTGCATGGGCGCAGGCAGGCCATCATCACCAGCTTCGGTGTCGGCACATCGCTGATGTTCCACGTCACCTATACGATCCTCGGGCTTGGTCTCATCATTTCCCAGTCGATCTATCTCTTCAACATCGTCAAGTGGCTTGGCGTCGCCTATCTGATCTATATCGGCATCAAGGCGCTGCGCGCCGGCAAGACGGAATTGCCGTCGGCTGAAGGCGAGGGTGGTGTTCAGGTCAAAAGCAGCCAGACGGCACTCAAGGCCTTCACGCTCGGTTTCGCCGCCAATGCGCTCAATCCCAAGCCGGTGTTTTTCTTCCTGTCGATCTTTTCGACGGTGGTTCATGCCCATACGCCGGTCGCCATCAAATTCGGATACGGTCTCGTCATGGCGAGCTGCCTTATCCTGTGGTTCGTCGGCGTCAGCCTGTTCATGACGACGCCGCGCATGCGCGCTGCATTTCAGCGCGCCAGCCAATGGATAGACCGCACCAGCGGCGTGG
Organism: Agrobacterium tumefaciens; assembly: GCF_005221385.1. Lineage (NCBI taxonomy): Bacteria > Pseudomonadati > Pseudomonadota > Alphaproteobacteria > Hyphomicrobiales > Rhizobiaceae > Agrobacterium > Agrobacterium tumefaciens. The sequence continues at coordinate 2,511,999 of NZ_CP039903.1, read as the reverse complement.
TCTTCATTGCACTCGGTATAAAACTCGCAACTGAAAAAGCGGCCTGAGTTTCAGGTCAAACGCAAGCAGGGCAATGATCCGGTATCTTGCCCGACATCAATCAGGAAAACGAACATGGCATATGATGTAGTTGTAATCGGCACGGGCCCCGGCGGTTATGTTTGCGCGGTCAAGGCGGCACAGCTGGGCCTGAAGGTCGCTGTCATCGAGAAGCGTGCGACCTATGGCGGCACCTGCCTGAATGTCGGCTGCATTCCCTCCAAGGCGCTGCTGCACGCGTCCGAAACATTTGCGCATGTTGCCCATGGCGTCGATTCGCTCGGTATCGAAGTCGCCGCGCCGAAACTGAACCTTGAAAAGATGATGGGCCACAAGGACGGCGTGGTGAAGGCCAATGTCGATGGCGTCGCCTTCCTGTTCAAGAAGAACAAGATCGATGCCTTCCAGGGTACCGGCAAGGTCGTTTCCGCCGGCAAGGTCTCCGTCACCAACGACAAGGGTGAAGTTCAGGAAATCGAAGCCAAGAACATCGTCATCGCCACCGGTTCGGATGTTGCCGGCATTCCGGGCGTTCAGGTCGATATCGATGAAAGCGTCATCGTCTCCTCCACTGGCGCGATCGCTCTTTCCAAGGTTCCGGAAAAGCTCATCGTTGTTGGCGGCGGCGTTATCGGCCTCGAGCTCGGTTCGGTCTGGTCGCGTCTCGGCGCGAAGGTCACCGTTATCGAATATCTCGACAATATTCTCGGCGGCATGGATAGTGAAGTTTCCAAGCAGGCGCAGCGTCTGCTGGCCAAGCAGGGCCTCGATTTCAAGCTCGGCGCCAAGGTGACGGCCGTTGAAAAGACCGCTGCCGGTGCAAAGGTCGTGTTCGAGCCGGTCAAGGGCGGCGCTGCCGAAACGCTGGAAGCGAATGTCGTGCTGATCTCCACCGGCCGCAAGCCCTACACCGAGGGTCTCGGCCTTGCGGAAGCAGGCGTGGTGCTGGACAGCCGTGGCCGCGTTGAAATCGACGGCCACTACAAGACCAATGTCGACGGTATCTATGCGATCGGTGACGTGGTGAAAGGCCCGATGCTGGCGCACAAGGCGGAAGACGAGGGCGTTGCGCTTGCGGAAATCCTCGCTGGCCAGCGCGGCCATGTGAATTATGACGTCATTCCGGCAGTCGTCTATACGCAGCCGGAAATCGCTTCCGTCGGCAAGACCGAGGAAGAACTGAAGGCTGCTGGCGTTGCCTACAAGGTCGGCAAGTTTCCCTTCACCGCCAATGGCCGCGCCCGCGCCATGCAGGTGACGGATGGTTTCGTGAAGATCCTTGCCGACAAGGAAACCGACCGGGTTCTCGGCGGCCACATCGTCGGCTTCGGCGCTGGCGAAATGATCCACGAGATTACTGTGCTGATGGAGTTCGGCGGTTCTTCGGAAGATCTCGGCCGCACCTGCCACGCGCATCCGACCATGTCGGAAGCCGTGAAGGAAGCAGCGCTTGCGACGTTCTTCAAGCCGATCCACATGTGATCGGCGTTTGAGCCTGACGCTCAAATATTAAATTTCAGTCATCTGCTGAACCCCGGCTTGCCATGCAGGCCGGGGTTTTTCATACTCGCGCCATAGCCTGTCTAACCTTTTGATAAAAGGCAATAAAATGGCGTATTCCAGTCAAGTTTCCTTCTCCGTTCCGCAACGTGTCATCCATTGGGCGATGGCGCTTCTGATCTTCTTCAACCTGCTGTTTCCCGACGCCATGGCCCATGCCTATCGGCTGATGCGGCGGGGTGAAACATTGACGCCGGAGCAGATTTCTTCGGCCAATATTCACGCTTATGTCGGTTTTGCCGTGCTGCTGCTTGCGGTTCTACGCCTCTGTCTACGCTTCTTTCAGGGTGTGCCGCCGCATCCCGCCGAGGAGCCCCGACCATTCCAGATCGCCGCCAAAGTGGCGCATTTCACCTTTTATGCCCTGTTCTTTGTGCTGCCCCTGTCCGGTATCGCTGCCTATTACTTTGGTGCCCAGCCGGCGGGGCAGTTACATTCCGGCCCTTTCAAGGCGCTGATGTGGGTGTTGATCGTCGGCCATGTTGCAGCTGTTCTGGTTCACCAGTTCTATTGGCGCACCAATGTCCTGAAACGGATGACGCACGGCTAGAGCGGGATGGCGAAAAGTGTAAGCGGTTTCCGCCTGAAATCCCGCTCTAACTTTATGATTTAGATCATGATTCAGATTTTAGGTCGATCCGACCTAAAATCATCATGATCTAGGACACGCGTCGTACTTTTGCCGGAAATGCCAAGCGGCGGTTTGTCGCGTTTTCTGTCCGGCTGAAAAGGAAGATGATGAGCCTCGCCGCATCGCGCGGTTGGGGTTCAGGGATGCCGGATAGCGGAGACATATTGCCGGGCGCTGACTGGCGGGATTGTTTTGAGGGCGAGATGGTGACGCCGGAATCGTCATCGCTGGATGTGAGCAGGCTTCTTCTCGATCATCCCCCGGCATGGATCACCAGCCTGATGGCGCTTCGAAACGGCGTCGTCTCGCTTTTCGGCTTGAAAACGGTCGAACTGGCGGCGGGCACTTCGGCGGGCGGTTTTCCGGTTCTGTCATCCACGCCGCAGCGGACAGTTCTCGGCTTCGATGACCACCATCTCGATTTCCGGATCGTTGTCGATCTCGAAGGGGCCCCTAACTGCCAGTTGGTGAATGTCACCACCATCGTCAGGCGCAAGAACGCCTTCGGGCGGCTTTACATTTTCGTGGTCGGACCGTTTCATCGGCGCATCGTGCCAGCGACGATGCGCCCGTTTTGCACCAACGTTCGGCCTGTCAACATTAGGGATGAGACGGTCAGTCGACCCGCGTGAGAGTAAAGCCCTTTGCGCGCAGCAATTCGATCACGCCTTCCTCACCCGGCAGGTGCAACGCGCCGACGGCCATGAAGACGTTGCCTTTGGCAAGCTCGGGGGTCGCCCGATCCGCCATGACGTGATTGCGATCGGTGATGATGCGTTGCTCGAAGGCGGCATAACCCTGATCGCCCTCTGCCGGTTTTTTGGTGTCGAGGCTTTTCAGCATGGGCATGGTCATGCCGATATCACCAGCGACATAGAGATCGGTCATGGTGGTCATGATGTCGTCCATGCGATCGCCGAGTTCCAATGTTTCGATCAAAGCCTGCAGATGAAACTCCATCGGCAGTTCTGACATGGCCGTCAACTGCTCGACCATCGTTTCCAGACCGACGAGACGTTTTCCGTCCGCGAGCGCGTCTTCGGCCAGTTTCTTGTCGAGAAAGGAGAGGCCGGTTGCCTTGCGTGCGAACTCGCAGGCCGGAAGGGCGACGAAGCTTGACAGCATCCAGGGCTTCATGCGCGAAACGGCATTCAGCGGAATGCCACGCTCCTTGAGACCCTTTTCCAGGCGCGTGACATTTTCGGATGACAAAATGTCGGTGATCGACTTGCCATCCAGAAACATGGTGAGTTCGGGTTTGCTCAGCAGCGAGGTCGCGACCTTCTTGTCGTCGACGATTTCGTCCGATTCCACGATGACGGTCGCGGATTTTTCGAAGGCAGGTGTCGCGGCGGCAGGCATTCCCAGAACGCGTGGGTCGGTGACGTGCATCGTACCGAGAAGATAGGACGGTTCCGTTCCGGCCTTTTCGATGCGCCAGAAATTGCCCTTGCCATTGGGGATCGCGGCCGCTTCCTGTTCGATCTTCGCGAAGGCCTGCGGATCGGTCTTGCGCATGTCCACGAGAATATCGCTGCCGGTGCAAGTGATCTGTTGCTCCGCGGCTTCCGCTTCACCCAGCGAAAGCAACGTCATGAGCAGGATGGCGATGGCAGTTACATGCAGGGCCGCCAGCAGCCAAAGCAGGGCGTCGCCGGTTTTGCCCATCAGGGTGGCGGTGAAGTTTTGTGGCTTTATCAGGCTGTGCATGGGTCCAATCCGGTTCTTGTTTGCTTATAGAACGGCGGTTTGGATGTCTGGTTAATGATTGTGGTTAACCATTTCCTGCTTCATGCGCGCGGGTGGGCGTTGTCGTAGATTTCCAGCAATCTTGCGGTATCGACGCCGGTATAGACTTGGGTAGTGGACAGGCTGGCATGGCCCAGCAGTTCCTGAATGGTGCGCAGATCGCCGCCGCCGGCCAAAAGGTGCGTGGCGAAGGAATGGCGCAGCGCATGCGGCGTGGCGTTTTCCGGCAGGCCGAAAGCGCCGCGCAGTTTCTGCATTTCCCGCTGGATGATGGCAGGCTGGAGTTTTCCGCCGCGTGCGCCAAGAAACATCGGTTCATTCGCCGCCAGAGCATAGGGGCAAAGCTTCTTGTAGGCGTCGACCGCTTCCGTCACAACCGCCAGCAGCGGCACGATACGGGTCTTGTTGCCCTTGCCGGTGATGCGAAGGCTGCGGGCACCGGGCGGGATATCGGCCGGTGTCAGACCGAGCGCTTCGGAAATACGAAGTCCGCAGCCATAAAGCAGTGAGAGGACTGCTGCATTGCGGGCGGCGATCCATGGCTCTTCGTTCAATTGCGCCTCGGCCGTGGTGATTTTCAACGCCTGCCGGTCGGTTAGTGGTTTCGGCAGGGATTTCGGCTGTTTTGGCGCGCGCATGGCGGTGGCGCCGGCCGCATTGACGAGGCCCTTTTTTTGCAGGTGGTGAAGAAGGGAGCGCAGTCCCGCCAGATGCCGGCCGAGTGAACGCGCACCAACACCTTCCTTGCGCCGGTTGGCCAGAAAGGCGCGAAGATCGACCGGGCGCAGATCGGCTATATCGGCAATGGCGGCGGGCTTGCCGATGTAACCTGTAAGGAACGTCAGGAACTGGCGGGTGTCGCGCTCATAGGCCTCTACGGTATTGTCCGAAAGACGGCGTTCGCCGGCAAGGGCGGCAAGCCAGGACTGGCGTTCGTTCAACAGATCCGGTTCGGCAAATGTCAGGATTTCAGTCACGCAGCGCTCCATTCCGTGTCTTGACGCTATGCTCTTATGGTCAGCATTTGGTTAAGAGATGGACTTTGCAAAGCCCGCCCACTACATGCGAGCGGTTTCCTTTTTCATTTCGCCGGGGCATGGTCGCCACATCATGGCAAAAGATTCGTCCGATCTGTTTGGGGCTCTGTTCGACCCGCCGTCGCCCACGCGCACGGTGCCCGTTCTCGTGCCCATGCCGGCGCCCGGGCCTTATAGTTATGCCGTGCCGGAAGATATGGTGGTGGAGACGGGCTCTGTCGTGCAGGTGCCGCTCGGCCCGCGGCAGGTCTTCGGCGTGGTGTGGGACGATGCCGGAGAGAAGGGCGTCGATCCGAAGAAATTGCGGCCCATCACCAAGAGTTTCGAGTGCCCGCCGCTGAAGGCGGAGATGCGGCGCTTCGTTGACTGGGTCGCCGCCTATACGCTTTCGCCGCCCGGTCTGGTGGCGCGCATGGCGCTGCGCGCGCCGGCCGCCTTCGATCCAGAGCCGATGATCGAGGGGCTGCGGCTGACCGAAGGCCGGCCGGAGCGCCTTACCCCCGCCCGCGAACGGGTGATGGAACTGGCGGCGGAAGGGCATGGCTGGACGAAGAGCGGGCTTGCCCATGCCGCCGGCGTTTCCACCAGCGTTGTCGATGGCCTCGTCAAGCAGGGCGTATTCGAGACGGTTTTTCTGCCGGCGCCGCCTGTTGTGGCCGAGCCTGATCCTGACTATGCCGAGCCGCGACTGGAAGGCCCGCAGAAACAGGCGGCATCGGAAATCCTCGAGGACGTGCGCAAAGGCGGTTTTCATGTCTCGCTGATCGACGGCGTGACCGGCTCCGGTAAGACTGAGGTGTATTTCGAGGCGGTGGCCGAGACGCTCCGGCAAGGCAGGCAGGTCCTGATCCTGCTGCCCGAAATTGCCCTGACGGCCGCGTTTCTGGAGCGTTTTCAGGATCGCTTCGGCGCAAAGCCGGCGGAATGGCACTCGGATCTGTCGCCGCGCATGCGTGAAAAGGTCTGGCGGCAGGCGGTGACGGGCGAGGTGAAGGTGGTGGCTGGCGCACGCTCGGCGCTTTTCCTGCCCTTCGACAATCTCGGTCTCATCATTGTCGATGAAGAGCACGACCCGGCCTACAAGCAGGAAGACCGTGTCTTTTATAATGCCCGTGACATGGCCGTCGTCCGGGCGCGAATAGCAGAATTTCCTGTCGTGCTGGTGTCGGCCACGCCATCGGTGGAAAGCCAGGTCAATGGCAGTTCGGGGCGTTACAACACAATCCACCTGCACACGCGGTTCGGCGATGCGGCGATGCCCGATCTGCATCTTGTCGATATGCGCCGTCATCCGCCGGAGAGGCGAGGGTTTCTCTCACCCGTCCTGCTGCGCGGCATCGGCAAGACCATCGAGAAGGGTGAGCAGGCGCTGCTTTTCCTCAATCGCCGCGGTTATGCGCCGCTGACGCTCTGCCGGGTTTGCGGCCACCGTTTCCAGTGCCCGCAATGTTCCAGCTGGCTGGTGGAGCACCGGTTCCGCAATCAATTGCAGTGCCACCAGTGCGGCCACAACGAGCCGACGCCCGATCATTGCCCGGAATGCGGTACCTTCGATCACCTGGTGGCGTGCGGGCCGGGTGTGGAGCGCATTGCCGAGGAGGTGGAGAAACATTTCCCCGAAGCCCGCACCATCGTGCTCTCCTCCGATCTCATGGGCGTCAAGCGCCTGCGGCTGGAGCTGGAGGCGATCGTCAAGGGTGAGGCGGATATCGTCATCGGCACGCAGCTCGTTGCCAAGGGGCATAATTTTCCCCTGATGACGCTTGTCGGCATCGTTGATGCCGATCTCGGCCTTGCCAATGGCGATCCGCGTGCGGCGGAGCGAACGTTCCAGCTGCTCTCGCAGGTGACGGGCCGCGCCGGGCGCACAGGCTTGAAGAGCCATGGTCTCCTGCAAACCTACCAGCCGCAGCATCCGGTCATGCAGGCAATCGTTTCGGGGGATGCCGCGGCGTTTTACGAAAGAGAGATCGTCGAGCGGGAAAAGGCCGTTCTGCCGCCCTTCGGTCGCCTTGCCTCGATCATCGTTTCCGCCGATACGCGCGCGGAAGCGGAAACCCATGCGCGAGGTTTAAGGGCCGCCGCCCCGCAGGTTACGGGCATCATGCTGCTCGGCCCGGCGGAAGCGCCGCTTGCCCTGATCCGCGGCCGTCATCGTTTCCGTCTCCTGGTGCATGGCCGACGCAATTCCGACATGCAGTCTTTTCTCCGGACGCTGCTGGCCAACGGACCCAAGGAACGGGGCAGCGTGCATGTGCAGCTCGATATTGATCCGCAAAGTTTCCTTTGAACTTTGCCAATCAAGGCGTTTTCCCGCTGTCATGACCGTGTCATAACGCAGCAGGCGAAAAGAATGATTTGGGGAACGAGATGGAGTTTTATTTTCCTGCCGAATTCGGCGAGCAGCTGGCCTTCGGTGCGGCAGCGGTGTCGGCCGTGATCGGCCTTTTTTTTATGTTCGCGCCCGGTATTACGCTGCGCGCTTTCGGTCTGCAGCCGGCTGGTGAGCGCAGGGACGGCTACGCGCTCGTGCGTTCATCGCTTGCCGGGTTCTATCTTGGTCTTGGCGCCGCCGCCCTGCTTCTGGCGCAGCCCATGGTCTATCTCGCTTTCGGCGCGGCTTTCGGTCTCAGCGTGTTCGGCGGCATTCTCTCCATTCTCTCGGATGGAGGCGCAACCATGCGGAATTTCATACTCCTGGTTGTACACTTTCTGCTGTCCGCACTGTCGTTGAGCTACGTCTTCGGGCTGGTCTGAGGCGGGCTTTTGGGCTTTTGTGCCGCACCAAACCCGCATCCTGGGCGAAAACGGAAAATTTAAACGCATTCCCCCTTGCCCAAACGGCGCTTTCCGCTATTACGCGTGTTGCGAGTCCCGGCGTCCTATGCTAGACGGACCGCGAAATTGGGAAAAGGCAGGGGGGAATTCCGGTCTTTTTCGGGGAAATTGAAACGATTTCAAGAATTTGATGCGGTGGAGCCCCATCGCTGACAATCTTGGATGATTAGCAGGGAAAAAGTGCCCGTGGCAGACACCTCCCAGGGAACATCCGGTGTAGCGGAAAGGTATGCGTCGTCGCTTTTCGAGCTTGCTTTGGAAGCGGGTGCGGTTGAAGCGGTTGGAGCCGATCTGGACAAGTTCGGCGCACTTCTCGACGAAAGCGACGATTTGAAGCGTCTGGTTGCGAGCCCGGTGTTTTCCGCCGAGGATCAGTTCAAGGCAATCACCGCGATCTGCGAGAAGGCCGGCATTGCCGGTCTTGCTGTTAATTTCCTCAAGGTCGTTGCCAATAACCGCCGTCTCTTTGCCGTTCCCGGCATGATCCGCGCCTACCGCACCATTGCCGCCGCCCACCGCGGCGAAATCACCGCCGAGGTCACCTCGGCACATGCGCTCGACGAGGCGCAGGAAACTGAACTGAAAGCGGCGCTGAAGAGCGTTACCGGCAAGGATGTGACGATTTCCGTTACCGTCGATCCGTCGATCCTCGGTGGTCTGATCGTCAAGGTCGGTTCCCGCCAGATCGATACGTCTCTTCGCACCAAACTTTCCACCCTTAAGCTTGCACTGAAAGAGGTTGGCTGATGGATATCCGCGCCGCGGAAATTTCCGCAATTCTGAAAGATCAAATCAAAAATTTCGGCAACGAGGCGGAAGTCTCGGAAGTCGGGCAGGTGCTTTCCGTCGGTGACGGTATCGCCCGCGTTTATGGCCTCGACAATGTTCAGGCCGGCGAAATGGTCGAGTTCCCCGGCGGCATCCGCGGCATGGCGCTCAACCTTGAAGCCGACAATGTCGGTGTGGTTATCTTCGGTTCGGACCGTGACATCAAGGAAGGCGACACCGTAAAGCGGACTGGCGCTATCGTTGACGTTCCCGTCGGCCCGGAACTGCTCGGCCGCGTCGTTGACGCGCTCGGCAACCCGATCGACGGCAAGGGCCCGATCAATGCCGCCAAGCGTTCGCGCGTTGACGTCAAGGCTCCCGGCATCATTCCGCGCAAGTCGGTTCATGAGCCGATGTCGACCGGCCTCAAGGCCATCGACGCCCTCATCCCGGTTGGCCGCGGCCAGCGCGAGCTCGTCATCGGCGACCGCCAGACCGGCAAGACCGCTATCATTCTCGACACGATCCTGAACCAGAAGGCCATTCACGACAATGGTCCTGACGGCGACAAGCTTTATTGCGTCTACGTCGCTATCGGTCAGAAGCGTTCGACCGTTGCCCAGTTCGTAAAGGTTCTGGAAGAGCGCGGCGCGCTGCAGTATTCGATCATCGTTGCTGCAACGGCTTCCGATCCGGCTCCGATGCAGTACCTCGCACCGTTTGCCGGTTGCGCCATGGGCGAATATTTCCGTGACAACGGCAAGCACGCTCTCATCGGCTACGACGACCTTTCCAAGCAGGCTGTTGCCTATCGTCAGATGTCGCTTCTGCTGCGCCGTCCTCCGGGCCGCGAAGCTTATCCGGGCGACGTTTTCTACCTTCACTCCCGTCTTCTCGAGCGCGCTGCAAAGCTCTCCGACGAAATGGGCGCTGGTTCGCTGACGGCTCTGCCCGTTATCGAAACCCAGGGTAACGACGTTTCTGCCTTCATTCCGACCAACGTGATCTCGATCACTGACGGCCAGATCTTCCTTGAAACCGACCTGTTCTATCAGGGTATCCGCCCGGCTGTTAACGTCGGTCTATCGGTTTCGCGTGTTGGCTCGGCCGCTCAGATCAAGGCGATGAAGCAGGTTGCCGGTTCGATCAAGGGTGAGCTTGCCCAGTATCGCGAAATGGCTGCCTTTGCGCAGTTCGGTTCGGATCTCGATGCTTCCACGCAGCGCCTGCTTAACCGCGGCGCCCGCCTGACAGAGCTTCTGAAGCAGCCGCAGTTCTCGCCGCTCAAGACGGAAGAACAGGTTGCGGTGATCTTCGCCGGTGTCAACGGCTACCTCGACAAGATTCCGGTCGCACAGGTCGGCAAGTTCGAGCAGGGTTTCCTCTCCTACCTCCGCTCGGAAGGCAAGGCGATCCTCGACACCATCCGCACGGAAAAGGCTATCAGCGACGATACCAAGGGCAAGCTCAAGGGCGCTCTTGATAACTTCGCCAAGTCTTTCTCGTAATCAGGGCTCTTTTACTCGGACGGATAACGGATGCCTTCACTAAAGGATCTGAAAAACCGCATTGCCTCCGTGAAGGCGACGCAGAAGATTACCAAGGCGATGAAAATGGTCGCCGCGGCGAAGCTTCGGCGCGCCCAGGAAGCTGCGGAGGCCGCCCGGCCTTACTCTCAGCGCATGAGCGCCGTTCTCGCCAACATCGCCAATGCGGTCGAGGCGGACGTTGCTCCGGCACTGATGACCGGCACCGGCAAGGACGACGTGCATCTGCTCGTCGTCTGCACGGCCGAACGTGGTCTTTGCGGCGGTTTCAACTCGCAAATTTCCCGTTTTGCCCGCGATCAGGCCCGCAAGCTGATTTCGGAAGGCAAGACGGTCAAGATCATCACGGTCGGCAAGAAGGGTTATGACAGCCTTCGCCGCGAATTTGCAGCGAACATCATCGAGCGCATCGAACTGCGCGAAGTGAAGAAGGTCGGTTTTGAAAATGCCGACCAGATCGCCAAGAAGGTGATTTCGCTCTTCAACGCCGGCGAGTTTGATGTCTGCACGCTGATCTATTCGGAATTCAAATCCGTCATCAGCCAGATCCCGACCGGCCTGCAGCTCATTCCGGCCGCAACGCCTGTTGTGGAAGAGGATGCCGCGACGCAGAACGCCGTCTACGAATATGAGCCGGATGCGGCTTCTATTCTGGAAGACCTTATTCCGCGCAACATTTCGGTTCAGGTTTTCCGGGCTCTGCTCGAAAACGTTGCCGGTGAAATGGGCGCCAAGATGAGCGCGATGGATAATGCAACGCGCAATGCCGGTGAGATGATCAACAAGCTGACGCTTTCCTACAACCGTCAGCGTCAGGCTCAGATCACCAAGGAACTCATTGAAATCATTTCGGGCGCGGAAGCGCTCTGAGGTAAGGAAAGAGGGTAAGGATAATGGCTAAGGCAGCTACCCCCAAGAAAACCGCAGCGGTGAACGGCGCGGGCAAGGTTACCCAGGTTATCGGCGCTGTTGTCGACGTGGCGTTCGAAGGCGAACTGCCTCCGATCCTGAACGCGCTCGAAACCGAGAACAACGGCAACCGCCTCGTTCTGGAAGTCGCGCAGCATCTCGGCGAAAACGTCGTCCGCACGATCGCCATGGACTCGACCGAAGGTCTGGTTCGTGGTCAGGCCGTCGCCAACACCGGCGCGCCGATCGAAGTTCCGGTTGGTCCGGAAACGCTCGGCCGCATCATGAACGTCATCGGCGAGCCGGTTGACGAAGCAGGCCCGATCGTTACGGCCAAGAAGCGCGCCATCCACCAGGATGCACCGTCTTACGTCGAACAGTCGACCGAAGCGCAGATCCTCGTCACCGGCATCAAGGTCGTCGACCTTCTGGCTCCTTATGCCAAGGGCGGCAAGATCGGCCTGTTCGGCGGCGCCGGCGTTGGCAAGACGGTTCTCATCATGGAACTGATCAACAACGTCGCCAAGGCGCATGGTGGTTACTCGGTATTCGCCGGTGTGGGTGAACGTACCCGCGAAGGCAACGACCTTTACCACGAAATGATCGAATCCAACGTCAACAAGCTCGGCGGCGGCGAAGGCTCCAAGGCTGCGCTCGTCTATGGCCAGATGAACGAACCGCCAGGTGCGCGCGCCCGCGTCGCCCTGACCGGTCTGACGATCGCTGAAAACTTCCGTGATGAAGGCCAGGACGTTCTGTTCTTCGTGGACAACATCTTCCGCTTCACGCAGGCTGGTTCGGAAGTGTCGGCTCTGCTCGGCCGTATTCCTTCGGCCGTGGGCTACCAGCCGACGCTGGCAACCGACATGGGCCAGATGCAGGAACGCATCACCACCACGACCAAGGGTTCCATCACCTCGGTTCAGGCAATTTACGTTCCCGCCGACGACTTGACCGACCCGGCGCCGGCTACTTCGTTCGCGCACCTTGACGCAACGACGGTTCTGTCGCGTTCGATCGCCGAAAAGGGTATTTACCCGGCTGTTGACCCGCTCGACTCCACCTCGCGCATGCTCGACCCGATGATCGTTGGCGAAGAGCATTACGAAGTTGCCCGTAAGGTTCAGTCGACCCTGCAGCGTTACAAGTCGCTTCAGGACATCATCGCCATCCTCGGCATGGACGAACTGTCGGAAGAAGACAAGCTGACGGTTGCCCGCGCCCGCAAGATCGAGCGCTTCCTGTCGCAGCCGTTCTTCGTTGCTGAAGTCTTCACCGGTTCTCCGGGCAAGCTCGTCGCGCTCGAAGACACGATCAAGGGCTTCAAGGGCCTGGTCAATGGCGAATACGACAACCTGCCGGAAGCTGCTTTCTACATGGTCGGTTCGATGGAAGAAGCCATCGAAAAGGCAAAGAAGCTGGCTGGCGAAGCTGCCTGATCATGAATTGGCGGGCGCGTGGTTCAGCCGCGCGCCTTGCCGGCAATGACGGCGAAACCGAAATGGTGAGGCCGGCGTTGTAAAAGACAAGTCCGTGACGCCCGCGTAATTGAAAAGAAGTGAATAGCCATGGCTGACAGTTTCAAATTCGATCTCGTTTCCCCGGAACGTCTGCTCGTTTCCGAAACGGTTACGGAAGTCGTCATCCCGGCAACGCTGGGTGAGATGACGGTTCTGGCCAATCATGCTCCGACGATGACGACGATCAAGCCGGGTCTGGTGACGGTGAAGTTCGCCTCCGGTGAGACGCATAAATACGTCGTTTTCGGCGGTTTTGCCGATATTCTCCCGACTGGTTGCACGCTTCTGGCGGAATCTGCGGTTTCGGCCGATGATATGTCCCCCGACACGCTGCAGAAGCGCATCGATGCGGCCAAGGCCGAAATCGAAGAGGGTAATCACCACCACGAGCATCTGACCAAGCTTGAAAAGCACCTTTACGAACTGACGAACCTGCATGAGGTTCTCGTCGCTGCTTGAAAGCACCGGGCGGGTTCGAAAGAATGACTGCCCACAAAAAAACTAAAACAGAAAGCGGCCACTTCGGTCGCTTTTTTTGTTTTGGGCTGTCGCCTCCCCATGTCAGGCGAAACATGGCTGCTTTCGCATCGGAGCCGGCCAGTTGGCCTGGTCTAAGCTTCTGACCGGCGTTGGCGGGATTGCATTAGCGATTCACGTGCGGAAAATGGGTCAGGCGAGGAGCGCCTTCAACGGTTCCGTTTCAACGGGTAAACCGGGGAAACCGATTCCGATTTTCAGGACTTTCGGCTAGATGTAATACCGGGAAGAAATGCTGTTTTGGGATCGTGAGCGAGACGAGGCAGATTTTCGTCATGGAGGAGTGATCGGCGTGTCGGCAAAGGCAAGTTACCGAAGGGTCGCAAGAACCGCTTTGCGCGAAGGGGCCATAACCGAGGGTGAGCGGGCGGTGCCCGAGGAGGTGCCGGTTGCCTTTTCTTATGGTGGCAGCACCCATGCCGTGATGATGGCCAGCCCCGCCGATCTCGTCGATTTCGCGGTCGGGTTCAGTCTTACGGAAGGCATCATATCCACAAGGGCGGAAATCCGGTCCATTGAGGTGATCGAGGCCGGGGCGGGCTTCGATGTTCAGTTGGATTTGCTGGATGCCAATGCGGATGCGCTAAGGGCAAGACGGCGGCATATGGCAGGCCCTGTCGGCTGCGGTCTTTGTGGCATCGAGTCCATAGAACAGGCGGTCCGGGTGGTGCCGGAGTTGAGCGGCGTGGAAGTCGCCGTTGACGGTGATGACATCATCGCCGCGATGAAAGCGCTGAATGAAGCGCAAAGCCTCAATCGCGAAACGCGGGCAGTTCACGGCGCGGGTTTCTACAATCCTCAAAAAGGGCTGCTTGCTGTCCGCGAAGATGTCGGCCGCCATAATGCGCTCGATAAGCTCGCAGGTGCGGTTATCAATGCGGACCTATCGCCTGATGCGGGCATTGTGGTGGTCACCAGCCGTCTGTCGGTGGAAATGGTCCAGAAGACGGCCATTCTTGGCAGCCCCATTCTGGCGGCGATTTCCGCGCCCACTGCGCTTGCCATCGAAACAGCCGAGAGTTCGGGTGTCACACTTGTGGCGCTGGTGCGGGGTGAAGATTTTGAAATCTTCACCCGGGCGGATCGTATCATTCTATAATATTGAGGCCGCCGTTTCCCGGCGGCCCTTGGCTTCAGAGCCGGCCTAGAACTCCGCCCATTCGGCTGCTGCGTTTCCGTGAGATCTTGGCGCGGCGGCATATCGCAGTTGCGATGTCGGTAGCCGGGTGACGACGGCTGGCTTTTTGTCGGCCGGGCGGGCAGGTGATGCCGATGCCTCATGCGATATTCTGAATTGCCGCAGCAATTCGTGCAGATTTTCTGCCTCACTGGCGAGGCCGTGGCTGGCGGCGGTGGTTTCCTCCACCATGGCGGCATTTTTCTGGGTTGCCTGATCCATGACGTTGACGGCCTGATTGATTTCCTTCAGCCCGTTGGCCTGTTCGCGCGATGCCTCGACGATGGCCGAAACATTGACGTCGATTTCGCCCATCTGCAATTGAATATCCTTGAGGGCGCCACCGGTTCTTCCCACCAGATCCACACCATTGGCGACCTGTTCGCGGGAGGTGTTGATGAGGGATTTGATTTCCTTTGCCGCAACGGCGGATCGCTGTGCGAGTTCCCGGACCTCCTGCGCCACGACGGCGAAACCCTTGCCCGCCTCCCCGGCCCGGGCGGCTTCAACGCCCGCATTCAGCGCGAGAAGATTGGTCTGGAAGGCAATATCATCGATGACACCGATAATGTTGGTGATTTCGCCTGACGAACGCGAAATGGCGTCCATTGCGGAAATCGCCTGCTGAACGATTTCGCCCGAATGTTCGGCATGGTCTTTCGTTCGCAGCACCAGCTTGCCGGCTTCGCCGGCGCGTTGGCTGGCATCGCTTACTGTTGTGGTGATTTCCTCAAGCGCGGCTGCCGTCTCTTCCAGCGAGGCGGCCTGTTGTTCGGTGCGCTGCGAGAGTTGATCGGCAGCAATGCGGATTTCGCCCGAGCCTGATGCGATGGTGGAGGCATTGTGGGCGATCGTCTGCATGGTGACCTGAAGCTTGCCGACAACTTCGTTGAAGTCCTGGCGCAATTTCTCCATGCTGGGCACGAAACTATTGTCCAGGCGCTGCACGAGGTCGCCAGCCGCCAGCGCCCGCAGGGCATCGGCAAGCACGCTGATGGCGCTCATGCGCGGCGTGACGTCGGTGGCGAATTTCACCACTTTCACCACTTTGCCGGCGTCATCCAGCACAGGATTATAGGCGGCCTGGATCCATATTTCCTTGCCGTTCTTGCCATAGCGAACAAATTCATCCGAGATGAATTCTCCCGCTGCAAGCCGCTGCCAGAAACTGGCATAGGCGGGCGAGGCGGCATAGGCCGCATCACAGAAGATGCGATGGTGCCTGCCCTCGATTTCCTTGAGGTCGTAATTTACGGTGGTGCAGAAATTTGGATTGGCGGTGATGATCGTGCCGTCGGGGAAAAACTCGATGGTGGCCTGCGAGCGGGAAAGTGCCTCCAGTTTGCCGGCGTCTTCCGCGGCCTTGATCTTCTTGGCGGTGATATCGGTGGCGATCTTGATCACCTTGTAGGGCTTACCCGAACGAAAAACCGGGTTGTAGGAAGCCTCGATCCAGATAACCGCGCCATCCTTGCGAATACGCCGATATTCCTTGGCCTGAAACTCGCCACGGGCGAGAGATTGCCAGAACTCCTGATAGGCACGCGATGCGGCGAAATCGCCGTCGCAGAAGATTCGGTGGTGCTTGCCGGTGATTTCGGCGAGATCGTAACCCAGCGCGGCACAGAAATTGCGGTTTGCCGTGAGAATATTACCTTTAAGATCGAATTCTATGACCGCCTGCGATCTGGAGATCGCATCGAGCATGTTTCGGTTATCTGCGCTTTTCCCTAACCCCAGCATTGGACGTCCCCCGAATATCGGCCACAGCGCGGCCAGCCGCATAAGAGGATGCGGTTCGCGCCGTATCATGTTGAACAACGAACAGGTTTGCCGCCGAAAGCGGCAATGCAGGCACTTGCGTCTTTTTGGCCTAGGTCAGGTATCGGACCCGCGAGATGGCGTGTCGGTGCGGTACTGATTTTCAGCTTTTAATATTAGATATCTATAATATTAAAATGTTCTTATTTACAAAATGCAGGAATAGAAAAAACAAAACCGCCGGGCGATGCTCCGGCGGTCTGGCGTGATTGTCGATACTGGGAGCGAAACGGACTCGTCTCTTTTGTCTGCGTCAGAATGCAAACCGCTGAGGGGAAGCCCGCCAATAGGCGGGCTTAAGCAGCGAGATCTTCCGCTTCAGTGCCCTTGAACATCTTTGCGAGGTTCAGGAAGCAGATCATGCCATGTTCGTTGGCGATGATGCCTTCGGAATAGGACTTGTCAAAGGAGGCCGAGATTTCCGGAACCGGCTGAACCTGGTTTGCCGGGATCGTCAGGATATCGGACACGCGGTCAACCAGCATGCCGATGACCATGTTGTGCACTTCGGCCACCACGATGGCGCTTCTCTCATTGGCGACGGTGCTCTTCATGCCGAGCTTGTGGGCCAGATCGATGATCGGAATGACCGAGCCGCGCAGGTTCATGACGCCGATAACGTCTTTCGGTGCGTGGGGAATAGGCGTGGAAGGCGCCCAGCCGCGAATTTCGCGGATAGTCGTCGTCTTCACGCAGAATTCCTGATCGTGCAGGCGGAACGCGATGATTTCCAGCGTCTCACCGCCAAAATTGGTAGAGTTTATCATTGCCATCAGAATTCTTCCCAATGCTCGCTGTGGAGGCCGGCGCAAGTGCACCGACACTTGCATATGCGGATTTGGCGTTCTGCCTGGTGCCTGAACAGCCGGAAATACAATTTCCGTCTTCAATGGAAGATTCGTAACATGAGATGGTTTCGCAAACCTAAATGCGAACGGCTCTGGAGTGTTTTCGTTTTCTTCGAATCGCGAAAACACTCTCTTTTTGTTTTACGCATTGTCCGGACGTAAACCCGCTACGCACTTTTACTGGAGTGCTTAGTATTCTTTCTCGTAAAATATACCGGCTGCACCTTCGCCATCGCCGCCCGCCTCACCGCGCAGTTTCACACCGCGCCCGACATCGAGGTTGATGATGGCTTTGGCACCGGATTCACCGCTCTGCTGCAGCTCGAGATAGGTTCTCTCATTGAGATATTTGCCGGCGGAAACGCGGGCCTGACCCTCTGAATCGGTGGAAATATCCAGATCATCGACGCCGAGATTGCTTCTGAGCTTGTCGAACAGCGAGGTTGAGCGACCGCCAGCCAGTTGGGCGGCGGCATCTGCCAGCCGGGCGATCTGCAAGGCGGAGAGTTTCGACATGGACTGACCGAAGATCAGCTGGGCCATGACTTCATCCTGCGGCAGGGCAGGGGCCGAGGAGAAGGCGAATGTCGGGTCGTTGGCATTGCCGGAAACCGCAACCGTGACGGTGGTTGAACCGACTGTTGAGTCCGCCTTCATATCGAGAACCGGGATGAGTCCGCCGCCGAAGCTGATGTTGCCGGTGGTGAAATCAAGACGACGGGTGAGGATTTCCAACCGGCCGCGGCGCATTTCAAAGCCACCGGAAATGACCGGAACCGCCGCCGTGCCGCGAATCGTCAGATTGCCGGTCAGTTCTGCGTCGATGCCACGTCCACGCACGAAGATGCCACTCGGTGCATTCACCTGCAGATCGAGATTGATGGTGGAAGAGCTGCCGCTGCCGCCCTGATCGCCACCGAGTGCTTTTGCCTGCGCACGTACCTTTGGCGGGGCGTTCTTGTGCTTGACGTCGATTTCCGTCAGCGAGGCCGGGAGTTTCTCCGGAATGGTGATGGCGCTTCTGTCCAGCGTCAGGTTGCCGCCCAGAACTGGCGAGTTCAGCAGCGGACCTTTCAACGTCAACGTGCCGCTCACCACCGTGGTCACCAATGTTCCGTCATTATAGCCGGCGCGATCCAGCGTGATTGAAATATCGGCTGGGAAGCCCGATCCGCCAGCAATGCCGATACTGCCTGTTCCTGAAATCGTTCCGCCGCCTGCCAGTTTACCCGTCAATCGGGAGATGACAGCGCGGTCGCGATCGAAGGTGATGGTTGCACCCAGTCCGTTGACGGTCAGGTTCCGGCGCACGTCGGTCAGGCGTGTGCCATCGGTGGTGATGCTGCCGGTAACAACAGGTGCTGTGGCGCTGCCGGAAATTTTCACGTCGATGGCAGCCGTGCCATCCACATCGAGACCCTGGGCGGCAGTCTGCGCCGCAACGGCGGAAAAGGGCAACCTGCCGGTAAAAGCCATCGAGAGCGGGCGATTGCCGGCGATGCCGAGAGACCCGCCACCCGAGAGCGCCATACCGCCTTGGCCGGTTACATTCGTATCGATCTGCAGTGTGCCGCCGGCAAAACGGCCGTTCGCCTTGATGCCAAGCGCCGCAAGCCCTGCGGCGCGGGTCTGCGAGACTTCGGCATTCGACCAGTTCAGATTATAATCGACCGAGGGATCGGATGCCGCGCCCTTGGCGCTGACGGTGCCGGATATGTTGCCCGCGGCGTCCAGCCCGGTAGCGAAGGCGTTGGCGAGACTGGCGGGAAGCGAACGGATATCGGCATTGATGTCGAGCGCCGATCCGGCGGTGCCGTTGACCTCAATGCGGCCATCGCCGGTGATGATGGTCAGATCGGAGATCCGCGCCGTGCCATTCTGGATGGCAATGGTGCTTGGTTTTTCAAGCCGCACGGCTATGCCCTTCGGGGCGGCGGAAAAAGTGTCGAGCCTTACCGTCATCGGTGTTCCGCCGGTATCGGCGCTGCCCTTCACCACCAGCGGTGCATTGTCGTAACGGCCGTTGACGTCGAATTGCGTTGTCGTGCCGGAATGGCCGATGGTGGCATTCAGGCCGGAAATCGATGCGGCGCCGGCGTTGACGCTGTCGGCACTGACCTTGCCGTTAATGGCGAGCGCCTGCAGGTCATCGATGGCTATATCGGCGGCGAGCTTGGAGATTGTCGTCGTGCCCTGACGGATGCTGCCGCCATTCGCCTTTATCGTTGCGGCAATCCGGCCATTGGCGTTGCTCAGGGCGATATCGCCGGCAATATCCCCATCCGCCTGCTGCGCAGCAAGTGCGGCCAGCAGGGCAAGATCGGGAAAATTGAACGAAAGATTACCCGTCGGCAGGAATTGCTGCGAGAATTGCAACTGCCCGTTCAGCAGGTTGCGGCCCACGGCCACGTGCAGTTCAGGTATCGCCGTACCGTTTTCCGTTTGCACCACGTTGGCGTTGGCGTCGATTTTCTGCCGGTCGAGGCTGCCGCTGGCGGTGAGTTTCGCCTGCGGCGCTGTGGGATCAGCCTTGCCTGTGGCGTTGATTTTCAGTGCTTCGAGGGTTCGTCCGGCGAGAACCGCGCTTTCAGAACTGAGGGTGACGTTGAAATCCGGTGCGGAAATTGCGCCGCTGGCATCGATTGCAAACTCGGCGACACCCTTTGCCTGCGGTGTCAGCTTTTCGAGAGCTGGGAATTTGCCGGTCAGGCTGGCGTTTAACGCATCGTTTTCCAGGCTGACATTGCCTGCCGCCTCGATCGTTCCGGATTTGACGGTGAGGTTCTCAACGCTGGTGCGCCCGCCAATGGTCAGGTCGATATCGCCCTGCAGGGCGATTGTGGTGTCGAATTTTTCCGCCAGCGCCGGCGGCAGGGTGGCCGGCAGGGCGAAGAGCTGCACGTTGGAGGTCAGGCGATTATTGGCGAAATCGAAACTGCCGTTCAGGGTTCCGCCGACGCTGGCGCTTTCGAGCGTCGCACCGTCAAAGCCGATGGCGGAAGAGGTGAGGCTGAGTGGCGCCTTGATGGTGAGCGGCGCACGCACCAGCCGGTCGATATCAGGGCTGACGAAGGATGATTGCGCAACCGACAGGACGGTGGCGATGGTGCCGCTACGGCTGGCAATGTTGAGATCGGTGCTTTCGGCCGTCAGTTTGACATCGTCAAGCCGGCCCTGGGGCAGGGCAAGGCTGCGCAATGATGCCGTGGTCTTCAAATGTGCGGCATCCGCGTCGCCTTTCAGGGAAAGGTCGAGGCCGTTGATGAGGGCTTGAACTTCGCCATTGCTGAGAGGCCAGCGAAAATCGACGGGACCGGCGGTGCCGATGAGGTTGGCGGCAAGATCGTTTTGACCGTTCGGATCGATGGTGCCGGAAGCAGTCAGCAACAATGTGCCGGTCTCCAGCGTGCTGCTGCCGATTTCGATGCGGCCCTGCTGTGAGAGCGTGGCGTTTGCATCAAGCTTCGTCTCGCCGGCAAAAAGCTGGCGGAAGGCGGGGGGGAGGAGCAGATCCGGCTGACCGCCGCCCGCGATCTCGATACGGCGCGTGCCGTCATCGCCAAGAATATGGCGGCCGCTAACATTGACGACGGGGTTACCGGCGACATTGCCGCGCAGCGTACCGGTCCAGTTGGAAAGCGGTCCTTCGCCGTTCACGTCGATCGCCACGGCGGGCGTACCAGGCAGCGAAAGCAGCGTGGCGAGAAGCCCGCCTTCGGGCTCCTTCATTTCCGCTTTCAGCTTCAGCACATTTTCATTTGGCAAAAAGGCGATGTCGGCATTCACGGCGGCATCCACCGCATTCATCCGATGGGCCGTAAGTGACAGCCTGATATCGTCCCGGGCGGCCTTGAGATTGCCTTCGGCCGTCAACTCGAAAGGGCTGCCGAGAAGTGATTGCCCAAGGCTGATATCTGGAAAGCTGAAATTATCGATGCCGACTTCAATCGGCAGCGAAGAACTACCGGAGCTTTTGGTGGTCGTCTGCTCGGAGGCTAGCGGTTTACGCTCGACATCGATCGATCCGGCCGAGACCCGGTCGGCATGAAAGGTTCCGGCAAGAAGCGAGAGCGGCGACCAGTCGACGGCGATCTGGTTCACGCGGGCATAGGGTCCCTGCCGGTCCGAAAGGGTGACGTTGTCGAGCCGGAGGCGGCCTGTCAAAAGGCCGCTCGGGGGAGAAATCTCGATCGTCTGATCGGGCGTCGATACAAGTGTTGAAATCTGCTTTGCGGCAATTCTGGCGCCCATCGGCGTAAACCCGACGAACAGAACCGCAAGCAGCACCAGCACCACGCCACACAAGGCAACGTAGCCCAGCCATTTCAGCAATCGAATCAACGTTTTCATCAAAGGTAATCTACACTCTGTTTTAAGGGTGTTCGATGGCGGCGTTTAAAAAGACTGGCCGATGCCAGCATAAATGCCGAAACTGTTACCACCATCATATTTATCAAGCGGCATGGCGACGTCGAGACGCAGAGGCCCGAAGGGCGTCGCGTAACGCAGGCCGATGCCGGCGCCCGCCCGGATATCGGAAAAATCGGGTGTCACTTCATCCGAAACCACACCCGCATCGATGAAGGGCACGATGCCGATCGTATCCGTGACCTTGATGCGGGCCTCAACGGAGCCGACCACATAGGAGCGGCCGCCCGTCGCGTCGCCGGCGGCATTATAGGGCGATATTTCCTGATAGCTGTAGCCGCGTACCGATCCGCCGCCGCCGGCATAAAAGCGCCTGGTGGTGGGTATGTCCTGCAGATCGCTGCCGCCGACCAGCACACCGCCGGAAAGCTTTCCGGCCATGATCAGCCGGTCCTCGGCGCCAAGCCCCTTGTAGCCCGAAATAGAGCCTTCGAAAGAGGAAAAGAAGGTGCCGTTCAGCGCTTCATAGCTCGGCTTGGCGGCCAGCGATGCGCGAAAGCCTTCGGTCGGATTGAGCTTGTCGTCGCGTGTGTCGCGAACGAATTCCAGCGGAATGGAGGTGGTGAGATATTCGTTCTTGCCGAATGCATCTTCCGTATCGGCCCATTGCACCTCAAGGCCGGCTGCGGCGGTATCGGTATCGTTCAGCTCGTAGGCGAAACCGGCCGTGCCCGTCACGGTCTTGGCGTCGTATGTATCGGGATGTTCGGTCTTGGCAATCAGGCTGGTCTTGAACGTGGTGCGCGGATTGAACATGCCGGGCTTGGTGAAGGTGATGCCCGCCGAATAATCCATGCCTTCGACGCTTGATGCCTCGGCGATGCGCGAGACCGAGCCTTCGATACGCAGCGATTCCGCCTGTCCGAAAAGGTTTCTGTGGCCCCAATAACCCTGAAGGCCGATGCCTTCCGTGGTGGAATATTGGGCGCCGACACCGAAATAACGGTGCTTGCCTTCAGACACTTCGATGGCGAGCGGAATGGTGCCGTCGCGCGCCAGCGTGCCGGCTTCCTTGATCGTCAGGCTGGAAAAGACGCCCAGCTGGCGCAGCCGGTCCGCGGCCTTGCGCAGCTTTTCCGGCGAATAGGGTTCGCCGCCATTGAGGCGCGAATAACGGCGGATGAAATCGCCATCGACGGTTTTTTCGCCTGTTACGGTAACCGTGCCCAGTGGGGCAACCGGCCCGCCGTCTGCTGCCATGGTAATGTCAACCGTATTTGTCGCGTGGTTTGCCACCGCCTCGCGTTTCGTCAGCTTGGCAAGCGGACGGCCTTCGGCCTTCAGATCGTCGATCAGCTTGTTGCCGGCGCGGATGATTGCCAGAGACCCGGCCTCGCCGCCGGTGGTCAGACCGTATTCCTCTAGGTCGCGGCCCGTCACATCGCCTTCAAGCCGGACGCTGCCCAGCGTGAATTTCGGACCCGGCGTCACCGTTATGACCACCGGTACGGGCGCGCTGTGATCAAAGACGGGATTGGGCGGCAGGGCATCCACATCCTTGCCGGCGACGGTGACCTTGACGATGCCGCCGTAACGGGCGTTTTCGTAAAGTGCTGCAATCAGTCTGTCCCTGTCGTCTCTTGCCTTTATCAGAAGGCCGAGATCGCCGGAGGCGGGCTTGTCCTTGTCGGCGAGAAGAAGTGAGCTGTTTTCGAGGCTGCCTTTAAGGGACTTATCGGCATCGGGAGCGTCAAGCGTGATGGCGTATTTGACGGGATTGATAACCTCGACCTCAGGTTCTTCCGAACCCCAAAGGCGCATACCGAACAGTTTGAAGGCAAAGGCGTCACGGGTAAACGCCGGATACAGGGCGAACGTGAAAGCAACCGCAAGTGCGGTGCCAGCTTTCCGATACGCAATACCTGTCTTCGGGTTAGTTCGTGTTCTTCGCATAAGCTGCTTTATGGTTGAGCATTTATTTTGGCTCCAACCCGTTTCCTGTCCGTTAACATTGCAATTTAATCATAAATAAACGGCGTTGAGGACCCTTTGGCTTGCGTTTTGCCCGCCTTAACGCAAAAAGCCCCGGGTGACCGGGGCTTCTGTGCAACGGTATTTCGCGGTGCGATTAACGGCAACGCGCCGTGTAACGCTGACCGTACTGGTCGCGATAATAGCAATAGCCCGGCTCGGAAGCATTGCCGATCAAGGCGCCGCCCACGCCGCCGATGGCCGCACCCACTGCCGCGCCACGAACATTGCCCGTGATAGCGCCGCCAAGGACCGCACCGGAAACGGCACCGATCGAAGCACCCTTTTCGGTCTGCGTGCAGCTTGCAAGCGACAGGCCGACCAGCGCAAATATGATTGCCTTTTTCATGAAACTCTCTCCAACGTTACAATGAGCTCTTCGGCTCGGTAGGCGTCCCATATTTATCTGCGGCGACTGCTACCTCCGACCGCCACAGATAACTAACAATTCGATGCCGTTAAGGGAAGCCTCATGTTTCGGGGATTCCTCCGCGCGTAAATCGATTGCGTGCCAGACAACGGAGCTACGCGAAAAAGGTTCCAAAATTCGTGGTTTTTTGATGTGAATCAATTTTGTACTTTTCATCGGCGGCTATAAACGGTTTATTGGAATGGTTCAAAACAACGGCGAATTGACGCAGACGCGGTTAAAGTGGCCCGAAAGGGTTGACGGTCCCGGTGTCGGAGCGGAAAACGGTCTGGTCAATTCTGGAGCATGGCATGGACTTCGAGGCATTTTTCACGACGGAACTGCAAAGCCTGCATTCTGAGGGACGTTATCGCGTTTTTGCGGATATCGAACGCCAGCAGGGCAATTTTCCCCGCGCGACACGGTATAACGCCAATGGCGAGCGCAAGGACGTAACGGTCTGGTGCTCCAACGACTATCTCGGCATGGGCCAGAACCCGAAAGTCATCGAAGCCATGAAAGCGGCGATCGATCACTGTGGCGCGGGTGCGGGAGGCACCCGGAATATTTCTGGTACCAACCATTACCATGTGCTTCTTGAACAGGAACTTGCCGATCTGCACGGCAAGGAATCGGCGCTGATCTTCACCTCGGGTTATGTGTCCAACTGGGCCACCCTCGGCACACTCGGCCAGAAGATTCCGGGCCTCATCATTTTCTCCGATGCGCTCAACCATGCATCGATGATCGAGGGTATCCGTTACGGTCGTTGCGAACGGGTGATCTGGAAGCACAACGATCTCGAAGATCTCGAGGCAAAGCTCAAGGCCGCTGATCCAGATGCGCCGAAACTGATCGCCTTTGAATCGGTCTATTCGATGGATGGCGATATCGCGCCTATCAAGGAAATCTGTGATCTGGCCGATCGTTATAGTGCCATGACCTATCTCGACGAGGTTCACGCCGTTGGCATGTATGGCCCGCGCGGTGGCGGCATTGCCGAGCGCGAAGGCCTGATGGATCGCCTGACGATCATCGAAGGAACGCTTGGCAAGGCCTTCGGCGTGATGGGTGGTTATATTACCGGCTCCACTGCGGTCTGCGACTTCATTCGCTCTTTCGCCTCCGGTTTCATCTTCACCACGGCCCTGCCGCCGTCGCTCGCTGCCGGCGCCATTGCCTCGATCCAGCATCTGAAGGCCAGCCCTTTCGAGCGCGCCCGCCATCAGGACCGGGTGCGCAAGCTGCGCGGCCTTCTGGACGCGCGCGGTATTCCGCATATGGACAATCCGAGCCACATCGTACCGGTCATGGTCGGCGATGCCGCCAAGTGCAAGTGGATTTCGGATATCCTGCTCGACAATCACGGCGTCTATGTGCAGCCGATCAATTATCCGACCGTGCCGCGCAAGACCGAGCGCCTGCGCATCACCCCGACACCGCTGCATAGCGATGCCGATATTGAGCAGCTGGTTGGTGCGCTGCATCAGCTCTGGTCGCATTGCGCGTTGGCGCGGGCGGTGGCGTGAAGCCGTAGCTCAAATAAAAGCAGACAGGGCCGCGTTTACGCGGCCTTTTCTTTGGTGGAGATCAACTTGCGGGCGTGGCGGCGGGCTTCTTCGTCCGCCGTAAACACATCTTCAATCGTGGAGGCGGAGCGGCCGTCATGCATGCGGTCCATGACCGTTTCGACGATTTCGGCCATGTCGAGGAAGCCGATGCCGCCCGCGACGAAGGCGTGAAAGGCGGTCTCTTCGGCTGCGTTCAGGGCCGCGCCCTGCAAACCACCACGCTCCAGCGCCATACGGGCGAGCCGCAACGCGGGGAAGCGGGCTTCATCCGGTGCCTCGAAATCGAGCCGCGCCAGTTTTGCGAAATCCAGTCGTTCCACGCTGAGATTACCGCGCTCAGGATAGGTAAGGGCATAGGAGATGGCGGTGCGCATGTCTGGCGAACCGAGCTGGGCGATATAGGAGCCGTCGGTGTAACCGACCATTGAATGTATGATCGACTGCGGGTGGACGATCACCTCCACCTGATCGGGCCGGAGATCGAAGAGATATTTCGCCTCGATCATTTCCAGCCCCTTGTTGAACATGGAGGCGCTGCCGATGGATACCTTCAGCCCCATCGACCAGTTGGGATGGGCGCGGGCAATATCGGCCGTTACATTGGCCATCTCGTCGCGTGACCAGGTGCGGAACGGACCGCCGGAGGCCGTCAGCACGATGCGTTCCACGGCCTGTTTGTGGTCGCCCGTCAGGCACTGGAAGATCGCGCTGTGTTCGCTGTCGACCGGGATCAGCCTGCCGCCGCCCTGTTTGACCGTGCGCAGAAAAACATCACCGGCTGAAACGAGGCATTCCTTGTTGGCAAGGGCGATATCGGCGCCGCGCCGGGCGGCTGTCAGCGTCGGGGCAAGGCCGGGCGTCCCGGCAATCGCCGCCATCACCCAGCCGGCATCCATCGACGCGGCTTCTTCAAGGCCTGATTTGCCAGCGGCAACTTTTATGCCGGTGCCGGCAAGGGCTGATTTCAATGCTTCATATTTGTCATCTTCGGCCGTCACCACCATCTGTGCGCCGAATTGACGCGCCTGCTCTGCCAGAAGTGCGATGTTTCCCGCGCCAGTCAGCGCCATGATCTGGAATTGGTCGCGGCCACCGAGCTGACGCACGACATCCAGCGTGTTGGTGCCGATCGAACCGGTCGAACCCAATATCGTCAGTTTGCGTGGCATTTCACTGGCATTCGTCATCTTCGGTCCGTTGGTATTGTGCGGTTCGCACCTTTTAGAGCATGCCATTCTTGCGAAACCGCTGCACAGTTTCGGTGACATGCACTAGCCTCTACTCGCGAAAATCAGCCATAACAAGGATAAAGCCCGGCTATTGTTTTTGCGGATGGCAAAGCCATATGCAAGAAAAACGATGAGAGGACTTAGATGCGACGTTTCCTGGTTTCCAGCGGATGGATTTTTGCGGCAAGCCTTGTGCTGGTGCTGGTCTTTATTCCTCTCGATCCACGTCTTTCCGAAAGCGCGCAGGCCCTGCCCGGAACGATCGTCTCCTTCAATCGCGCCATCACCGATTTCGGAACCTTCAGCTGGATGCTTTATTCCACGGGCGCCCTTGCCATTCTTGCCTATGTCGGCGCACGGGTTTTGCAGGCGCAGACCTATGCCGGTCGCTTGAGAACCGCATGGCGGCTTCTCGCCTATTTTTTCCTGACGATCGGAACGGCGAGCATTCTCGTCCACACGCTGAAATTCCTGATCGGGCGGGCGCGGCCGGAGCTTTTCCTGGAAATGGGGGCCTATAGCCTCACGCCGTTTACCGGGGATAATCTCTATGAAAGCTTTCCCTCCGGTCATTCGACCGCTGCCGGTGCGTTTTTCGGCGTTTTCGCCATGCTGATGCCGCGCTTCCGCTGGGCGTTTCTTTTGCTCGCCCTTGTCATCGGCGTTTCGCGTGTCATCGTTGGCGCGCATTATCCAAGCGATGTCGCCGTGGGGCTGCTGCTCGGTATGTGGACGGCCATGGCCTTCGCTTTTATCTTTGCTCGGTCCGAAATGCTGTTTCGGTTCGATGCCTATGGTTGGCCGCAGCCGAAAAATGCAAATCTTCCGGTGGCGGATCCACGATAGGGACGTTTAACGGGGCGGAAACGGAGAGATGTGATGGAAGAAGCGAAGGTCGTGCCGGAAAATGACGGTAAGGCGGTTCAGTACATCCATACCTCCGTTGCCATTGCCGGCGGTGGGCCGGCGGGTGTGATGCTTGGCCTGCTGCTTGCGCGCAGCGGTATCGATGTAACGGTGGTCGAGAAACACGGGGATTTCCTGCGCGATTTTCGCGGCGACACCATTCATCCCTCCACACTTGAACTGATGGAGCAGCTGGGTTTCATCGAGGAGTTCCTGAGCCTGCCGCATACGCGTGCGGCACGGCTGAACGCGGTTATCGGCGGCGAGCGTATCACGATTGCGGATTTTTCCCGGCTGCCGGTCCGCCATCGTTTCATCGCCTTCATGCCGCAATGGGATTTTCTCAATTTCATCGTCGGCAAGGCCGGGCAATATGAGAACTTCCGGCTGCTTATGAATGCGCCGGTCACCAGCCTGATCGAGCGCGCCGGGCGTGTCGGCGGTCTCATCGTCAATACACCTGATGGTGTGATCGAGATTGCCGCTGATCTGGTGGTGGGTGCGGATGGCCGCACTTCCATAGTCCGGGAGGCGGCGGGGCTCGAAATCCAGCGGTTCGGTATTCCGACCGAGGTGCTGTGGATGCGCCTTTCGAAGCAGCCGGGTGATTCGACCGAAACCATGGGACACGTCGGTTCGCGGCAGGGGTTCGTGATGATCAACCGGGGTGATTACTGGCAATGCGGTTATGTGGTGCGCAAAGGCTTTTTCGCGGACATAAAGCTGCAGGGACTTGAAGCGTTCAGGGACAGGGTGGCGGAAATTTGCCCTTTCCCGCGCGAGAGGCTTGACGAGCTTAAGAGCTGGGATGACGTGCATCTCCTGACCGTTCGCATCGACCGGCTGAAGCGTTGGTGGAAACCCGGTCTGATCTGCATTGGGGACGCGGCCCATGCCATGTCGCCGGTTGGCGGTGTCGGCGTCAATCTGGCCGTTCAGGATGCCGTTGCCGCTGCCAACGTGCTCGTGCCGGTATTTTTGTCCGGCCGGCCCGTTGGTGACGATGATCTCGCCGCAATCGAAAAACGGCGATCCTTCCCAACCAAGGCCACGCAATTTCTGCAGCGGATGATGCGTATCGGTCGCAAGAAGGGGCAGGCGGAGGAGTCGGAAAAGCCGAAAGGTCCGCCGGCCCTCGTGCTGGCGCTCATGCGATTTCCGCTTCTTGCCCATTTGACCGGGCGGCTGGTCGGGCTGGGCTTCCGCCGGGAAAAGATCGAGACATAAGACCGCTCAGGCAGGGACGGCGATTTCCTTCTCATATTTCAGTCCGATGACGGCGGAACCGATCAGCCCCGGCTCGATCCGGCAAATGGCAGGCACGACCAGCGGGCGATTGAAACGCCGGAGAACGCGGCCCCTGACCGCTTCGTCCAGAGCGATCAGAAGCTCTCGTGAATTCGAAAGCCCACCGCCGACAGGCACGATGGTTGCGCCGGTGACGTTGATCACCATCGCCAATGGTGAGGCGAGAATATCAATGAGAACATCGATGGTTCTCGCGGCCTGCGCATCGCCCGCCTGCCAGGCGGAGATGATGTCCTCGCTGGTCATCTCCTGCCGGTGAAGATGCAAATGCAGTTTTTCCATGCCGCGGGCGCTGCCGATCGCATCGACGCAACCGGTGAGGCCACAGCCGCACTCAAAACGCGGTAGCGCTACCGGCGGGTTGCCCGCCAATGTGGCAGCCACCGGCCCATGGCCCCATTCACCGGCGAAACCGCCATCGCTGTTGATGAGCCTGCCATCGATGACCAGCCCGCCGCCGACACCCGTTCCGAGGATGACGCCGAAGACGACACGATGGCCCTGTCCGGAACCGATTTCCGATTCGGCGATCACGAAACAATCGGCATCGTTTGAAACGATGACAGGAAGGTTGAGCGCTTTTTCCAACTCGTCCTTCAGCACCCTGCCATGGATACTCTGAATATTGGCAACGGTGGCCTTGCCGGTTTCGGGATCGATGACGCCGGCAATCGACAGCGACACGCAGGCGGGCGAACCGCCGCTCTCGTCGATGACGGACTTCAGGCCGGCTGCGAAATCCTCGAAACTGGTTTTCGGTGTCGGTATGCGCGGCACGGGGCGAATATCATCGGGGGCATAAGCAATGGCCCCCTTGATGGTCGTTCCGCCAATATCGAAACAAACGATCATTGTTCAGGCTCCGGAGCGCGCTGCATCGTGGATTTTTTCTCCGCCGATCCATGTGGAGTGCATTTGAAGGTCTGGTGTCAGCACGACGAAATCCGCATCGGAACCGGTCTGGAGTTTTCCCTTAGCCGTCGCACCGATGGCTTCTGCCGGATAAGCGGAGGCCATTCTCAAGGCTTCCTCCAGCGGCAGGTCCATCTTCTCATGCATGAAACGGATGCAGGAGAGCATGTCGATATCCGCCCCCGCCAGCGTGCCATCGGCGAGTGTAAGGCGTCCGCCATTGCGGTAGACGCGCCTGCCGTTCAGTTCGAAGCCGTCATCATCCGTGCCGATGGTGGACATGGCATCTGTGACGAGGAAGATGCGGGCGGGGCCGTTCTTGGCGCGCAGCGCAATGCCGATTGCGGCCGGATCGACATGGAAACCATCGGCGATCAGCCCGCAATCCAGTTTTCCGTTCGAGAGTGCGGCTCCCACCAGACCGGGTTCGCGATGGCCAAGCGGGCTCATGGCGTTGAAGAGATGGGTTACCATGGAAGCGCCGGCATCAGCATAGGCCGTCGCCACATCGAGACCTGTGTCGGTGTGGCCGAGGCTGACGACGATGCCTGCTTTTCGGAGCATTGTAACCTGCTCCTTGGTGACGTTCTCCGGCGCAATGGTGGTCAGCACGAAGGCGAGCTCCGCCTTGCAACGGGTCAGAACCTCAAGATCGGCTGCTTCCATCTTTCGGATCAGCGCCGGATCATGGGTGCCCTTGCGTGCGACCGAAAGATGTGGCCCCTCGAAATGCAGACCGAGGAAACCCGGCACATTTGCCGTACTGGCGGCGATGCCCGCCTGTGCCGCTTTGGAGGTCACATCCGGCTGGTCGGTGATGAGCGTGACCATCAGCGCCGTGGTGCCGAATTTTGCGTGGGCGGAGCAGATGCGCGCGATGCCGGCCACATCCGGCTGGTTGTTGAACATGACCCCGCCGCCGCCATTGACCTGAAGGTCTATGAAGCCCGGCGCGATGAGCAATCCGTTCGCATCAATCACTTCGGCTTCGGCAGGCACGTTGTGTGAGATGGCGGTGACATGTCCGTCGCTGGTCAGTAGCGCCTTGCCATCATGCCAGGCGGCGCCATCGAAAATACGGGCGCCGACAAATGCCTTTATGCCGCTCATTGGGTTTCCGTTACCTTCTTCAATGCCGCCGGCGCATCCGGGTTGAAGCCGCGTGCGCGCGACAATTGCTCGATGAAGCCGTAAAACGGCGCGATGAGCAACAGGGCATCGGTCAGCGGATGGTTGGTCTCGACGAAGGGCAGGGGCTTGGCCGGGCTGCCTTTTGCGGATGTGACGAAAACATTTGCGCCCTTATGGGCAAGATTTGCGGCGATATCCGTCACCGAAGTCTCGGCGCGGTCGCGTGCGGCAAAGGCGATGACCGGGAATTTCGGGGTGACCAGCGAAACAGGGCCATGCATGACTTCCGCCGAGGAGTAGGCTTCCGCGTGCAGTTCGCAGGTTTCCTTGCATTTCAGCGCGGCTTCTGCGGCAATGGCAAGGGCAGGGCCTCGGCCCAGCATATAAAGCGATTCTTCGCCCTTCACCGCCTCGGCAATCTGGCTCCAGTCCAGCGCAACGGCTCTTGCGAAATTCTGCGGCAGGTCGCTGACGGCTTTGGCGAGCAGGCTGTCTTCCGTCCACTCGGCAAGGATCGCGAGGCCGGCAACGATGGAGTTGACGAAGGATTTGGTGGCGGCGACCGCTTTTTCCGGTCCCGCCTGAATGTCGATGGCCTGATTGGCCGCATTGCCAAGCGGAGAGGGCAGGGTGTTGACGAGAGAGAAGGTGAGCGCTCCGCCCTTGCGGGCGCTTTCCGCCAGCGCAACGATATCAGGGCTTTTGCCCGATTGCGACACGGCGAAGGCCGCCGCCCGTTCCAGCCGCAGTTTCGTCTGGTAGATCGAGGCGAGCGAGGGCCCGAGCGACGCGACCGGCAGTCCGGTCTGCAATTCGATCGCATATTTCAGGAAATGCGCGGCGTGATCTGAGGATCCGCGCGCAATCGTGACGATAACGGCTGGATCGCGGGCCTTCAGCTGGCTGCCGGCTTCCTGAAAATCATTTTTCGCATTGTCCAGCAGACGGGCGACGGCATCGGGAATCTCGTTGATTTCCTGGCGCATCAGGGTTGTCATCGTTTCGTGTCCTTGGTCGGTGTGTTTCACTCTGAGGTCATCGTCAATTCGGCGACGAGGTCATAGGCGTCGCTGCGGTAAAGGGCGCGTGATATTTCCATGAGCCGTCCGCTTTCCAGATAGGCCATACGCTGAACGGACAGCGCTGCCGAGCCCGGCGGAACGCCCAGCAGCAGCGTTTCCTCATCCGTCAGATTGCGGGCGGAAATGCGCTGAATGGCACGGACGGGGCGAATGCCGTTTTTCTCAAGCTCCAGATAAAGCGAGTTCTCGACCAGCTGCGGGTCGGGCAGAAGATCACCGGGCAGGCTCGTCACTTCGAGCGCAATCGGCTGGTCATTGGCAAGGCGTAGGCGGGTAAGCCGCGCCACCATGGCGGATTGGGAAAGGCCGAGCGCCATCATCTCGTCGCCGGTCGGATAGAACAATCCCCTGTCCAGCCAGCGCGTGCTTGCGGCCATGCCGCGGCGGCGCATATCTTCCGTAAACGAGGTAAGCTTGGTCAGTGGCTGCTGCATGCGGGTGATGGGTTTGACGACAAAGGTGCCGGAACCGTGCCTGCGGACCAGAAGACCGTCGCGCACCAGATCATCCACCGCCTTGCGCACCGTCACGCGGCTGACGCAGGCGCTTTCGGCAATGTCACGCTCGGGCGGCAGGGCGTCACCATGCTTCAGCCGACCGCCATTGATGGCGTCTTCAATCGTCTGACGCAGTTTCAGATAGAGCGGGCCGCCGCCTCCCGATTGCAGGTCATCCAGATTAAGCACTGCCCCGTTCATCCATAACCTCTGTCACAATTAATGTGGCCAATTCTGGCTATACCATACGCGCCATAATCAGCAATACCAAAATAAAACCATTAACGAATTTGTACGATTAATAGGGGATTTATTCGGTAGTTTGCCGAATAATAAGGCTTTGTGCTTGAAATTCGTCCATTAACCAAAAAATTTTTCCGGTTGCAGATATTGCTCTAGACGATTGGCATTTTTTTGGTATTGTTTTCGCAGCGGTGGTCGACGGCGCTCTGTTGCGCACTCGTATCGCTGGGAAAAATCGGTCTCCGGTCCTGAGTTGGACGTGCGAAATCGAATTTAACTTGACCGTCTTGAAAATTAATTTCATCGTGGCAGGAAATTATCGCAGATAACTGAATGGCCAACGTAGAAATGGTCACTTCTGCGAAAATGAATTACGAATGAACAGGGAACAAAGTTCATGAAGGTGGGAATTATCGGACTCGGATTCCGTCTCGGTTATCTGGGCTACGTTTTTCATGAAATCGACAAGGATTTCGAGATCGTCGGTTATGTCGATCCCGCTCCGGCTGGCCTGCCGGGTCTGCAGGAAAAGGGCATTTCGGTCGGCAAGGCGTATGACAGCCCCGAGGCGCTGATCGCCAACGAAAATTTCGATCTTCTGATGATCGGCTCGCCGAACCATATGCACCTGGAGCATATCCGCCTCGGGCTCGAAGCCGGTTGCACCATCTTCAGTGAAAAGCCGATCGTCGTCAGCATCGAGGAAAGCCTTGAGCTTGCCCGACTGCTCAACAAGCACGGTCATGAGCGGCTACTGGTGGGCCTTGTCCTGCGTTATTCGCCGCTTTACCGCGATCTGCGCGCCGCTCAGGCCGAAGGCAAGCTCGGCGATGTTGTTTCCATCGAGGCCTCGGAACATATTCCGCCCTATCATGGTGCGTTCTTCATGCGCGACTGGCGGCGTTACGAGCATTATTCCGGCTCCTTCATGCTGGAAAAATGCTGCCACGATCTCGATCTTTATAATGGCGTCGTCGGTGCGCGGCCGCGGTTCGTATCGAGCTTCGGCGGTCGCAAGAGCTTCACGCTTGCCAATGCCCCGCAAAATGACGGCATCAACGACATGGAAGTCTATCACCGCAAGCCAAGCGGCTGGATGGGTTCCGAAAAGGTTTTCGACAGTGACGGCGACATCATCGATTACCAGACGGCGATCGTTGAATATGAAAATGGCGCGTCGCTTGCCTTCCATACCAATCTCAACGTTCCCGATGATTTCCGCCGCTTCTGCGTGATCGGCGCCAAGGGCATGGCGGAGGGTGACTTCGTGCGCGGCTTCCTCAACGTGCATAATGCCCGGACAAACGAAAAGACCGTGGCCAAGACCTATTCGGCGGCCACCACGCTCTCGCAGCATTATGGTGCGGACGAGCAGATGGCAGAGGATGTGATCGCCCATATCGTCAAGGGTGAGCCCTTGCCGGTTTCCGCACTCGATGCGATCGAGGCCGGCATTCTGGCGCTTGCCATGGATGAGGCGCGCCACGGCCGCAAGGTGGTGGACCTCAAGCCGGTCTGGGATGAATATGACTTGGCGCTCCATGGGCAGCCAAAATCCTCCGCCGTGAAATCGGCTTAAGGGGGCGCTGCGATGGATGCGAAACGCAGCGCGGTCGTCTTTGCCTGGCTTCTTCTTCTGCCGGCACTTTTATACATCACAGTTATCGTTGCTTATCCGCTCGTCGATACCTTCATCCTGTCGTTTACCGATGCGTCGCTCAGAAAAACGACGAATTGGGTGGGTTTCATCAATTACGAGAAGATCTTCAACGCAACTTTTGCCGATGTCATCACGCGGACCTTTGTCTGGACGTTCTTTTCCGTCTCGATAAAGATGATCATTGGCACATTTGGTGCGGTTCTTCTGAATTCGGCCGTGCCTGGCCGGGCGCTGTTCCGTATCCTGACGATGCCGCCGTGGATTGTGCCGATGGCTATCGGCATCTTCATGTGGGGCTGGATGTATAACGGCCAGTTCGGCATGATTTCCGGCGTGCTGCAGAATCTCGGTCTGGTAAACGGCCCGGTCGCGTTCCTTGCCTATGGCAACACGGCCTTCTGGGCGACGATCATCACCGATGTGTGGATCGGCGTGCCGATGGTGACGCTTTATCTGCTGGCTGCCATTCAGGCCATCCCGCAGGACCTCTATGAGGCGGCGTGGACGGACGGCGCCAGCCGCGCTTACCGCTTCCGCCGCATCACGCTGCCGCTGATGCTGCCTGCCATGATCACCATGTCGATGATCTCGCTGATTTCGACCTTCAACTCGTTCGACATCATCTGGATCCTGACGCAGGGCGGCCCGACCGGCCAAACGACGACCATGATCATCGACACATACAAGACGGCGATCGGCTCTTACAAATACGGTGAAGGTGCGGCCCGCGCCGTGCTGATCTGCATCTTCCTGTCGATCTTCACTTACTTCTACTTCCGCATCACCAGCCGTATCTCGCAGGAGGCCAGCCGATGACCGACAAAAATGCGATGATCAACCGCTACCGGTGGTATGAAATGGTCGGGATTTATTGCGGCATCGCCGTATTCCTGACCTTCGTGCTGGCGCCCTTCGTGGAAGGCTTTCTGGTTTCGCTGAAACCGCTCAGCCTGCTTTTCTCCTCGCCTTACAAGTTCTGGCCGCAAAACGGCTCCTTCGAGGCCTATCGGACCATGTGGGTCAGCGTTCCGGGCTTTGCCCGTTACGTTTTCAATTCCTTCTTCATCTCGACGATCTCAACCATCATCGTCCTCCTGCTGGTGGTGCCGGCATCCTATGCCTTTGCCCGGTTCCAGTTTCGTGGGCGTGGACAGCTGCTGGGTGCGTTTCTGGCGATCAACATGTTCTCAGGCGCGGTGCTTTTGATCCCGCTTTACCAGCTGATGCGCAATATGGGTGTGCTGAACACCTATCTGGCGATGATCATTCCCGGCGCCGCTTTCCTGATCCCCACCGCCATCTGGCTGCTGCGTACCTATATGCTGCGCATTCCGCGGGAGCTGGAAGAGGCGGCCTATGTGGATGGCGCGAGCTATTTCTATACATTCCGCCGGGTGATCCTGCCGCTGGCGATGCCTGGCATCGCCGTCGTCTCCATCACCACCTTCATCGGCGCTTATGCCCAGCAGTTCATCTTCGCGCTCACCTTCAATTCCAAGACCGAATATATGCCGCTGCCCATCGGCCTGTTTGCCTATTTCGGTCGTCAGGAAGTCATCTGGAATGAGTTGATGGCGGCCAGCTTCGTCGGCATCGCGCCGGCCATGGTCGTGATCTTCTTCATGCAACGATATCTCGTCAGCGGGCTTACCGCCGGCGCGGTGAAATAAACAACAACCGGAACGACCACCAAAACGGGAGACTAATTATGGCACTGAAACATTACGGATTGGCGCTTTGCGCATTCGCATTTGCCGGTTCCACTGCCCTTACCACGGTGACGGCACATGCCGCCGACAAGGAGATCAGCTGGATCTATTGCGGCGACAAGATGGACCCCATCCATGAAAAATACATCAAGGAATGGGAAGGCAAGAATGCCGGCTTCAAGGTTGTTCCGGAAGTCGTTGGCTGGGCGCAGTGCCAGGACAAGGCAACGACGCTTGCTGCCGCTGGCACCCCGGTCGCCATGGCCTATGTCGGTTCGCGCACGCTGAAGCAGTTCGCGCAGAACGATCTCATCGTTCCGGTGCCGATGACGGAAGACGAAAAGAAGACCTATTATCCCAACATCGTCGACACTGTAACCTTCGAGGACACACAGTGGGGTGTACCGGTCGCCTTCTCGACCAAGGCGCTCTATTGGAACAAGGACCTGTTCAAGCAGGCGGGTCTCGACCCCGAAGTGCCGCCGAAGACCTGGGCTGAAGAAATCGCCTTCGCCAAGCAGATCAAGGAAAAGACCGGCATTGCCGGTTATGGCCTGCCCGCCA
Organism: Agrobacterium tumefaciens; assembly: GCF_005221385.1. Lineage (NCBI taxonomy): Bacteria > Pseudomonadati > Pseudomonadota > Alphaproteobacteria > Hyphomicrobiales > Rhizobiaceae > Agrobacterium > Agrobacterium tumefaciens. Next base: position 2,475,398 of record NZ_CP039903.1, on the reverse strand, counting down.
AGACCTTCGACAACACCATGCACCAGTTCATGCATTGGGTTTATACCAATAACGGCAAGGTCATCGACGGCGACAAGATCACCGTCGACAGCCCGCAGGTCGTTGCAGCCCTCACGGCTTACAAGGACATCACGCCTTATTCCGTCGAAGGTCCGACGGCCTATGAGCAGAACGAAATCCGCGCCATCTTCCTTGATGGCAAGGTCGGCATGATCCAGGCCGGTTCGGGTGCTGCAACCCGCCTGCAGGAAACCAAGATCAACTGGGGCATTGCCACGTTGCCGCTCGGTCCCGAAGCCAAGGGTCCCGGCACGCTGCTCATCACCGACAGCCTTGCGATCTTCAAGGGAACCGGCGTGGAAGAAAAGGCGACAGAATTCGCCAAATTCATCACTTCGCCCGGCCCGCAGGGCGAATACGAATTGCAGGGCGGCGCTGGCCTCACCCCGCTGCGTCCGTCGCCTAAGGTCGATGAATTCATCGCCAAGGATCCCTTCTGGAAGCCGCTGATCGACGGTATCGCCTATGGTGGTCCCGAGCCGCTCTTCACCGACTACAAGGGTTTCCAGGACACGATGATCGAGATGGTGCAGTCTGTCGTCACCGGCAAGGCTACGCCGGAGGATGCCGCGAAGAAGGCCTCCACCGCTCTCGAGCAGTATAAATAATCCACAATGCGACGGTTGCGGGCGCAGGTCGCCCGCAACCTCATGAATTCGCCGCGAGAATGCCAGCCGCTGTGACGGAAGGGGCTTCCCGTGTTTTTCAACGGTTCCGGTAAGGCGCGGTTTTCCCCCGTGTTGCGGAACGTCTCTGAACGCAGCCTGATGTCGGCTGGTGACGGGAGAGGCAAGTTTTGGGTCAGCTTTATCTCAACAACGTCCGCAAGAACTATGGACATTTCGAAGTCATCAAGGGCGTTCAGCTCGACATCAGGGATGGCGAGTTCGTCGTTTTTGTCGGCCCTTCGGGATGCGGCAAATCCACATTGCTGCGCATGATCGCCGGCCTTGAGGATATTACCGCCGGTGACGTCGTCATTAACGGCGTGAAGGTCAATGAATTGCCGCCGGTCAAACGCGGCATCGCCATGGTCTTCCAGTCCTATGCGCTCTATCCGCATATGACGGTTTTCGAAAACATCGCTTTTCCGCTCCGCGTCGAAAAGATGGAAGAGAGCAAGATCAAGGAAAAGGTCGAAGGGGTTGCCAAGATCCTGCAACTCGACCAGCGTCTGCAGCAGCGCCCCGGCATGTTGTCCGGCGGTCAGCGCCAGCGCGTGGCGATCGGCCGTGCCATCGTTCGCGAGCCGAAGATATTCCTGTTCGATGAGCCGCTTTCCAACCTCGATGCGGCACTTCGTGCCGACATGCGCATCGAGCTTACCAATCTTCACCGGACGCTGCAGGCGACGATGATCTATGTCACCCACGATCAAGTCGAGGCCATGACGATGGCCGACCGCATCGTGGTGCTGAATGCCGGGGAAATCGCCCAGGTCGGCGCGCCCCTCGAGCTCTATCACAAGCCCGCCAACCTGTTTGTCGCCGGTTTCATCGGAAATCCGAAAATGAATTTCCTGAAGGTCATTTGCAAATCCGTCGGCGCCGAAGGCGTGACTGTGGAATATGAGGGCCAGACGGTAACGGTGCCGGTGGAGCCTCGCGCCGGCCTTGAAGGCAGGCAACTGACGCTTGGCATTCGCCCGGAACATACCGGTCTTGAAACGGCTGACCTCAATGTGAAGGTGTCGCCCAGCGTCATCGAGCGGCTGGGGGTGAACACGATCGCTTATGGCGTAGCCCCGACGGGCGAGAACTATTGCGCGCTGCTGTCCGGTTCAGCGCCTGTCGTCGTTGATGAACCGATCATCACCGGCATCAAGGCATCGGATTGCCACCTGTTCGATGAAAGTGGCATTGCGCTGGAACGGCGCGTCGACCTTTCAGTCCTCAAGCTTATCCAGTAAGGGGCAGGAACCGGGCCATGAAATCTGTTTTCCCGTGCCCGGCTGTTTCTGACGCGATGCATTTCCGGCGGTCTTCCGTCGTCGCCGCCAGACGAAAAAACAACGCCGGGATTTCGGCCCGGCGTTCGCAACGTTCCCGCATGCCTGCTCTATCATGGCATGGGATTGGGCATGTAACCGGTGAAACCGCTGATCTTCCAGCGTCCTTCGTGCAGCCGGCAATAATAGAGCGTCTGCCATTTCATGACGTCGAAGCCGCCATCGGCTTTGCGAAGCCCGCCGTCGAATTTCTTGCGAACCAGAGCAGTTTCGCCTTCCACTTCGATTTCTTCCAGCGTGGTGGTGGCAAAGATGGCGCCCCTTGGGTCTTCGGCAAATTGCTGGGTTTGAAAATCCTTGGCCTGTTTCAGCCACTCGTCGCGATAGGCGGCGAGCGACGGGAACGACAGGCGCCAATTGTCCGGGTTAGCCTCACGATTGGCGTTAATGCCGAGAAAGCCGTCCTCGACGAAATCGTCTGCGACCTGCGACCAGTCGGCGGCGAGGAAAGCATCGATGTCCCGTGTCACCAGCATTTCCCAGATCGAATGGCGGGCGGTGTCTGTTTCGGCAAAGGGGTTCTTGAATGGATCGCGCATGGTTATGGTCCGTTGTTGAAATTATTTTCAGGATTTGGAGATTTCTCTGGCGCAGATTGTTGGCATATGCTCATCTCGCAATCAACAGAGAAAATGATTTTCAAATCAAGGATGTGCGGCGTGTCGTCATCGGGACGAAAGATGATCGATTCAGGGGTATGTACGGTTGACGGGCGTCTCGGATTAGGATGCATCGGTAACGGGGCCAAGCCTTAAGTTTTGGCGGAACGGAGACCGGTGAACATGGATATTTTCGCAAGAATACAGGAAGACAGGGGGCAGTTCTCGCAATCGGAACGGCGGATCGCCGATATTCTGGTTTCGGACTTCGAATTTGCCGTCAATGCCTCGATCATCGAGCTTGCGGCCCGCGCCGAGGTTTCTCCGCCGACGGTGACGCGTTTCTGCCGTCGTGTGGGTTGTCTGAGCTTTTCAGATTTCAAGGTCAGCCTCGCCAAGACCGCTTATGTGGGCATTCGTTATCTAACCTCGGAACCATCAAGCACGGGCCCGTCGGATGTTGCCGAGGAGGTGCTTGCCAAGGCGCAGGAGGCGCTTTTCCTGCTGCACAAGACGCTTGACCCCGCCCTTGCCGAAAAGGCAGCGATCAAGATTGCCAATGGCGGCATGATCTACGCCTTCGGTGCCGGCGGTAATTCCTCGATGATCGCTTCGGAAATCCAGAACCGGCTGTTCCGCCTTGGGCTGCGCGTCTCCACCAGTGCCGATCACAGCATGCAACTGATGATGACGGCCGCCGCGCGCAAGGAGGACGTGATTATCGGTTCGTCCTTTTCCGGTCGCAATATGGAACTGGTGAAGTGTTTCAGGCTGGCGCGGGAAATGGGGGTGACCACCATCGCGCTGACCCAGAGTGACACGCCGCTGGCCGTGGCTGCCGATATCGTCGTGGCTGTCAATGTGCCCGAGGGAAACAACATCTTCCGCCCGACCTCGTCGCGTTACGCCTATCTGGCAGCCGTCGATATTCTGGCGACACTTGCCGCTTATCACCATCGGCAAAGGTCGATGGTGACGTTGCGTCACATCAAACAGCAGCTCGTGGAACATCGCGATTCGGATGACAAGCAATTGCTCGGTGACTGAGCAAGGACAATGAAAAAACAGGGGCTGCATTGCCTGATATCCCGCACCATGGCGGGTTGGAAAGCTTCAAGGGAGTGGTAGGAGATGAAGGACAGGAAAGACCAGCTCGCCGTCGTTACCGGCGCGGCAGGTGACATTGGTCGGGCGATTGCGGCGGCGCTTTCTGAAAGTCACGCGAAGGTGGTGTTGGTCGATATCGATGGCGGCGCCCTGTCCAATGCGCTTTCGCAGCTTTCCGATCCCGGCTTCGTTACGAAAACCTGTGATGTCACCGATCCGCAGGACCTTGCGCGGCTGGCCGCTGAGGTTGCGGAATTGGGCGACGTCGCAACCCTCGTCAACAATGCGGGTGCCGCAAGGGCCGTGAGCCTGCACGACACGACCGCTGACATATGGCGCAAGGACAATGCCCTCAATCTCGAAGCGCCGTTTCTCTGCTTCAGGGCTTTTGAGGATGCGCTGAAGCGGACAGAGGGGTCGGTGGTCAACATTACCTCCGTCAACGGCATGGCCGTATTCGGCCATCCGGCCTATAGCGCGGCAAAGGCCGGATTGATCCATCTGACGAAGCTGATCGCTGTCGAATACGGCAAATTCGGTATTCGCGCTAACGCCGTTGCGCCCGGAACCGTGCGCACACAGGCATGGGAAGCACGGGCGGCCAGCAATCCGCAGGTCTTCGAGGAGGCGAAGCACTGGTATCCGCTGCAGCGGATCGTGCGGCCCGAAGATGTGGCCAGCGCGGTTGCCTTTCTGGCCGGTCCACAGGCGCAGGCCATCAGCGGCGTGTGCCTGCCGGTCGATTGCGGGCTGACGGCGGGGCAGGCGCCGCTAGCCCGGACTTTTTCGCAATCCGAACACTACTGATCGAAGCCCTTTCACGGGCTCAAAACGCAATGAAGGGGAGCATCATGGCGCTCGCAAATTACCGTCTCGAAAATTCATGGCACCCGCTCGCAGAGTCCGCATCCGGCGGCTTTACGTTCACGCTGGTCAATCTTTCCCGCGAACCGCTGAAGGATTTTCGCATCGTCTACACCTCGCTGACGCGGACGGTGGACAAGCCGGCTTGCGGCAATGCCGTTTATCTGCGCCGCAATGCCAATTTCCATGAGTTTGCGCCGCCAGCCGGTTTCGTGCTTGAAGCGGGGAAATCCTGGCGCTTCACCGTCGACGGTCTCCTGAGGCCTGCCCGGCATCGCACCGACGGGGCGAAATCCGCCTATGTCAGCCTTGCCGATGGGACACATCGTGCAGTTGATGTCGGCGATCTGATGCTGGATGGGCGGCATAGCGAGCCGGCGCCCGTGCTGCTTCCGGAAGGCGAGCTCGAACTACCTTTCGCCATCCAGCCGTGGCCTGCTGAAATCAATGCCGAACCGGGTGAGGGCTTTCCAGTCGCGCTTTTCCCGACGGAAGACGCTAGTACGGAAGAAGTTTTTGCGGTGGAAACCGTGCTGTCGCTGTTCCGTAGGCTTTTTGCCGTTGGCCATGTGCCGTTCAGCCTTGCGCCGACTCATGAGGGTAAACCGCTCCATTTCAAGCAGCATAGCGGGCTGGAAGCCGAGGGTTATCGTCTCACCTTTTCCGGAGAAGCGGTGGTTGTGGAATATTCGGCCGCTGCCGGTCTGCAATATGGCCTGACCGTTCTGGCGCAATTGCTGCATGGCGCGCGTATTGATCCCAAATTCCGCTTCCCGACGTCGGGCAGCATCAGCGATGCGCCACGTTACAGCTGGCGCGGCTGCCATCTGGATGTCTCGCGGCAATTTTATCCGACCGGCGATGTCGTGCGGCTTATCGATATTCTCGCATGGCTGCGCATGAACCGTTTCCATTGGCATCTGACGGATGACGAAGCGTGGCGTCTCGAAATCAAGGCCTATCCGCTGCTGACCACCGTTGGCGCGACACGTGGTCCGGATGCGCCGCTTCTGCCGCAGCTCGGCAACGGGGCTGAACCGGTTTCGGGCTATTACACCCAGGACGACGTGCGCAGGGTTGTTGCCCATGCGGCGGCATTGAATATCGAAATTGTGCCGGAGGTCGATATTCCCGGCCATAGCACCGCGGCTCTCACCGCCTATCCGGATCTGACGGACGGGCAGGAAGCGCCGGACAGCTATCGTTCAGTGCAGGGATATCCGAACAATGCGCTCAACCCCGCTATCGAGCCGACCTATGAGTTCCTCGGCAAGATATTCGACGAGATGGTGGAGCTGTTCCCGTCGCGGCTGATTCATATCGGCGGCGATGAGGTTGCGGATGGTTCATGGTTGGCCTCGCCGCTTGCCAAGGCACTGATGGAAAAGGAGGGGCTCGACGGCACCTTCGGCATCCAGTCCTATTTCATGAAGCGCATTCAGGCGATGCTGCATGAGCGCGGTCGCCAGCTTGCCGGTTGGGACGAGGTTTCGCACGGCGGCGGTGTCGATCCGGCGGGAACATTGCTGATGGCATGGCAGAAGCCGGAAGTCGGTCTTGAGCTTGCAAAACAGGGTTATGACGTGGTGATGACGCCGGGCCAGGCCTATTATCTTGACATGGTGCAGGATGAGGCCTGGCAGGAGCCGGGTGCGAGCTGGGCCGGCACCGTTCCGCCTTCGCATACCTATGCCTATGAGGCCGTCGGCGAATTTCCCGAGGAATTGAAGGAGCGGATGAAAGGTGTTCAGGCCTGCATCTGGTCCGAACATTTCCTCAACCGCGCCTATTTCAACCATCTGGTTTTCCCGCGGCTACCGGCCATTGCCGAGGCGGCATGGACGCCAAAGGCGCAGAAGGACTGGCTGCGGTTCTCCGCCATCGTTCCCTTGAGCCCGGTTTATTAAGGGGGAAGGTGCCATGCGTATTGCCGTTGGTGGAATCCATACCGAATGCAGCACCTATTCGCCGGTGCTGATGGGCGAACAGGATTTTCGCGTCTTTCGCGGCGCGGAGCTTCTGGAGGCGGAATACTTCAATTTTCTCGGTGAAGGCGGGGCGGACGTGCTGCCGCTTTTGCACGCTCGTGCCGTGCCGGGTGGCCCGGTGTCGCGTGCGGCTTATGATGCGTTCAAGGCGGAGTTTCTTGACCGTCTCAAGGCTTGCCTGCCGCTCGACGGGCTTTATCTCGCCATGCATGGCGCGATGAATGTCGAAGGCATGGATGATGCAGAGGGGGACTGGATTTCCAGCGCCCGCACTGTCGTTGGGCCGGATGTGATCATTTCCGCAAGCTACGACCTGCATGGCAATGTCAGCCAGACCATCATCGATCAGCTGGATATATTCGCCGGCTACCGAACTGCGCCACATATCGACGTGCGCGAGACGATGGTGCGGGCCTGGACGATGTTGCTCAAAGCCCTGAAAACGGGTGAAAAGCCCGGCGTGGCTTGGGCGAAAATTCCCGTTCTCCTGCCCGGTGAAAAGACGTCCACCGAAGATGAACCGGCCAAAAGCCTTTATGCGGTTCTGCCGGGTTATGACGCCCGGCCCGGTATATGGGATGCGAATTTTATGATCGGTTACGTCTGGGCCGATGAGCCACGGGCGACGGCCTGCGCGGTGGTGACGGGATCGGATCGAGAGGCTGCACAGGCCGTTGCGGCCGAAATCGCGCAATCTTACTGGGATGCCCGGCAGAATTTTCGTTTCGGTCCTGTGACGGAACCGCTTGAGGCTATTCTGGATATTGCGGAAAAGACGGCTACCGGGCCGATCATTCTCGCTGACTCAGGCGACAATCCAACGGGTGGCGGGGTCGGCGATCGTGCCGATGTTCTGGCAGCGCTGATTGCGCGCAACTGGCAGGGTGCTCTCCTGGGCGGCATAACCGACCGACCGGCGGTTGAAGCCTGCTTTGCGGCTGGCGAGGGGGCAAGCCTTTCCCTAACGATTGGCGGCAGCCTCGACCCGCAGAGCCCGTCGGTCACCGTCGAAGCCAAGGTCCTGAAATTGGACGGTTCCGGCGCTGCGGATCAGCGACAGGCGGTGGTGGGCATCGGTGGTATCACCGTCATTCTGGCGGCGCGGCGCAGGCCCTATCACATGATTTCGGATTTCACCCGTCTCGGTTTCGATCCGAAGGCGGTGAAGCTGCTGGTCGTCAAGTCTGGTTATCTTTCGCCGGAACTTGCGCCGATCGCCAATCCCAACCTGATGGCGCTGACGGAAGGCGTTATCAATCAGGATATCGAAAACCTTCCCAACCGCCGCCGGGATGGGGATTTTTACCCATGGAAGCCGCATTTCGATTATATGCCCAAACCCATTCTTTCGGCCCGCTGGCGATGACAGCGGTCCGGTAGCTTTTATCCAGCGATCCGGCGGGGCCGGATCATCTCAGGCGAATATCCATGCCGTCGGCTCTTTCCATCGTCATCAACAATCCGTCGATCCGCATCGGGGCGCTCGCCATCCTGTTTTTCGGATTTTCGAATGCGGCGACCGCACCTTATCAGGCGGTCATCGGCATTCGCGAAATCGGACTCAGCAACACCGTCTATTCCCTGCTGATGCTGTTTGCCGCCATCATCAATGTCAGCGCCAGCGTACTGATGGGCATCGTCGCCGACAGGCTGGGCGAATATCGCAAGCCCATGCTGTTCATCGCGCTCTTCGGTGTCAGCGGCTATATGCTGGTTTATCTGGCGGGTAACGCCACGGCCTTTGTGAGCGCGAAGCTCATTCTCCTGCCGATTTTCGGGGCGATGAACTCGCTGATCTTCGCGCATGTACGCGCCGATGCCCGCAACCTTTCGACTGGCGACATGATTGCCGTAAACTCGATCATGCGGGCCACCATCTCGCTGTCATGGGTGCTGGTGCCGGGCATCGTCGGCATTTTTCTCATCAGTTCCGGCAATATGCTGACGGCGTTCCTGTTTTCGGGCCTGTGCGCACTCGTCTGCTTTCTGCTCGTGGCCTTCTGCCTGCCTCGGGCCGCCACGCCGGCGGCGGTGAATACGGAAGCGCGTTTCGGTCTGCGTGCCTCGCTTGCGGAAATCGGATCACGGCGGGTTTTGTTGCGGATCATCGCAATCGCGCTCATCTGCTCGATGCTGCATCTCAATGATTCGATACGTTCGCTCATCATAACGGGCCAGGCGAAGGGCACGGTGGCGGATATCGGCATCGTGGCGGGCATCGTCGCCGCGCTGGAAATCGTCTTCATTCTCTTATGGGGCTGGATCGAGAAGAAGGTGCCGCAAACCCTGACCTTGGCGGCGGGAGCGGTGCTTTATGCGCTTTACCTCATTCTGCAGGGGCTTGCGACGGAACCCTGGCATATCTACGCGCAGACTTTCATCAGCGCGCTGGGGGCTGCTGCCATCATCAGCATCCCCATCACTTATCTGCAGGAGTTGATCGCGGACCGGCCGGGGCTTGGAAGCTCGCTGATCGCGGTCAATATCTTCCTCGGCGCCGGTCTTGGCGCGTTGATTTTTGCCTTGGGAACGATGGTTTCCACTTATTCGGGAACCTCCATATTGGGGGCGATTGTGGGTCTTGGCGGCGTTTATATGCTCTACACGCTTGATGGGACGGGTCGCCGCAGGTAGAGCGTCGGACCGAAAAGTGCGGGCGGGTTTCGGATGGTCCGGTGCGTAAACAGGGCACGTTCAAATGAAAGAGGTTAGGATGATTCTCGAGATTTGCGTGGACGATGTGGCCGGTCTGGAAGCGGCGGTTCGGGGCGGAGCCGATCGGATCGAGTTATGCGCTGCGCTCTCCGGCGGTGGCGTCACGCCGTCTGCCGGCTTCATGCAACGGGCGGCGTCCTGTGGATTGCCTGTCAGCGTGATGATCAGGCCACGCGCCGGTGACTTCGTGTTCACGCGCGACGAAGCCGATGTGATGAAACGCGATATCGATGCGGCACGTGCGGCAGGCCTTTCCGGCCTGGTGCTTGGCGCATCGCTTGGCGACGGCTCGCTTGATATTGCCCTGCTTGAAGAACTGTGCCGTCACGCCGATGGGCTGGATATGACATTGCACCGCGCCTTTGATGTCGTTCCCGACATGGATGAGGCCCTTGAGGCCGCCATTGCGCTGGGCTTCCCGAGAATTCTCACTTCCGGCGGCGCACGTTCAGCGCTTGAGGGGATCGAGGCTCTGGCGCATCTATCGGAGATCGCCGCAGGCCGGATCGTCATCATGCCGGGTGCCGGTGTGCGTCCGCAGAGCGTGCAGGCATTGCTGGATCGCTTTCCGATCACGGAAATCCACGCATCCTGTTCCGCCGTCCCGCCTTATGATCCGGAAAGCCGGGTAGCGAAGCTCGGTTTCACCGGCGATGGTCGCAAGGGCACGGATGAGGCGGCGGTTCGCGAATTAAGGGCGATCCTCACCGCTCATCATAAAGGCGGCGCAAAGCTCTAGCCGTACCGGCCGCGCCATCGAGATCAAGGTGGATCGTGTCCGGTCCGGGCAGGGCCAATGCCGCCGTGATCGCGTCGGCCATGGATTGCGCGGAGATATCCTTTTCCTCCAGCACATGTGCCAACCCCAGCCGCACGAGCCGCTCGGCACGGGCGCTCTGTTCGGTTTCGCCACCCGCCGCGAAGGGAATGAGGAGAGAACGGCATTTGGCCTGAAGAATATCGCAGACGGTATTGTAACCGGCCTGCGAAACCGAAAGGCGCGCGCCGGCGAGCAGACTCGCGAAATCCTTGCGGAAACGGAAGACAGAGACATTGTCCGGTGCCTCAGCCGAAATTGCATCGAAATCCACCTGGGGCATGTTGGGGCCGGTGACGAGGCACCAGTTTTTGATGCCGTCCAGCAGCGGTGCGGCCTCAAGGGCGGCCCTAACAAGTGCTGCACCGACTGCGCCACCGCCGGCGGACACTACGATATCGAATTTCTCCGCCGGTTGCGGCGGTGGGTTCGGGGCGACAAGGCCAGTATAGACGATGCGCTGACTGATCTCGCCGGCGAGGGGAAAGGTGTCTTCCAGCCGGGCGAAATCCGGATCACCATGCACCAGCACGGCATCGAAATGTTTTTTCACCAGCGACACGGTTTCTTCGTCCCGGCCCGGCTTGGTTTTTTCCTGTAAAATGTCGCGCAGCGATGTCATGACCAGTGGGCGCGGTTCGCTGTCCTCGATCTCGTCCAGAAGCGGCAGTAATTCGAACCGCACCTGCCTGCGGCCGAAGGGGAAAGCTTCGATGATGACGATATCGGGTTTTGCACCGTGATAGGCGCCGATCAGCATATCGGTTCGAAGCTTCCTGAAGGCGTCGTCCACTGGTTTCCCGGAACTGTCGACAAGACCGGAAAAGCTGCCATCACTGACGGCGATCGGCGGCAATTCGACATGGCGGATTCCCTCACCCGGAAAGCCCGGAACCGGGGTGCCGCCTGTGACCAGAACGACATCGAAACCATCCGCCTGAAGGGCATTGGCAATGCGGCTGGCGCGGGCGATGTGGCCGATACCCAGAAGGTGCTGGACGTAGAAAAAGACGGAAGGGCGCTTTTCCGGATCACTCATGGTGCTTTTTCCCATTCGGTCTCAAACAGGGCTTTCAGCTCGTTAATGCTGGTGCGGTGATCGAAGGCGGTTCGCACGCGGTTCTCGGCGGCAGCACCCAAACGCTGACGCAATTGCGGATCGGTGATCGCGGCGCGCAACGCCTCGGCGAAGGCGGCGGGATTTTCCGACTCGGTCAGCAGGCCGTTTTCGCCAGAGACGAAAAACTCCGGAATGCCGGAAATATTGGTGGAAATGCAGGTCAGCGCCTGGCTGGCCGCTTCGACCAGCACATTGGGAAGGCCGTCGCGGTCGCCATCGCTGGTGATGCGGCAGGCAAGCGCGAAGAGATCGGCTTCGCGGTAATTCTCCAGCACCTGCTTCTGGTCCATGGCGCCGGTCCAGACGATCCTGTCGGCGATGCCAAGCTCATCGGCGAGTTTCTTCAGCACGGCAAGTTCGTCGCCGCCACCGATATGGGTGAAACGCCAATGGACCTCTTGCGGCAGCGAGGCAAGCGCCTGTAGCAGAATATCGATGCCTTTTTTCTTGACTGCCCGGCCGACGCTTAAAATCCGGACCGGATCATCTGCGTCCGATCCATCTCGTACTGGTCGCGATGTTTCGAAATGCGGGAAGCGGGTGAGATCGAGCCCGTGATAGCTGAGATGCACATTCCGTTTTGCCCCGGCAAGGGTCTGCAGGTGCTGAAAACCGCCGGCGGTGCAGGTCACTGCCCAACGGGCGCTCTGCAGCTTGGCGGCAAGGTCGCGATCGTCCGAGGTCCAGATATCCTTGGCGTGAGCGGAAATCGTCCAGGGCGTTCCGGTGATCAGATGAGTATAGGCGGCGACCGAGGCGGGCGTGTGAATGAAGTGAACATGCAGCCACTCGGCATCCACAGGCCATTCATGCGCCAGCACGGCGGCCTGCCCGAAACGGCGGAAACGGTTGCGGCTGAGATCATGCGGCAGATCGCTGAAAAACCGGCGGAGCGCCTTGGTGAAGCCCGGCTTTTTTCGGCAGGCCCAGAGCGCTTTCAGAACACGCAGGGGTTCCTCATGCAGATATTCCGGCAGGTATGTGACGGGCGCGCGGATTTCGTCATGAACGGGATGACGCTTTTTGTCTGTCGGCCGGCGCATGGACATGAGCTCGAGTTTCAGTCCGGCCTTTTCAAGTCCGAGAAGTTCCTGGGCGATGAAAGTCTCGGACAGGCGCGGATAGCCCTTGAGGAGCACCACGATTTTTTTTGTATCGGTCACGTTGCGCGTGTCTCTTTTGAAGCGGTGATTATCAGGGAGCCGGTCACGCGGTGAGCGTGATTGGCATCCGCTCGCCCTCGGGCGGCAGCCATTCGGCGATCCGTTTCGATATGTTTTCCAGGCCGTCGAGCTTCAGCTCCCGCGAATTGACGGAGGGCGGTGCACGGTTCGGCAGGGCTTTGAGAGCTTCCGCCATTTTTGCGGGGTTTTCGGCGTCCTCCGGCAAAAGCATGTCGAAAAGGCCGAGTTCCGAGGCGCGGCTGGCGCGGATCAGCTGCTCTTCCCGCGGCACGGTGCGCGGCACGACGAGGGCGGGCTTGTCGAAGGACAAAATCTCGCAGACGGTGTTATAGCCGCCCATCGACACGACGGCCTGGGCGCCGGCGACAAGATCTTCCATGCGGTTGTCGAATTCGATGATCTCGATATGGGGAATATCGGCAACGCTGCTCATGAAGCGCTGGCGCTGATCGGCCGGCATATAGGGGCCGAGCACCACAAGTGCCTTATGTGTCAGTTCGCTGTCATGGCGGTAGGCGTTGATGACATCGTCGATCAATTCGCTGCCATCGCCGCCGCCGCCGGTGGTGATGAGAAGGTAATCGCCTACCGGCCGGTGCGCCACGGTTTCTGCCTGCGTTTTCGACCTTTGCAGGAAGCCGACGAAATCCATCTTGTCACGAACGTTTTCGGGGACATCCAGCCCCGTCAGCGGGTCGTGGAAATCCGGCGGGCCATAGACCCAGACATGGTCATAGAACTGGCCGATCTTGGTCATGACGTTGTTGCGCTTCCACTCGGCTTCGAGCAGTTGCGGCGCATCCATGACATCGCGCAGGCCGATGACGAGCTTGGTTCCCTGTCCCTTGAGATAGGCGAGGGTTTCCTCCACTTCACCGCGAAGACCCATGGGTTCCTTGTCGACGATGAAGATGTCAGGCTTAAAGCTTTCGGCCGTATGATAGATGATGGAGCGGCGCATCTTCAGGGTTTCCTGAAGATCGATGTGCCTGTCCATCGAAGTATATTCGCCGTTGCGCAGCTTGATGACGCTCGGGATTTTCACGAAATCGACGCGGGCGCGATAATCGAAAGCGCCGGCAATGGTGGCACCGGAAATGATGAGGACGTTGAGGCCGCGATAATCTTCCACCAGCGCATGGGCGATCGTGCGACAACGCCGCAGATGCCCGAGGCCGAAAGAATCGTGGCTGTACATGAGAATACGCGCGTCGTTCAAACGGGAGGTCATGGGCCACACCTCTTATTGCCTTTCACGTTAAAGGCGATGGCGGAAAGGCAGTTCATCAAGGCGTATTCCATTTTATCTGAAAGGGTCCGCAGCATCACGTAGTCCGTCACCGAAGAAATTAAAGGCCAGAATGACGAGAACGACCGGGATCGTCGGTATGAGAAGCCATGGATATAGCGCAATGACGCTGACGCTGCGCGCCTCCGTGAGCAGAATTCCCCAACTTGTGATCGGCGGGCGCAGACCTAGACCGAGAAAGCTCAGCGCGGTTTCGCCGAGGATCATGCCCGGTATCGTCAATGTGGCCGAAGCGATGAGGTGTGACATGAAGCCGGGAATAAGATGTCTGCCGATGATGCGCGGTGTGCCCGCACCCATCAATTGTGCAGCCAAAACATAGTCTTCCTCGCGAAGCGCCAGCAATTTCGAGCGCACGGCACGCGCCAGTCCTGTCCAGTCCAGCATGCCGAGAATGATGGTGATGCCGAGATAGACGAGGATCGGGCTCCAGGTCACCGGCATGATTGCCGCAAGCGCCAACCATAGCGGAATGCTTGGAATGGATTGCAGGACCTCAATGATGCGCTGGACAATCAGATCGAAGGTGCCGCCGCGATAACCGGCGAGACCGCCGATCACAATGCCGAGAACGAAGCTCATGGCGACGCCGAGAAGGCCGATGGTAAGCGAGATGCGCGCACCGTAGATGATCCGCGACAGCACATCGCGTCCGAGCCGGTCGGTGCCGAGCAGGAACATTTCGCCGCCTTCAGCGGGGCATACAAAATGGGTCCTGCCTTCGAACATGCCCCAGAAACGGTAGGTATCGCCCTTGCAGAAGAAACGTAGCGGCTGAACATCCGTTGGCACGTCGCGATAGACACGCCGCAGATTGTCCATGTCGAGCGTCATTTCCCGACCGTATACGAAAGGCCCGACAAATTTTCCGTTATCGAACAAATGAATGGCCTGTGGCGGGGCGTAGATATGTTCAATATTGCGGGTATGGAGATTGTAGGGCGCGAGGAACTCGCTGATCAGGATCGAAAGATAAAGCACCACCAGAAAGGCGCCGGACCACACCGCGATCCTGTGTTGGCGGAACTGCCACCACATGAGCTTCAGCTGCGATGCCTTGCTGAAGGCTGCCATTCCGGATGTGTTCGGTTCGATCAGCGAAGGATCGAAAGGCGCGGTCGAGACGTAGTGGGGCAGCGCTTCGCCTGAATTCGGGATGGATGAAGTCATTTGACGTTACCACCTCCGAAGCGGATTCGCGGGTCGAGTATGGCAAGGGCGATATCCGACACCAGAACGCCGATCACCGTCAGGAAAGCGAGGAACATCAGGAACGAACCGGCCAGATACATGTCCTGGCTTTGCAGGGCCCGGATGAGCATGGGGCCGGTGGTCTCGAGCGACAGGACGACGGCGGTGATTTCCGCACCTGATATGATGGCGGGCAGGATCGAGCCGATATCCGAGATGAAGAAATTCAGCGCCATGCGCAAAGGGTATTTGGTCAGCACCTTGAAGGGGTGCAGGCCCTTGGCCCGGGCGGTGACGACATATTGTTTCTGCAATTCGTCCAGAAGATTGGCGCGCAGGCGGCGGATCATGCCGGCTGTGCCAGCCGTTCCGATGATGAGGACGGGTATCCAGATATGTTCGAGGATCGATCTGAACTTCGCCCAGCTCATCGCCTGGTTCAGATATTCCCGATCCATCAGATGGCCGATGGAGATGCCGAACCAGATATTGGCAAAATACATCAGGATCAGCGCCAGCATGAAGTTGGGGATGGCGATGCCGAGCAGGCCGAGAAAGGTCAGGCCATAATCGCCCCAGCTATATTTATGCGTGGCAGAGTAGATGCCGATTGGAAAGGCGATCAGCCAGGTGACGATGATGGTGAGGAACGACACGAGAACCGTGAGCCAGAGGCGATCTCCGACGACATCGCTAACGGGCAGCTGATATTCGAAGGAATAACCGAAATCGCCGACCAGCATGCCCGTCGCCCAGCGGAAGTAGCGAATCGGAGCAGGCTGGTCGAAGCCGTAGCGGACGCGCAGCTCTTCGATTTCGGCAAGGTTGGCCGTCTCGCCCATGGCACGCAGTTCGGCGACATAGCTTTCGAAATAATCGCCCGGCGGCAGTTCGATGATGGTGAAGACCAGCATCGAAATCAGGATCAGCGTGGGGATCATGACGAGGATGCGCTTGAGAATATATCGCAGCATATCAGGCGTCCCCGTCGTACCAGAAGGCATCCGGCAGGTAGACGCCGAGATACGATGTGGGTTCATAACCGAAAAGCGCTTTTTCCGGCACGTTTCGCATCCGTTTGACATGGACGACAGGCTGAAGCGCGCCGTTGACGATGCCGATGGAAAATACCTGCTGCGTATAGATGCCCAGCATTTCCAGCCAGATGGCCTCGCGCTCTTCCTCGGTGACGCTTCGGCGCCATTTTTTCAGGAGGCCGAGCAGATGTGCCGCCTCCGGCAAATCGGGCTCCTTGCCTTCGCGGCCGCCGGAAAGATAATGGATGCCCCAGACCGGCCATTGCAACTGGTCGTCACCGGTGGGCGCAAGGCCGGAAGGCAGCATGTCCGGGGTCGGCACACCATTGTCCATGCCCATCCATACCGACATCATCACCTCACCGCCCATGGCGCGCTTGCGGAAGACATCGCGCTGGGTGGGGCGGACCGAAACCGCAACGCCGATATGCCGCCAATGATCCGTCACCAGCTCCATCACGTCTGTCTCGAGCGTGCTTTCGCCTGTCGTCTCAACGATGATATAGGCCGGGCGGCCATCGGGCAGGAGCCTTATGCCGGCATTGTCGCGCTTGTC
Source organism: Agrobacterium tumefaciens (assembly GCF_005221385.1). Taxonomy (NCBI): domain Bacteria; kingdom Pseudomonadati; phylum Pseudomonadota; class Alphaproteobacteria; order Hyphomicrobiales; family Rhizobiaceae; genus Agrobacterium; species Agrobacterium tumefaciens. The sequence goes on along the minus strand of NZ_CP039903.1, from coordinate 2,458,843 downwards.
GAGACCCACTTCATCGAGCAGCCTGTTGGCTGCCGCGCGGTCGAAGGCGCTCCAGGCTTCGGCAAATTCCGGCCGGTAGAGCGGGCTTTCCGGCAGAACCGTGTCGGCGCTTTCCTTCGCCAGCCCGTAAAAACAGACCATGTTGATTTCGTGCCGGTTGATCGCAAGGGACAGTGCACGGCGCACCCGCACATCCTGGAAATAACCCCGCCATGCCGGGTCGGCGCAATTGAGGTTCGGCAGAAGCGCAACGCGCGATCCTTGCGAGCGCTTGTAAAGGTTGACCTTCAGGGGGAAGCGCTTTTCGGCATCCTTCAGGAAGGTGTAGTCGGCGAAATCGAGGCCGAAATATTGCAGATCGCTGTCGCCGGATGCCGTTTTGGCCGAGATAATGTCGGATGAGGTGACGTTCAGCAGGAAGCGATCGAGATAGGGCAGCTGCAGGCCGTTTTCATCGACGCGATGGTAATAGGGGTTGCGCTCGAACACGAACTGTTCGGCCGGTGGCGAGGTCGTGTTGCGCCATGCGTCCAGCGTTGGCAAAGCGGGGTTTTCCGGACGCACCTGCCGCGACATCTTGATATGCAGACCGCTCCAGTCATCCGCCTTGTTCTTCTTGATGAGTTTGGCGAGATTTTCGGCAGTCTGATATTTGATGTGGAACTGCTTCATATAAGCGGCGGGCAGGAACAGTCTCGCCGGCGAGGCAGCTGCAAGTTTCGCCAGAAAATCCGGGTTCGGACCTTCCCAGGTGTAACGCACGGTCATCTGGTCGACGACTTCGATCAGGGGCGGATTGTTGTTGACCAGAAGTTCGATCGGCGGACCGCCCTTATGGATTTCCTTATTGAGAGCGACATCCTCCCAGAAATAGCGGAAATCCTCCGAGGTAAAGTCGCTGCCATCGGACCATTTGTGGCCCTCGCGCAGCTTGAAGGTGAAGATGCGTTCTTCCTGAACGTCGTAGCTTTCCAGAATGTCCGGGTGCAGCTCGAATTTTTCGTCATAACCGACCAGCCGGGCATAATTGCTGATAGGCATCAGCCTGATATCGCGTTGGCCGCCGATGAGCATGCGCACGGAGCCGCCATGTTTTCCCGGCTCGCGGCCGAGCGATTTCATATTCATGACGCGGGGGTTTTTCGGCAGGCGTTCCGCAACGTCGGGCAACTCGCCCTTTTCCCGCTTTTCTTTGAAATAATCGGGGTCGGTATAGGCGGCGCGCGCATAGGCCGGCAGGAAGACGGAGGCCAGCAGGGCGAGAGTGGTGCGGCGCGTGATCAAGGGCGAAGCTCCCGGATATCAACGTTGCCGTTTGCGAGAACGAAGTGGCCGTCGCCCAGATCGGCGGAAATCATGTCGCCATCACCCTCGTCACGGAACTGTTTGCCCCAGTCGAATTTGCCCGTCGCGCTGATTTTCCCAATGGTACGGAAATCGAGCGGACGGTCGAGGTCGGGAAAGGGAACGGCCGCCAGCAGCGATTTCGTGTAGGGATGCACGGGGGAGCGCATCATGATTTCCCGTGGTGCCAACTCAACGATGCGGCCTTCGCACATCACGGCCACGCGGTCGGCCATATAATCCACCACCGCCAGATTGTGCGAGATGAAGAGGTAGGTGAGGCCGAGGTCTTTCTGCAAATCCTTGAGCAGGTTGAGGATCTGTGCCTGAACCGAGACATCGAGTGCGGAAACGGGTTCGTCACAGATCAGCAGTTCGGGCCCGAGCGCCAGTGCTCTCGCAATGCCAATGCGCTGCCTCTGGCCGCCGGAGAAGCTGTGGGGATAGCGGTTCAGCGCGCTTTCTCCAAGGCCGATGGCCTTGACGAGATTGCGGACTTTTTCGGCGCGGTATTTCGCATCACCCCGCCCGTGGATTTCCAGCGGCTCGCTTAAGATGTTGCCGACCGTCATGCGCGGAGACAGTGAGGAGATGGGGTCCTGAAAGACCATCTGTATTTTCGAGCGCAGCTCCTTGAGGTCGCCGTCCCTGGCATTGAGGACGTCGATATCGCCCTGCGGACGGTGGAAGGTGACGGAGCCTTCATCCGGACGGACGGCGCGCATGAGGATCTTGCTGACGGTGGTCTTGCCGCTGCCGCTCTCGCCCACCAGCCCGAGGCATTCGCCACGGCGGATTTCGAAACTGACGCTGTTGACGGCTTTGGTGGCGTTGGCGTCGCCTTTGCGGAACCAGCTGGACTTGCGGGTCGTGAAGGTCTTGCTGATGTTATCAACAGTCAAAAGCGGGCCGGGGGTCTTGTTCACCGCAGCGGTTTTTTTGCCGACAAGGCTTTCGTGATCAACCTTGATTTCACGCAGCGCCTTCAGCCTCTCACCGGGCTTCATGTCAAAATGCGGCACGGCGGCCATCAGGCCCTTGAGATAGGGATGGCTTGGCGACTTGAAAATCTCGTCGACCGTTCCGGCTTCCATGATCTCGCCCTGATAGATCACGGCAACTTCGTCGGCGATGTTTGCCACCACGCCGAGATCGTGGGTGATGAGCAACATGCTCATGTTCAGCCGGCTCTGGAGATCACGCAGCAGCTTGAGGATTTGCGCCTGGATGGTCACGTCGAGCGCCGTCGTCGGCTCATCGGCGATCAGCAGCGCCGGACGACAGATCAGCGCCATGGCGATCATGGCGCGCTGGCGCATGCCGCCGGATAATTCGAAGGGATACATGTTTACGACCTTCTTGGGTTTGGAAAACCCTACGAGGTCGAGCGTTTCATACATTTTTTCCGCGCGTTCCGCCGGTGACAGAATGCTGTGGATGCGCAGCGCCTCATCGATCTGATTACCGACGGTGTGCAGCGGCGAAAAGGAGGTCATGGGCTCCTGAAAAATCAGCCCGATGCGGTTTCCGCGTATCGAGCGGATTTCCCGGCCGTCTTTCGGCAATTGCAGCAGATCGACGGGGCCGGCTGCAGCATTTTCCGGATCGGTGAAGAGCACCCGGCCGTTCACCCGCGCCGTTTTGGGATGGATGCCCATGATGGTCTGGCCGATGACGGATTTGCCCGAGCCGGATTCTCCCACAAGTGCCGTGACTTTTCCGGGAAGGATGCGAAGGCTGGTGCCCCTCACGGCATCAATGGTGCCGCCCATAAGAGAAAACGAGACCCGCAGATTTTCAATACGGAGCAAATCTGCGCCTGCGCTCATGCCAAAGGGTTCCTTGCCGTCTCTTTATCGTTGCCTTGTGACAATTTGCTCAGGAGGGCTTAAAGGCACGTTATCGCAGGGTTTGTTGTCTGTCTATGCTTCTGAAACATCGAATTGTGCAGCAAATTCAAAGCCGGCTTCTGAAACGCAATGGCTTGCCTGACGGCTCTTGTTTGGCGATATGTTAACGAGTGTTTCTGGATGAGGATCCATGTCCGACAAGAAATATTATGACGCGCAGCTGGAGAAAGCCCGACAGTTGCAAAATGACGGCCAATATGCGGAAGCGCACGTGCTTCTCCTATCTCTGGTTGCGGAAAAAGATGGGCACCTGATGGGCGAGCGGACGGTGCTTGGCCTGCCACGCCGGCTGCACGCGGCGCGATTGCGCCTTGCCAAGGCGGAAGGCGATATGGTTGCCAAAATCGGTTACCAATATACGCTGGTGCCGCCGCCTCATGTGCTGGCAAAATATGCACAGTTTTCGCCGGAAGAGCGCCACACGCTCAATCTCAAAAGCAGGGAAAATGTGCCTCGGTTCATCCACCAGATATGGATCGGGCAAAAAGCCCCGCCGGTATCGGTGGAAGCCTGGGCCGCTCATGCCGCAAGGCACGGATATGGCTACCGCCTCTGGCGGGAGGCCGATCTTGAGCGGGAAGGCGTGTTTGCAGACGCCGTCTTCAAGACCATGCTGGATCAGGGAGATTATCCGGGCGCGGTGGATGTGGCCCGTTATATTGTACTGGAACGGTTTGGCGGCATTTATCTCGATTGCGACTGGTATCCGGCGCGTGACGATGTGAGTTTCGATGCATTCCTGCCTCTGGTGGGGCTGACGGCATTCGACGAAAAAACGCCGCGTGATACGGGGCAGGGCAGCATGTTGCTTGCCAACTCCTTTATCGCCGCTCCCGCAGGTCATCCGGTTTTTCGCAGGATGCTGGAGGCGTTTCCCGGTATCGTCAAGGAAATGCCGCGCGCACCGGCCTGGTGGTCGACCGGACCGCTGATTTTTACTGTCATCGCCCGGGAGGGAAGCATCAGCCTCGCACCGGCGGCGTTCGTTGCTGCGTCTCTTGCCGATCGCACGCCGTTTGCGGCGGTCGAAGCGCTTCGGCAGGAGCTCACCGAGGCGAATGGTCTGCTGATCGCCTGGAAATCATGGTGAGATTTCGTCAACGAGGTCTCTGGAAGAGCGCCATCTAGCAGCGGGATGATTTTTGGTTGCTTCGAAAAACCGACGAAGAAAACGCCAGACATTCTCGTCGTGCACGAGATGATGGGTGAGGATGCCGGTGGTGCCGCCGTCTTCGGCAGTCTTCAGGATGCGGGCAGCGGTTTCGGCGAAAAGGATGTCGTCGTCGCGGCCGCCTCGGCTGCCGTGCCAGTCGATCACGTCGACATGGGTGTTCAGACGCGGCGGCAGGGTGTTTTTTTCCGGGCCGAAAACGGACAGGGCGCGATATCCGAGACCCGCCAATCCCTCGATGACAATGCCATCCACGCGGTTCCATGGCGGCACGAGCATCGGCACGAAACGTGTGCCATGCAGGTCGTGGAGTTTATCCAGTCCGGATTGCAATTCGTCGAGAACGAGGGAAAGCTCCCGGTGAGCTCCGAGTTCCTGTTTCTTCTCGCCGTTCCCGGCATAATTTGTGTGCGACCAGCCATGCACGGCCACATGGGCAATATCTGACGCATCCAGATATTGCGCGAGCCTGTCCGTCGTCATTTCGGGAATGACTGCGAGGGTGACCGGAACGGAAAAGCTGCGGCAAAGATCAAGCAGCGTATCGAGCGCGGATGTCGGCTTCACGGCATCGTCGTCCCGGAGCCAGAGATCGGCGGTCATGCCGCGCCGGCTGCATTCATCCAGTGCTGCAACCAGTTTTTCTACACTCATGATCTTCGCGCCTTTGCTTGCAGCAGGATATGGTCCAGCGTTGTTGCGGCGTTTTCCAGCGATCGTTCATTGACGACGAAATGGCGGGCCGCTTTTGCCAGTTCTTCGCGCTGCCTGTCATTGCCCAGCAGGGTTTTGATTGCGTCGGCATAGGCGGCTGTATCATTTTCCGGTGTCAGTAATCCTGTGATGCCGGATTTTACCACTTCGGGAACACCGGCCACTTTTTCGGCCACCACCGGCAGGCCGGCGGCCTGTGCCTCAAGATAGGCAAGACCATAGGCCTCGCCATGGCCGGGCCAGACATAGAGGGATGCTTTGGAAAGAAGCGCGGCGATCTCGGTTGCGGTTGTTTCTCCGTGCCAGACAAGACGGTTGTCGGGAAATGCGCTGAACATGGCCTCTATGGCGCCGCGTTCCGGCCCGTCACCGATGATATCCAGCGTCCAGTCGAGATCCTGCGGTAACAAAGCGAGTGCTTCAGAAAGCGCGCGATAGCTGTTCAGCTTGTCGCCCGCCCGCATCATGGCGACGGTGATGAGCTTTGCCGGTGTCGGGTCTGGGGCATTCGCAAGAAACTTTTCGGTATCGATAAAGGGCGGCAACATTGCAGAGTGCAGGGTTGGGGAAGCGCGCAAAAGCCCTTCGCGATCCCGTGCGGTGAAGCAGATATTGACCGCGGCCGCGTTCAATGCGGCCAGCAATTCATCCTGTATCGCCTGCCAGCCCATGGCATTGCGCTTTGGCGAATAGGAGGCCTCGGCGGTGACGTAGGCAATATCGAAACGGCTGGTGAGTTCCGGCCCGAGTAAATCCGGGGCCTTGTAGTAAGGGTGGTAACAGAACCAGAGGTCCGGCGCGCCTTCCTGTTCCCAGCGCTTGGTCATCGTCTCGATTTCACGCTCGGCCGCATCGACAAGCGAGGTTCGTGCCGGATCGTCCGCCTGTTTCAAAAAGCTGCGCAGTTCGGAAGCAACGAAGACCGTGTGGCCGCCCATCATCATCGCCTGCATCAGCAGGCGCCCCATCAACCGGTCTCCGGAAGGAACGGGATGGTTGGGCGATTTGAGCGGCGAATAAAAAGCGATCTTCATGCCGACGGTTGTGCGTTGGCGGCGGTTCCTGCGTCAACCGGAATTTGAAAGGGACGAGCCTTGACAGCCCGGCCATTCTTGCCCAACTGAAAGGCATCTTTTGCACATGCGCGGAGCGTGACACGCTTTGAATTCTTCTGACGTTTCCCAGAACCTGCTTTCCAGCATCGAAAACAAAACCGCCAAGGCGGGTGTGATCGGCCTCGGCTATGTCGGCTTGCCGCTGGCCATGACGGTTGCCAAGGCCGGGTTCAGGGTCGTCGGCTTCGATATCGACCCCGGTAAAATTACCGCGATCGATGCGGGCCGCAGCTATATCGAGGCGGTATCCGATGAGGTGCTGGCAAGTGTCAGGCAGGACGACGGTTTCGTCGCGACCGCAGATTTCACCCGACTGGCCGAATGTGATGTGATCGCCATCTGCGTGCCGACGCCGCTTACGAAATATCGCGAGCCGGACCTTTCCTATGTCGAAAAGACCTGTCGGGATATTGCCGCGCATCTGCGCAAGGGGCAGCTCGTGGTACTGGAATCGACCACCTATCCCGGCACGACCGACGGGGTGGTGAAGACCATTCTGGAGAGCAGCGGGCTTGTTTCCGGCGTTGATTTCTTCATCGGCTTTTCGCCCGAGCGGGAAGATCCCGGCAATCGCGATTTCGAGACTTCGACCATTCCGAAGGTCGTCGCCGGCGATGGCGAAGCGGCCGGAAAAATGATGGCCGCGTTTTATGGTTCGGTTGTCAAAAAGATCGTGCCCGTTTCGACAAACGCTACGGCTGAGGCGGTGAAAATCACCGAAAACGTCTTCCGTGCCGTCAATATAGCGCTCGTCAATGAACTCAAGGTCGTCTACGAGGCCATGGGCATCGACATATGGGAAGTGATCGACGCGGCGAAAACCAAGCCTTTCGGTTTCATGCCGTTTTATCCTGGTCCGGGCCTCGGCGGCCACTGCATACCGATCGATCCGTTCTACCTCACCTGGAAATCACGCGAATATGAATTGCCGACGCGGTTCATCGAGCTTGCCGGGGAAATCAACACCGGCATGCCACGCCACGTCGTCGGGCGGGTTGCTGAAGCGCTCGATATTCACTCCGGCAAGGCGCTCAGCCGTTCGAAGGTTCTGGTCGTCGGCCTCGCCTACAAAAAGAATGTGCCCGATATTCGCGAAAGCCCCTCGCTGAAGCTCATCGAACTTATCCAGGAGCGCGGTGGTGAAGCGGCCTATTATGATCCGCATGTGGCGGAAATTCCGAAAACCCGCGAATACAGCCATCTGATGGGCATGAAATCAGTGTCATGGGACAGGCAGACGATCGGCGCTTTCGACGCCGTTCTCGTGGCCACCGACCATGACAATGTTAATTATGCCGCACTCGGCGAATGGGCGCCGCTGATCATCGACACGCGAAATGTCTTTGCGCGGCGAGATATTGCCGCAAAACACATCATCAAAGCCTGATACGGACGGACCATGAGCAGACTGGACAGTTTTATTCGCCGGTTGACCGCGCAGCGGGATATTCTCAACCACCTCGCGGCCGATCTCGATCTGCCGGAAGAGGGTGCGCTGATGGAAATTGGCCTGGGAAACGGACGCACTTTCAATCACCTGCGCGAACTGTTTCCCAGCCGTCGTATCATCGCCTTCGACAGGGCCATGGGTGCTCATGCCTCCTCCGTTCCGGCGGCGGAGGATCTTGTTATTGGTGAAATTTCTGAGACCGCGCCCGCCTTCATCGGTGCGGATGCGGCGATGGTTCATGCCGATATCGGCACGGGCTATCCGGAAAAGGATGCGGTTACACTGACGTGGTTGCCGGATCTTGCCGCCGGCGTGCTGGCGAAAGGCGGCATCGCCGTTAGCGGTCTGCCGCTGGATCATCCCCTGCTCAATCCGCTGCCGGTGCCGAAAAGCGTGCCGACGGACCGCTATTTTCTCTATCGCAAGATTTGAACCCGCGCAGGTAAACAGCAAGTGCCCCGGCCTTGTCCTATAGATAACGTTCGCTCTCTTCCTTCGAAAGCAGGAAAACTTTCATCTGCGAGTTCCGTCCGCGGATGGTGATCTGCTCACTGCGAAGGTCGGCGGTATCCTGCCCTGCCTGCGTTAGCGCTGGTTCGGAAACAACGATGGCTGCGCCGAATTCCTTGGCCTTGGATTCGAGCCGGCTTGCCACATTGACGGTATCGCCGATAGCCGTCAGGGTTTTTGCGGCGCCGTATCCCATGACGCCGACGATGCTCGGGCCGGCGTGAATGCCGACAACGACTTCCAGGCGGACGGCGAATTGTTTCTCCAACCCCTCGTTTAAGATTGCGATATCGCGCAATATGGTGGCAGCCGCCTTCATGGCATTGCGGCAGGCGTGTTCCTCATCCTCTCCAAGTCCAAAAAGGGCCATGGCGCCATCGCCGATGAACTTGTCGAGATGCCCGCCTGCGTGCTCGACGGCCTGGCCGACTATGGTGAAATAACGGTTGAGGAGGAAGACGACATCATAAGGCAGCTTCGCCTCGGACAGCGTGGTGAAGTTACGCAGATCGCAAAAGAGGATGGCGATTTCCTCTTCCCGGCCGGGGCGGGCCAGCTGCGCATCGACCGGCAGGTCGCTCTGCTGAGGCGGCGAAACGAGAAGCGCGATACCAAGATCGCTTGTGGGGCGCAGCTGACAGCCGAGCCGCACATCCGAATCGGCATGGATGCGCCGCAATGTGGTTTGCTCTATGTCTCCGGGCGGCGGAAGCGGGCCTTTGCTGTCCAGAATCTTGACCCGACAGGTTGAGCAGCGCCCTTTGCCGCCGCAGACGGAATAATGTGGTATGCCCGCAAGCCGGCTGGCCTCCAGAATGCTGAGCCCGGCCGGCACACGCGCCTGCGCGCCATGTTCGTAACGGATTTCGATGGCCGTCAACCGTTGCCGCCAGCTGCGCACGCCGCGCAGGACGAAAACCAGCATTACCGCGCCGATAAACGATGTTTCCACCGTCCCGGTGATGAGCCGGATCTGCGTCTCCATTTCCCGTTGCAGCGGTAATTCATCTTTTTGAATGGTATTGTCGACGAGTCCCGGAGGAAGCGCGTATTTTTCGTCGATCTCCGCCAGCCATCGACCGGCATCGCTGAAGCCCAGCAGCGCCAGAAGCGGCAGCAGCACCGCCACCGTCATGAATAACCCGGCTATTCGCGGATACCAGTCGCGGTAACGCAGCCAGAAATACAGGCCGATGCATCCGTGGACCCAGATCACCACCAAGGCGAGGCTTTGCCATGCGCCCTGTATCGGATTGTTGATCCACAGCCTGCGGATGACGGAGTAGTAGCCAACATCAATGCCATAAAGCATGTGCGACACGCGGATATTGACGGCGTGGCCGATGATCAGAAACGGGATCGACAGGCCGAAAATGACCTGAAGCGCTTCGCGCAACGGCATGCGCAATGTTCTGCGCAGATAGAGCGAGCGCAGAACAAGACAGACATGCACCAGAACCGAACCATAAAAAAGCAGGCTGCTGATGGGGTTGAGCCAGATCAGGCTGAACCATTTGCGCGCCCGTTCGGCGGTGTCGATCGAGATGAGTGCAAGGGAGTGATTGAAAAGATGGGAAAATACAAAAGCAAATATGATGAGACCGGATAAAATCCGGGCCTGTCTCAAGTTGGTCTCCGAAAAGAAACGGATCATGCAAATCCCATCATGTGGTCGCTCAGAGCAGAATCATCATTTAATAAGCCGTGACGTTCTTAGTGCAGGGAATCTCGTGGCAATATCGTGGAGCAAGAGGCTGGTAACGGTCAATTGTGCGTGTTCGAATGTCGCCAGCGCACGGCCTGTTTAAAAGGAATCGCCCAGTGTGCTCTCGCTCTTTGTTTTTACGCATTTTCCGGACATAAAACCGCTGCGCATTTTTACTGGAAATTTTCTGGAGGCACGATCGCAATCGCGACTTGGGGACGTTGCCAGGCACCCCAAAACCGTCGCCGCGACCAAGAGGTTGCGGTGACCGCGATCAGAGTTCGATTATCTGGCCGTCCATGGCAGCGAATGCGCCGCCGAACTCGGCTTTTGCCTGTTTTTCGATACTGTCCAGCTCTTCGTCGCTGCGGCTTGGGGCATGGTGGATGAAGCCGACATTTTTTGCGTCGGCCAGCTTGGCGAGACGGATCGCCTGTTGCCAGGACGAATGGCCATAACCGCGATAAAGGCCCATTTCGTCGTCGGTGAACATGGCGTCGTAGAGGAAAAGATCGACGTCCCTGATCAGATCGAGCACGGTTTCGTCGATGCTGCCCGGCTCATGTTCGGTATCAGTGATGATGGCGAGGGACTTTCCTTCCCAGTCCAGCCTGTATCCGATGGCATTACCGGGATGATTGAGCATTCCGGTTCTGATTGAAAGGCCGGGGCGCGGGTTGAGCGTGTCGCCGGGCATGAAGTCCCGCGTCGCCATCCTTGCGCAGCAAACCTCCAGCGGCACGGGGAACCAGGGTGGGCTCATGAAATCCTTGAGCATTTCCCGCGTTGTCATAATGCCGGCCAGGTGACCAGACCAAATAGCGACGTCGTTGCAGCTGTTGTAAAATGGCTTGAAGTAGGGGAAGCCGACAATGTGATCGTAATGGCAGTGCGAGAAGAACAGATCAACGTCGGTAATGCCTTCCGCCCGCAATGCAAGACCGGCGGGATGAAGCCCGGACCCTGCATCGAACAAAAGAACATGATCTCCGCATCGTACCTCAATGCAGATGGTATTGCCGCCATATTTTCGGAAGTTTTCACCTGAAACAGGAAGCGTTCCCCGCGCGCCCCAGATCTTTACCCGAAAATTTCTATTACTTTCCCGACTTGCTGTGTCGGAATCGAACGCCATGACACACCCCAATAACAACGGAATCTTGCACGCTTTCCTCCCATGAAGCCCGTTGTCTCTACAGATTTTTATATCCGCCTTTTTTGGCGGATGCCTTTACCTCTTATTCAGTCAGCATTTCATTTATATTGCAATGGTGCGACATTTATTTTTCTAATATCGCCCGTTGGGGTAGCAAGGAATTGCCGCTCATGTTCTGGCGCTTGCGCGCGCCTTGCTGAGTTCCGTCGTCGTCTGGGTGAGGCGTTCGGCAAGAACGCGCATGACTTTTATGGTGATGTCAGGGAAATCGGACATGAGCTTGAAGAACTGTTCCTTGCCGATCCGCAGGGCTTCGACATTGGTGGAGGCGCGCACGGTTGCGGTTCTGACGCTGTCACAGAGGATGGCGATTTCGCCGACAATGGCGTTGCCGGTCATTTCCGCCACCTTCAATGTGCCTGACGGGGAGTCGACCAGAACATCCACTTTGCCGGTCAGAACCACATAGGCCGCATCGCCGACATCCCCCTGCCGGAATAGCACGTCACCCGTATGATAGGACACCCGGTCCGATGCAAAAGCGAGTAGTTTGAGCTTCGACGGTTCCATTTCCGAAAAAAACGGGACGCGTTTCAGCATTTGAATTTCGTCTTTGAAGAGCATTGCCTTACCCTATTCTTGTTCCACCTCGGCCACGTTCTTGGACTTATGTTGCGACCATGTCCTTGAATGTACCGTTTTCCTGCGCCAGAGTCTCGTAACTTCCGTCGGCGGTGATTAGTCCCTGATGGACGAATATGACCCGGCCGAACATGCGCGAGAGCGTTGCATTCGACAGAACCCATATGATTGACGGGTTATTGTTGTTCTGTTTCAGGAGTGTGATGACCCGTTCGACAATTTCCTCCTGTTGTCGGGGGTCAAGGCCGGGAAGGGGGCGATTAAAGACGTAATAATCGGATTTGCGGATCAGCGCGCGGGCAAGATTGAGCTTCTGGCGCTGGAGCGGGCCAAGCCGCTTGCCACCGGCACCAAGGTTGAAATCGAGGCCGACTGCCAGAACACGCTCGTAGACGCCCTGCTTGCGCATGACATCGGCGACGATGCGGGTGATGCGCCGCGAGGCATCGGTATAACGATGGCTGACCTTGCCGAAGAGGATATTATCCAGCAGGCTGGTGGCGCTCATATATTTCGTCGGATCATATATTTCGATGACGTTTTTCAGGCTGTCGGGCAGGTTTTCATGGAACATGTGCCGGACCTCGACGATCCGGTTCATGATTTCCGGCGACAACAGGCCGAAACGCTGCCGGGGCTCGATGTAAAAGAAGCTCAGCCGCAGCATCGCGCGTTTTTCGCTCTCATTGGCATCATCGAAACCGCGGCCCTGCAGGCGCTGCAACATCTGCTGATAGACCGGAATGTCATCGGGCGTCATGAATGTCAGCTGCTGGAAGAATGGGTGGTCTCCCGGCAGGTCGGCGAAGATTTCGACGATGTTTTCGGCAATCGTGTAACCCATTTCAAACAGGGTTTTGACAAGACCGGTCTCGCGCATCAGCGAGCGGAAATAATCGCTTTCAATGATGGCCCGGATCGTCTGGGAAGAGTCCCGCATGGTGCCGAACAGCAGGTTTTCGCCGACCGTCGCTTCGCTGTTGTAGCTCTCAAGCTCGAAGGGCGCGATGAGGCCGCTGAGGTTCTCCTTTTCCAGTTCAGCGCGCAGGACATGCCGCAGTTCAACGATGCGGGCGGCAAGATGCAGGTCGGTCAGAGGGTCGATCGACGAGCGCAGTGCAAATTCGAGGATATCCTGCGACAGTTCCACGCTGTCTAGGACGGCCAGGATTGCCCGAATGAGATTTTCCGGTTTGCCGTCACCGGCCGGGCTGGAAGCGTAGTCGATCCATTCGCTGTTTATGTCGATCAGCGGATTGCCCGCCATCTTGGCTTCGCGAATTTCCCATTTGCGGTGTTCCAGAGCCGCACCCTCGTAGTTCTTATCTGCGAGCGGGGCGTGTTTCAGGCCATAAAGCAGATTGTCCATCAGGCTGGCGTGGAAAAAATAGCTGTCCGACGAGACATAGGAGATGCGCCGACCCGTCAGTGATTCAGGCAATTCCAATATGTCGACATCGTTGATGCTGATCTTGCCGGAGGCCGGCCAGAGTGTACGGCCGATCGCATCCGCAAGCGCCTCGCCTCCCGCACCGCCGACGATGGCGATGACTTCACCCGGCTCGATCTTCAGCGATGCCTGCTCCAGAAGCCGGCTGCCACTATCGTCTTCCAGCGTCAGATTGGTGATGACGATCGGTGCGGTGATGGCTGCGACGGTTCCCGGCGACAGTTTCTGCACGTTCTCTTCAATCATGTTCGGGGCATTGAACTGTTCGAAGACCTGCTCGTATTTCACCTGGACATCCTGACGTGCCTGATCCCAATCGATCAGCTCCTTCAGCGGTCCGGGCAATTCCTTATAGGCGTTGATGACGGCGACGAGCTGGCCAACATCAAGGCTGCCCTTGAGGGTGAGATAACCGCCAAGCGCATAAAAGAAGAAGGGCGTCAGCTGCGCGAGGAAGTTATTGATGAATTTGACCAGAAACTTCCACTGATAGAGATCATAACGGATCTTGAAGATGTCGCCGAGCCGGTGGGAGGCATCGGCGCGCTCGAAATTGGACGTATCATAAGCGTGGATAGTGCCGATGCCGTCGACCATTTCGCCAATACGTCCGGCAAGCTGGCGGGCGCTCAGCTGCCGCTGGCGACCGAGTTCAATGAGGCGACGGCGCATCTTGGGGATGATGCCGACCTGAATGGCGGCCATGAAGGCAGCGATCAGACCCAGCCAGAAATTCTGCACGAGGATGAAGAAGAGAGCGGAGAGAGCCTGACCGCCGAGAAGCGCCGGCTGCACGAAGGCGTCGCCGGTAAAACCGCCCAGCGGCTCAACCTCGTCCTTCACCATGCTGGATATCTCAGCGCCTTTGACCCGCTTGAAATGGCTGGGTGGGAACCGCAGGATCCTGTCGATCAGTTCAAAGCGGACACGCCGGAGAAGCCGTTCGCCAAGGCGGCCTTTGAACGTATTGATATAATATTTGAAAAGCCCGTTGATGACGACAAGCGCAAGGAATGTGAGGCTGAGCGCCATCAGCATCGACATGCGGTTGAGTTCAAGCCCGGGGAACAATGTCACGGTGCCCCAATAGGGAATATCGACCGTGAGATGCATGAAAAGCTGCGTTGCATTCGCCCCTTCGAAACCGTCTCCCTGAATGGGGCCGTTGACGATCTGCTTGGGCAGATCGAAGGCGAGGAAGTAGGGGATCATGGACAGGGCCACGATCAGCAGAATGAAAAGCTGCTGCCGCCTCGTGTGCGACCAGATATAACGCGTAAGGCTTTGTTCCATATAAAACTTCTATGACCTGTCGGGGCAAGCCCCGGGGTGTTGGTTTGCGCGGTGTCTAGACGATCCGGTGGCCGGGTGGCGCAAGCTCCTCCTGCAAATAGGTACGTGACTCGCTATTTATCAGTATATTCAAGCGGTTTCGAGCAAAATAGCATCCGCACCGAGGCTTACCCGCCACACTGAAAGATTGCTTTTGCAACCCGTGTGTCGCAATCGATATAAATGCGACAGTATTTTTAGAATTCTCTAATATTATTGTTTTTAGTGTAGAACAGGCGTTAAGACACTTGGGTATAGTGATCCCGTAGTGGTTGAGCCAGACGCTGGCGCAATAGTGGCAAGGTCGATGGCGATAGATATTTCAGAGCGTGCAGGCGGCGAATCTCCCCTTGAGTCACGGCAGCTTTTCGACATTGCAGCGGATGGGACGATCGCGCATCCTGTTTCTTTTGAAGGGCTTGCCGGTATTTTTCATCCGGCGCGCAAAGATGTGCAACGGGATCATGCGGTTCTTTTCGTCAGCCCGTGGGGAATGGAAGAGCTATGCAGCCGTAAGTTCCAGCGCGTTCTGGCCGAGCGGCTGGCCGCTTCCGGCGTCGCCAGCCTGCGTTTTGACTATCTTGGCTCAGGCGACGCGCTCGATCCGGAAGATGTCGGTCGGGCGGCGGACTGGCTTTCCGACACGCGCGCGGCGTTTGAGTATATGAAGCGTCTTTCCGGCTGCTCCGGGATTGTCGTCGTCGCGCAGGGTCTTGGTTGTGCGATTGCAGTTCAGGCACTTGCCGGCGCTTCCGCCATCGGTTCCATGGCTCTTCTGGCGCCAGTCGTCTCCGGTCGCGCCTATCTGCGTGAACTGGCGATGTGGTCTTCCATGATTGATGATGGTCTTGGTCTGTCGCCGGGGCAACGTTCGGCACAGCCCGGGGCGATTGCCGGAATGACCATGCCGGCAGGTATTGCGGATACGATCAAGAAGATCAATCTCTCCAGTCTCGAAACTGTTCCAGCCCCCAATGTCCTTGTGCTTTCGAGAGCCGGTCGGGTGACCGACAGCGATCTCGCCAGACATCTTGCGGCGATTGGCGGTGAGGTGAAGGAGGCGGCGTTTTCGGGTTATGACGATCTCGTTTCCAGCCCGACGCTTTCGAAAATATCCGGCGATGTCGTGAACCGACTGGTGGATTGGGTCTTGTCACAGACCCATGTCGGGAACCCCGCGGCACTCCCGGAAGATTTCACCATCAACGCTCCGCAGCGCGGCCAGGGTTTTTTCGAACAGCCGGTGCAGTTTGGCGAGGGCGGACGGCTTTTCGGCATCTTTTGCGAGCCGGATCATCGGCAACCGGTTTCTTCGGTCCTTCTGCTTGGTGCCGCCTATGACCGGCATGCGGGCTGGGGCAGGCTTTCCGTGCAGACCGCCCGTTTACTTGCGCGTGCCGGCGTCGCTTCGCTGCGCTTCGATGCGGCCAATATTGCCGACAGCCCGCCGGTCAAAAACGTTCCGGATCAGGTTCTTTACGATGTCTCGCAGAATGACGATGTCTCTGCCGCCCTCGATTTTCTCGAGCGGCGCGGCAAAGGTCCCTTCATCACGGCTGGCCGGTGCAGCGGCGCCTATCTCGCTTTTAACGGCGCGCTTGCGGATGCTCGGATCAGCGCAGTAGCTGCGGTCAATCCGGTCGTCTTCCACTGGCAGAAAGGCCGCTCGGTGGATGAAGCCTTGCACAAGCGGCCGCGCTCGTTTGGGGAGTACAGCCAGCGTTTTCGCCAGGGGGCGACATTCAAACGTCTCTTCAGCGGCGATGTGGATGTTGTCAGTGCCGGGCTGAACATCGTCAAGGCGACGATGAAGAAGCTCTCGACAAAAACGGCAAGGCTGTTCCGCCGGGGCAGTGAAGAAGGGCGCGCCGTATACGGAGCTTTCGATTCACTCAAGGCAAAGGGCACCGCTGTCAGCCTGCTCTACAGCGACAATGACGACGGGCTTGAGCATTTCCGCTATTATTTCGATGCCGATGGTCGCGGGCTTTCTGCCTATCAGAACGTATCGCTGACAATTATTGCCGATGCCGACCACAATCTTTCGACACCGGAAGCGAAAATGATCTTTATCGATGCGGTGACGCGGCTGGCTCTAAAAGGAGAAGCGTCGGCCGGAGCCCAGTGATACCACCTCTCCGGAAGGTGGCGTTTCGATTGTTCCGGCCTCCGGCATAAGATTGATTGTCTTGCTCTCGCCGGGGGCGAGGTGGAACCAGTTTTCCGAAGCACCATAGCCTTCCGCCGATACGTGGACGGATTGCGCGAGACGATCTGTACCGATTTCGAGCGACCAGTTGCCGTTGGTTTCACCGAGATCCAGATCCAGATTGGCGGCATGCAGCGCCTTTTTCCGGCCGAGCGGGAAATTGAAGGCGTCGGCGATGACGAGCCCGGTTGCGACATCACGAAGCCGGGCGACCGTGACATCATGGGATGGCGGGCCGAAACGATAGGCATAGGTGGTATCGAAAAAAGCGCCGAACAAATCTGTTGCGGCAATTATATGGCTCTGCCGCGGTGAAATCGTCAGCGGGCGTTTGGTGTGCACGACCGGCTGCATGCCGTCGCGCAGGCAGGTCAGCTCCAGCATGGCTTCAAAGCCGTCGCCGGTTTCGTTGATGAGATGGATATCCAGCCCGTTGGTGCCTTCATCGGAAAGGCTGAGCTGGATGGGGCGGAACGCTCTTTTCAGCGCGTGCCAGACGGATTTGGGCCGGCCGGTGGCGTCGATGATACCCCAGCCAGCGCCGGGAACGAGATCCTGCAGGGTCCAGACCAGCGCACCCCGGCAAGAGGAACCGCTGCGCCGCCATTCGGCGAAGGTCGTTTCCATGACCTCGGCAGTTGCTGCGCGTGACATGTCGAGATAAAGCCCGCCGTCCTCGCGCCGAAGAACGTCCGGCTCAACGTCGTAAAGCAGCTTCAGATAATGATCGCGAACATCTTCGAAATCCCAGGACGCGCCGCGATCGCGCGGCGTGCGGGCTTTCCAGCGTGGATCATGCACGGCCACGCCGGGAAGATATCTGTCCAGCGTTTCCTGTTCGGGAATATTGGAAAAGGCCAGGCACTCGGCGGCAAAGCGCACATCGGCGCGGCGGGCATCTTCCAGCGGACGGCAATAGGCGCCCACACCATAATAGTGACCAACCCCGGCATTGGGGAAAAATGGCAGCGCGCCGCCGGAGGGGGAATTGGTGACATAGGCCGCATCCGGCCGTTTCTCAGCCATCACATCCGGAATAATCTCCTCGGTGAGCGTCGCCTTCCATATCTGTTCCGGCAGGCCGAGCATGGCGCCCTGCTGGTACATCTCGCTGCCGCCGCAGAAAACGGTGAGTGATGGAGAAAGTGCTGTCGCCTCGAGGAATTGCGAGATTTCCGTAACGATATGCTGGCGCAGGCCGTCATCCTTTGCCGGGTAGTCGAAGTTGGCAAGCATGGCGTCCTGCCAGACCATGATGCCGAGTTCATCGCAAAGCGCGAAGAATTCCGGCGTCTCATAGGCCATGGTGCCGCCGATACGGATCATGTTCATGCCGGCTTCGGCTGCTTTTTTGAGCCATGGCTCGTAATTCGGTCGTGTTCCCGGCAGGCGCACGATGTCGGCCGTCGTCCAGACCGCGCCGCGGCAGAAGACGGGTTCCCCGTTCACCTTGAGCCCGAAACCGTTGCCGTCCTCGCCGTGATCGATCTCCACCTGGCGGAAACCGGTGCGCCCAAGCCTGTGTTGCTTGCCATCCAGCTCCAGAATGATGTCGTGCAGTGCGGGCCTGCCATGGGTGTGCGGCCACCAGATTTCGACCCCGGGTATAAGCAGTTCGCCGAGGAGTTTGCCGTCTTCGCCCTTCGAAAGATTGATGCTGTAACCAGCGCAGATCACCCGTGCGGACTGGATATCGCGGTTCGCTTCGAGAACGATGCTGACCTTCCCCCTGCCGGTATCGTCAAGTGAAGATCGCAGGGTGCAAAGCACGCTTTCCTGTCTGATGAGGCTGATGGGCCGCCATGGGCCTGCGGCATGGATTTCCGGGCACCAGCCGGGCATATAGCCGAGTGCGGTGGTGCGGATCAGCCGCAACCCTTGCGTATTCATCATCTGCGGACGCCAGCGGGCGCGCGGACCGGTCTTTTCGAGCCGTGGTGCAAGTGCTCGGAAGCAGATCGAAAGTTCGTCCGCGCCAGTGAGCGCGACTGGCACTTCCAGCCTTTCGAACATGCTTTGGCTGGCGGCGATCAGCTCACCGTTGAAGAAGATTTCGGCAATGGTGGAAAGGCCGTCGAAGCGCAGCGTGGCCCGTTCCCGCGCATCGGAAATCATTGTCAGCCGATACCATGCATCCTTGTCGTTGAGCGCGACAGGGGCAAACCGATCGAATTTCCCGGCCTCCTCCAGGGCCTGTGCCACCGTGCCGGGCACGGAGACGTGCAGGCTTTCAAGCGCTGCCGGAATGTCGGACGGGGTTTCGCAGGCATTGGCGGGCGTCAGTGTCAGCGTCCAGCCTTCACTCAGCAATTCCTCGCTTTCGCCCGGAAAATAGGTCCTCACGCGGCCTCGCTGGCATCAGATAGTTTCGCCGCAAGGCTTTCCATCAAACCATCCCATGCGTCCGCTGCCGGATCGAGCACGGATGCCAGCGCATCGAACTTACGGCGGGTGACGGCGCGGGCAAGCTGGAATTGCACAGTCTTGGCGACCTCCGAGATACGCAGCGCATGCTCTCTTGCTTCGGAAAAACCTTGCCTGTCCAGCCATTCGAGGTGGCTTGCCGCCAGTTCGAAATTGGCGCCGAGCTGGCGCAGCGTGTTGAAGGCATATTTGTGGAAAAAGCCGAAGGGCCTGTCGGCAACCTTTTCCACCTGCGCCGGAAACACGGCTGAAAAAGCCCTGACCGGATTGGCGGATGGCCGGCGCGAAAAATGAAATCTCAGCAACCGCTCGGCTGTCTTGCGAATATGGGCCGGTGACGGATCGCTGTCTGCGAATTTCGCAAATTCGGTGTAGGGCAGGAAGGGCGGATCGGTCTCGGCCAGATGGTGCTGGAACAATCCGTCGAAATCCTCGCCCGACAGATGGAAAAAGCCGGCATTGTGGAAATAGTCGAGTTCCCGGTTCGCCAGGTCGAGCCTGTTGATGGCGACGGTGGTCTTGCCGTGTTCCTTCTGATAGCCCACCCCATGGGTGTCGGGCATATAGAAACTGTCCATCTCGATCAGGCAGATGCGGCCGCGCTCCAGCTGCGCCTCAATGTGGTTTTCCACCCGGTCGAAGATCGCCAGTTCGGTGGCGCGAATGCCATAAAGCGCTTCGAGATCTTCCAGCGGCACCTTGAAGAAGGTGAACTGGTCACCCTCAAAGTCCTGCGTGAGGGTGAAGCCGAACATGGCTTCCGGGGCTAAGCCTTTCGAGGCCAGCACCTCGATCCACAAATCAATGTAGCAATTGGTTTCCGGCCACATTCTTTCTGAGGAATGGAGCGGGTGCTGCACATAGTTTTTGGGGTCGAGACCGGGAAAAATCTGCCGCATGGATAATCAGCCCCAGAGGGTTTCCACGACCTTTGCAGGCCATTTCTTCACATCCAGACCATGATGGGCAAACAGCGCCAGCGCAATGCGCTCAAGGCCGAAACCGACACAGGCGGTATGGGCGACATCGCCGTTGGCGAGGTTCAGACCCCATTTCTGGCCGAAGGCATCCTGATGGTAGTTGAAACTCATGCAGGCCGTCGGGCTGGTCGTGGATGTGACCGGGATCAGCAGTTCGAATTTCAGGTTCTGATCGCGCTGGTTGTTGGCGAGCATCTTGCCGGCACGGCCGAAGAAAGGATCGTTGGCAACATCGATGGTGACGTCGAGCCCGACCGCCTTCATCATTTCGACGCCGCGATCCATCCAGGTCTGGCGGAATTCGGTGACGTCGGACTCGGTGCCCATGCAAACATATTCGCGCATGCGGAAAAGCTGCTGGCGCGCCGGATCCTTGGAGGGTTCATGGCGGAAGCAATAGGACTGGATGTCATAGAGACCGCCGCCGGCAGGTAGCGCGCCGCGCTTGGCGATCGTCGGATAAAGGGGGTAGCAGGCTGCCGGCGTCAGCACGATGTCGGTGGCTTTCTGGTCCTTGGTCCAGTCTTCACCCTCATCCATGCATTTGAGAAGGCTGACATGGTCAAGCTCGCAGCCGCAGAAGGAATGGACCGTGCCGGCCAGCTGCGGGAAGCTCTTCATGTAGCCGCTTTTTTCGAAATAGGCGCGGTTGATGCCAGGCGGAAAACGGATCGCTTCGGCACCATCGGCAGCGCCCGTGCGGTCAATCAGCCGCTCGAATGCGGCAATGACGTCCTCGAACTGGCCGCTGCGTCCATAAAGACCGTCCACACCCGTTTCAATCAGCAGGCCTTCTTCGAACAGTCGATCGAGGAACGATGTTTGCATGTCCATGGTCTTATCCCAAGAGGCTGGTGTCCTGCTTGTGAACCAGCAGGAGATTGGCGGAATTGCCGAGAATACGGTCGTTGGAAATCATCAGGCGCGCGGAGTGCGCGTCGCGCAGGTGGCGGCCGATGCTATAGGGCGTGCCGTTCTTGTAACCCATGATGCCGCAGACCAGCATGGCGTGGTCGATGATCTCGAGAATGGTTTCCGAAGAGCAGATCTTCACATTGTTCATGGCAACAGCAAAGGCCATGGACATCAGTTTTTCGGCATCGCTCTTGGTGTCCTCGTAAGCCTTGATGCCGGCGATGATGTTGGATTTCACAACCTGCAGCTTGGTGGAAACCTCGGCAAGCCGGATCGCGCCGGGAGGGGCGGTGCCGGGTGATTTGCGTGCCGCCGCTCTGACGAAAGACTGGGCGCGCAGCACAGCATCCGAGGCGATGCCATACCAGACGGCGCTCCACAGGAGATGCGAGCTTGCAAGCATGGATTGCGCGGCGATTTCCGCGAACGGCTTCGGGAAAATTTGCGCCGCCGGCGCTTCACCTCGGAACAGAAAGCCGTCCGAACAGGTGCCGCGCATGCCGAGTGTATCCCAGACATGGGTCTTTTCGAGCGTGTACTGGTTTTTCAGGAAAACGGTCATCACCTGATCGGCCGGCGCGGCATCCTTGTGGGCGCGCGAGGTGATGAGGATCGCATCGGCATTGCTGCCATAGGAAATGACGGTGGCATCCTTTTCCAGCCGGCAAAAGTCGCCTTCGACCTCGATCGCGCAGATGGAGTTGCGCAGATTGCCGCCAATGCCGCCTTCGGTGGTGGCCGAGCCGAGCAGAAGCTGTTCGCTGGCGATGCGTTGCATGAACTCCGCATGCCACGCGCTTGCCTCGCCGTGTTCCACCAGGCTGGACAGCTTGATATGATGCATGGCGAAAATCATTGCGGTTGCCGAACAGGCCTGGCCGAGCCGGGCGCAGATATCGGCGATTTGCTGCAGGGATGCGCCTTCGCCGCCGAGGGAGGCGGGGACCTGGATGCCCAGCAGGCGTTCCTGCCGCAATGCATCGACAGCTTCCTGCGGGAAGCGGCCGGTGACATCCACTTCGTCTGCATGTTTGGCGGCAATGGTCGCGACACGGCCCGCGCGCGCGGACAGCGTTTCATCCTGCGGCGCTACGGTCACGTTCATCAGGCAGCCTCTTTACCATCCAGAATGAGCTTAACGGTGTCTTCAATGGCCTTGATGCTGGCGAAGGACTTGCGGTTCAGCAGATTGTCGGGAAACTCGATATCGAATGCTTCCTCGATACCCAGCATCAATTGCACCGATGCAAAGGAAGAAAGGCCTGCCGCATAAAGATCTGCTTCATCTGCAATCGTATCGACGGGGGTGGGAAGCTGGCCGAATTTTGCCAGTATTTCACGAATAGTCGCATTCATTCCGACGTATCTCCAATGAAATTAACATTAGGAAGGTTTGTGCTTATCGTTATGTCCCAAACGATAATATTCACCTAAACCGTTAGGTTAATTACAACTAACGGCAGCATGCGCCATTCCCGCACCTTTGCCAAGCGTTGATCGGCGGCCTTGACAAAAGGCGACCGGTGTTTTTTCCTGTGGCCATTCACCAGGGGTGTCCCGTCAAGGGGCTGAGATTCTGCTTTCATGCGCAGTGACCCGTTGAACCTGATCCAGTTCATACTGGCGTAGGGACGGTGCAAAGACCGACGGTCGGCTGGCGTGTGCAATGCGCTGTCGGCGCTGCGGTATTTTCCATCATTCCGGCTCGAACTGGGTCTCCACTGTCAAACTTTGGAGCCTCAAGATGAATATCGCTGCCAAGAATCTTCCGCTTTCGGTCACCACCGGACCGCATGCTGCTTCCACGAAAATCCACAAGCCAGGGATCCTGCATCCGCACATCCGCGTGCCGATGCGCGAGATCGCGGTTCATCCGACAGCCGGCGAACCGCCGGTGACGGTTTACGATTCCTCCGGCCCCTATACCGATCCCACACATCCCGTTCTGATTGAAAAGGGTCTGCCGCGACTGCGCCACGACTGGGTCATGGCGCGCGGCGATGTCGAGACTTATGAAGGGCGGCACGTCAAGCCGGAGGATAACGGCTTTGCCACCGGCGAGCGCCTGACGCCCGAATTTTCCGTGCGCCACCAGCCACTCAGGGCGACGGCCGGCAAGGCGGTGACACAGCTTGCTTATGCGCGGGCCGGCATCATTACGCCGGAAATGGAATTCATCGCCATCCGCGAAAATCTCGGGCGCGAGGCGGCAAAGGAGAAGTTGGTCCGCGATGGCGAAAGCTTTGGTGCGCATATACCTGACTACGTGACGGCGGAATTCGTTCGGCAGGAAGTGGCATCAGGCCGCGCCATCATCCCCGCCAATATCAATCATTCGGAACTTGAGCCGATGATCATCGGCCGCAATTTTCTGGTGAAGATCAACGCCAATATCGGCAATTCCGCCGTCACCTCCTCCATGGCGGAAGAGGTGGAGAAGATGGTCTGGGCGATCCGCTGGGGTGCGGATACCGTCATGGACCTTTCCACCGGGCGCAACATCCACAATATCCGCGAATGGATCATCCGCAATTCGCCGGTGCCGATCGGCACAGTGCCGCTTTATCAGGCGCTGGAGAAGGTCAACGGCATTGCCGAGGATCTGAATTGGGAGGTGTTTCGCGACACCCTGATCGAACAGGCGGAGCAGGGCGTGGATTATTTTACCATCCATGCCGGCGTGCGGCTGCATTACATTCCGCTCACCGTCAACCGCGTCACCGGCATCGTCTCGCGTGGTGGCTCGATCATGGCCAAGTGGTGTCTGCATCATCATCGCGAAAGCTTCCTTTATGAGCATTTCGACGAGATTTGCGATATCTGCCGGGCTTACGATGTCTCCTTCTCGCTGGGCGATGGCCTGCGTCCCGGCTCGATTGCCGATGCCAACGACGCCGCACAGTTCGCGGAGCTGGAGACGCTCGGCGAGCTGACACAGATCGCCTGGACGAAAGATTGCCAGGTGATGATCGAAGGCCCTGGTCATGTGCCGATGCACAAGATCAAGGAGAATATGGACAAGCAGCTGAAGACCTGCGGCGAGGCGCCCTTCTATACGCTTGGACCGCTCACCACCGATATCGCGCCCGGTTACGACCATATCACCTCCGGTATCGGTGCGGCGATGATCGGCTGGTTTGGCACGGCGATGCTTTGCTACGTTACGCCGAAGGAACACCTCGGCCTGCCGGATCGTAACGATGTGAAGGTCGGTGTCATCACCTACAAGATCGCCGCCCACGCCGCCGATCTCGCCAAGGGTCATCCGGCTGCGCAGGTGCGGGATGATGCGCTGTCACGCGCAAGGTTCGAATTCCGCTGGGAAGACCAGTTCAACCTGTCGCTGGACCCGGATACGGCGCGGTCCTTCCATGACGAGACCCTGCCGAAGGAGGCGCACAAGGTTGCGCATTTCTGCTCCATGTGCGGACCGAAATTCTGCTCGATGCGGATTTCCCACGATATCCGCGCCGAGGCGCAGAAAGAGGGGCTGGAAGCGATGGCCGCCCGCTTCAAGGAAGGCGGCGAGCTTTATATGCCGCTTCCGACGCCAGCAAATGCCGAATAAAATGCGCGTCCTTGTCAAGGGAACGGGGGTCGCCGGACTGACGGCGGCCTTCGAACTGGCGCGGAGCGGCGTTACTGTCGAGGTGTCGGAGCGCAATGCCGAGCCTTCTCGCGGGGCGTCGTTCTACGCGGGCGGCATGCTGGCGCCCTGGTGCGAGCGTGAAAGTGCTGAAGAGTTGGTTCTGACGCTTGGTCAGGCGGCGCTCGACTGGTGGGGCGAGGCGACCCCCGGCCTGGTGGTCCGCAACGGCACGCTGGTCGTCGCACCCGTCCGTGACAGGGCGGAGCTATCGCGCTTTGCATCGCGGACCAGCGGCTATTGCTGGGTGGATGAAGGCGAAATCGCCGATCTGGAGCCCGATCTTGCCGGCCGGTTCCGGTCCGGACTTTATTTCCCGGGCGAGGGGCATCTCGATCCGCGCCTTGCTCTGAAATCGCTGCATGAGCGGCTTTGCGCGATGGGTGTGCAGTTCCATATGGGTGTTCCTTTGGATGAACAGCGGTTCGACCGGGTGGTGGATTGCACCGGATCTGCGGCGGTGGGGGAGATTTGCAACCTTCGCGGCGTGCGGGGAGAGATGCTTTATCTCGCCACCCGTGACATTTCTTTCTCCCGTCCCGTCCGACTGCTGCATCCGCGCATACCGCTTTACATCGTGCCGCGCGAGCCTGGCCGCTTCATGGTGGGCGCGACGATGATCGAGACGGAGGATACCGGGGCGATTTCCGCCCGTTCGATGATGGAATTCCTGAATTCCGCCTATGCCGTGCATCCGGCCTTTGCGGAAGCGCAAATCATCGAGACCGGCACGGGCGTGCGCCCGGCCTATCCCGACAATCTGCCTGATGTCACGCAAGACGGCGGGACCATCTTCATCAATGGCGCGTACCGGCACGGCTTTCTGCTCTCGCCGGCGATGGCGCGCAAGGCGGTTGAGATCGTCTGCCAAACTCTTATTCAAAAGGAAAAGGACCATGAAACTTCTGGTGAATGGCGACGAGCTTGATCTTGCCGCCGAGACGCTGGCCGGGTTGCTCGCCAACCTTGAATATGAAGGCGAGTGGCTGGCGACGGCAGTGAATGGCGAGCTGGTGCATTCGGAAGAGCGCGCCGATTATCAACTGAAGGCGTTCGACTGTGTCGAAATCCTTTCGCCAATGCAGGGAGGTTGAGGCCATGCTGACGCTTTATGGCCGTGAGGTCGCGTCCCGCCTTCTCCTTGGCACGGCGCGTTATCCGTCTCCCGCTGTGCTTGCCGATGCGGTGCGGGTCAGCAATACGGATATTCTGACGATTTCGCTGCGCCGGGAAATGGCGGGGGGCAAGAAAGGCGGTCAGTTCTTCGAACTCATCCGCGAGCTGGACCGTCACATCCTGCCCAATACCGCCGGTTGCCACACCGTGAAGGAAGCGGTGCTGACGGCGAAGATGGCCCGTGAGGTGTTTCGCACCAACTGGATCAAGCTCGAAGTCATCGGTCATCACGAGACCTTGCAGCCCGATGTCTTTGCACTGGTGGAAGCGGCGAAAATCCTCTGCGGCGAGGGTTTCGAGGTCTTTCCCTATACGACTGATGATCTTGTCGTGGGCGAAAAGCTGCTGGAGGCCGGCTGCAGGGTGCTGATGCCATGGTGCGCGCCGATCGGCAGCGCCACGGGACCGCTCAATCTGACGGCGCTGAAATCGATGCGGGCGCGGTTTCCCGATGTGCCGCTGATCGTCGATGCCGGTATTGGCCGGCCGTCACATGCGGTGACGGTGATGGAACTTGGTTACGATGCCGTCCTCCTCAACACGGCGGTTGCCGGGGCGGGTAACCCGGTCGGCATGGCGGAGGCTTTTGCCCGTGCAATCGAGGCTGGCCGTCAGGCATTTCTTTCCGGGCTGTTGGAGCCGAGGGACATGGCTGTTCCCTCGACGCCGGTTATCGGGACGGCGGTTTTCTCCTGATCGCGGTTTTCCGCCAAGGTCGGGCACGTCACCTTTTGCGTTGACAGTGTCCTGCGGCGGCGGGATACCGGGAGAAAAGGGGAACGGCATGGCGACACGCAACAATCTTCTCACGGATATCGACGGTGTTTCGGTCGGCAATGTCACCGATCTTTCCCTCGGCTCCGGCGTCACGGCGATTGTTTTCGAAAAGCCCGCCATCGCCTCCGGCTCGGTTCTCGGCGGTGCGCCCGGCGGGCGCGATACCGGCCTGCTCGACCCGGCGATGACGGTTGAAACTGTGGATGCCCTGGTGCTTTCCGGCGGTTCGGCCTTCGGGCTGGATGCGGCGGGCGGGGTTCAGGCCGGGTTGCGTGAGATTGGTCGTGGGTTGCAGGTGGGTTCCACCCGCGTGCCCATCGTGCCCCAGGCGATCCTGATGGATCTGCTGAATGGTGGCGACAAGGGCTGGGGCCTGCATTCACCCTATCGCGAGATGGGATATGCAGCCTTCAAGGCGGCAGGCCGCGAGGCTTTCGAACTCGGAACGGTGGGCGCAGGAACGGGTGCGACGACCGCCACCTTCAAGGGTGGTCTGGGTTCGGCCAGTGCCATCAGTTCCGGCGGCTATAAGGTGGCGGCCATCGTCGCGGTCAATGCGCTTGGTTCCGCGACTGTTGGCGCAAGCCGCCATTTCTGGTCCGCGCCTTTTGAAATGCAGGGTGAATTCGGCGATTGCGGTTTTCCGGAGCGTTTCCAACCGGACCATACCGCACTGCGGCTCAAGGGGATCAATCTCACGGCGACAACCATCGGCGCGGTGCTGACCGATGCGACGCTTACAAAAGCGCAGGCGCACCGCCTGTCCATCATGGCGCATGACGGGCTGGCGCGTGCGGTTCTCCCTGCCCATTTGCCGAGCGATGGCGACACCATGTTCGCGGCTGCGACCGGCGACAGGCCGCTTGAAGGCGGCGTTCATTTCGCCGAGCTCTGCTATCTCGCCACGATCGTGATGGCGCGAGCGGTGGCGCGCGGCGTCTATGAGGCGATGGCGCTGCCGGTTGCGGGCGCTCAAAAGGCCTATCGCGATCTTCATGGGCAGGACCGCTGAGCGATGAACGAAACGAGAGCACCGCTGAAACCCGTCCTCCGCATCGACTTCCCCCCCGGCGAGCGCCTGGGCCACGGCAAAATCGAGTTGATGGAGTTGATCGTCGAGACCGGCTCGATTTCGGCCGCCGGGCGGGCGATGGATATGTCCTATCGCCGCGCATGGCTGCTGGTCGATGCGCTGAACCATATGTTCAGGCAGCCGGTGATCGAATCCCAGCGCGGCGGCAAGCAGGGAGGCGGTGCGGCATTGACCGCCTTCGGCACGGAATTGCTTGAGCGCTATCGCGGCATGGAAAGGCGGATGATCGAGGTCTTGCGTCAGGATATTGAGTGGCTGGAGGCCAACCGCAATCCGGAGGACGCGGTCAATACGGATCGAGAGCCGCCGATTTTATGATCGCATGAACCGGTTTCCCGGGCTTCAGTTGCAGGCGTTCTCGCGAGAGGTCGGTGATGCGCGACTGGATGATATCGCCACCGCAATCCACCTGAACCGTCACCATGCCGTCCTCGCTGACCGAGATATCTGCGACATGGCCTTCGAGAATGTTGAGTGCGCTGAGGCCCTCGGGCTTCACCAAAGCCAGCATCACATCGCGAGCCGGTATCAGCACCCGCGCAGGGCTGCCGGATGCTCCCTTTTTTGCCGGAACCTGAAGCAGCGCTGTGCTGAGTCTGACGGCGGCAAGCCCGTGCCGTTCATCAAAGCTTTCGATACGCCCTGACAGGATGCTGCCCGCTTCCCGCCGCTCCAGATGGCTGCTGAAATCGGATCTCCCGAGCACATCGGCCGCATTTCCCTGCGCCTCCACCTTACCGTCTTTCATCACCACGATGCGGTCGGCAAGGCGTGCGACTTCCTGGATGGAATGGCTGACATAAACAATCGGAATTTTTGTCTCGTCGCGCAGCCGCTCGAGATAGGGAATGATCTCGGCCTTGCGCTGTTCGTCCAGCGAGGCGAGCGGTTCGTCCATCAAAAGCAGTCTGGGGGAAGAAAGCAATGCGCGGCCGATGGCAACGCGCTGTTTTTCGCCGCCCGAGAGTTTGTTCGGACGGCGCTGCAAGAGATGGCCGATGCCGAGCATGTCGACGATACGGTCTTCTTGTACAGCCTTGGTTTTGTCTGAGGTGAACCATCTGCCATAATTCAGGTTCTGCGCCACGCTGAGGTGCGGGAAGAGCCGCGCCTCCTGAAAGACATAACCGAAACGGCGTTTATGGGCCGGCAGGAACAGCCGGTTTCCGCTATCGGCCAGCATTTCGCCGTCGAGCGAGACCTTTCCTTCATCCGGCCGCAGCAGGCCGGCGATGATGCGGATCATCGATGTCTTGCCGGAGCCGGAGCGTCCGAACAGTGCGGTCACGCCGCCTTCGGAGGCAAATGACGCGTCGAGTTCGAAAGAGCCGAGGCGGTGGCGGGTGGAGACCGAAAGCGTCATTCCATGCTCACCCGTTTGCCGATGATGCGGGCCAGAAACTCCGAAACGAGCAAGGCGAGCATGGAAATCACGACGGAAACGATGGTCAGCCGCAATGCACCTGCATCGCCACCGGGCACCTGGGTGAAGGTATAGATGGCGGCGGACAGGGTCTGAGTCTCTCCGGGAATATTGGACACGAAGGTGATGGTCGCGCCGAATTCGCCCATGGCCTTGGCAAAAGCGAGGATCATGCCGGCGATGATGCCGGGGAGCGTCAGCGGCAGGGTGACGGTGAGGAATACCCAGAACGGGCTTGCCCCCAAGGTACCCGCTGCCTCTTCCAGCTTGCGGTCCACCGCCTCGATGGAGAGGCGGATGGAGCGCACCATCAGCGGGAAAGCCATGACGGCGCAGGCGAGTGCCGCTCCCGTCCAGCGGAAGGAAAAGACGATGCCGAACCAGCTATCGAGAAATTGCCCAATGGCGCCCCTGCGGCCGAAGAGAACGAGCAACAAAAAGCCGGTGACGACGGGCGGCAGAATGAGCGGCAGGTGGACGATGCCGTTCAGCAGCGATTTGCCCCAGAAGCGGCCGCGGGCAAGCGCCACGGCCACCGCAATGCCGAAGGGCAGGC
The DNA here is from genome assembly GCF_005221385.1 of Agrobacterium tumefaciens. Taxonomy (NCBI): domain Bacteria; kingdom Pseudomonadati; phylum Pseudomonadota; class Alphaproteobacteria; order Hyphomicrobiales; family Rhizobiaceae; genus Agrobacterium; species Agrobacterium tumefaciens. The sequence goes on along the minus strand of NZ_CP039903.1, from coordinate 2,429,145 downwards.
TGGCAAGCATGGCGATGGAGGACACCCACAGGCTGAGCCTGATCGCCGTCCATTCTTCGGGGCTGAGTGTCCACCAATGCAATGCCATATCCTGCAATCGTCAAGTTTCATGGCCCACCGGGAGGTGGGCCTGAGGCAAGCTTATTTCAAAACGGTAAAGCCTTGCTTTTCGAAGAAGGGCATTGCCTTGGCCGACTTCAGGAAATCCAGATAGGCTTTTGCTGCCGGTGATTTTGCTTCCGAAAGAATGGCGACCGGGTAGATGATCGGCGGGTGGCTGTTTTCCGGGAAGGTACCAACAATCTTCACGCCCGGATCGGCGGCGGCGTCGGTCTGGTAAACGATGCCATAGGGCGCTTCGCCGCGCGAGACGAGCAGCAGGGCGGCACGCACGCTTTCCGCGCCGGCGACTTTCTTTTCGACCGAAGACCAGGCGCCGAGCTTTTCCAGAGCGGCCTTGCCGTATTTGCCGGCGGGAACGGAATCGACCGCGCCCATGGCCAGACGGCCATCGCCCACGAGAGCAGCAAGATCAAAACCCTGCTTGATATCGACCGGCTTGGCCTTGTCTGCGGGAGCGACGAGAACGATACGATTGCCGAGAAGATTGGAGCGGCTGTCAGCGTTGATCAGCTTCTTTTCGGCGACATAGTCCATCCATGCAAGGTCAGCGGAAATGAAGATATCCGCCGGCGCGCCCTGCTCGATCTGCTTGGCAAGCGCGGAGCTTGCGGCGTAAGAAACGGTCGCTTCGTTGCCGCTGTCCTTTGCCCATTCGGCATTGATGGCGTCGAGCGCGTTTTTCATGCTCGCGGCGGCAAAGACCGTAACCTTTTCGGCGGCATGGGCCGGAACACCCACAAAGGAAGCTGCCACCCAGAAGGAGGTGGCGGCGGCAATGGTTTTGAAGAAGCTGCGACGTAAAAGTCTCATGATCTGTTACCCCCGGTTCGAGATATTCTGTTGAATATATCGATAGGCCTATAGGGCAATCATTATATTTTCAAGAATATATCGATGGGTCGGGGAAAAGGCCGCAGCTTTGGCGGGTGCGGGGCAGTAAAAAAGTTCGAAAACCTTGCATTCGTCATGTTCGGGTCTGCGCCCAACATTGCAAGCATAACTGCCCGCATGTCGGATTAGAAACGCTCGCCGGCGAAATGGGCGATCTGTGCGCCAGCTTCGTAGTAAGCTTCCTTCACCGCACGGAAAGCCTGTGCCTTGGGTTCCGTTATCGGCAGAGGCAGGTCGCTTTCGGCTATGTCACCCAGAATATGGTGCGCAATTATCTTACCGAAGGCGGTGCCCGGTGCGATACCGCGGCCGTTATATCCTGAAAAGCCGACGACATTGTCTGCGAATTTGTGAAAGCGCGGCACGGCGTTGTCGGTCATGCCGATCTGACCATACCATTCACATTCGAATTCCGTATCCCCGAGCTGGGGGAAAAGCCGCTTCAGCGAGCGCTTCGCCCAAGCCCGGTGAATGGCGGCGCCGGTGCCACGCAGGGCGCCGACACTGCCGAACACCAGTCGGCCGGCCTTGTCCATGCGGAAGGATGAGAGGATTTCCTTCGTATCCCAACAGCCCTCACGGCCCGGCAAAATGCTTTTTTTAAGGTTGTCGCCGAGCGGCTTGGTGGCGAAATTGAAATAGGGCAGGTAGATTTGTTCGTCGCGGACAATTTGCCATGGGCCGGTGCTGTAGGCTTCGGTGGCCACGACGATCCAGTTGGCGGTTACCGCTCCCTGCTGCGTCTTCACCACCCATTGTCCACCGCTGCGTTCGGTCGCCACCACGGGGCTTGCGGTGTGCAGTCGTGCGCCTGCCTTTTGTGCGGAGGCCGCGAGACCACGAACATAAGCAAGCGGCTGGATCGTGCCGGCGCGGGTGTCCAGAAGAGAGCCGGAATAAGCCGTGCTGCCGGTGCGCCTTGCCGTTTCATCGGCATCGAGAATGCGGACGGGTGCGCCCCTCGCAGCCCATTGTTCACAGCGCTCGCGAATTTCGGTGAGGCCCTTCTCGCCGACGGCGCAATGTAAAGTGCCGTTTTTTTCGATCTCGCAGGGAATCTCGTGTTTCTCCACCAATGCGCGCACGAGCAGCGGCGCATCACCCAAAAGGCCGAGAAGGCGTTCCCCATAAACCTCGCCCAATACGCCCGGCAATTCCTTTGGCATGACCCACATGCCGCCATTGATGAGGCCGACATTACGGCCTGCGCCGCCGAAGCCGATTTCCTTGCCTTCGAGAAGGACGACGTCTACGCCTCTTTCAGCAAGATGCAGGGCAGCGGATTGCCCGGTGAAGCCGCCACCGACGACCACGACATCGGCAACCGCCGAGCCCTGCAAGGCGGACGTTACGGGCGGCTGCGGCGCGGTCTTTTCCCAGAGGCCGTGCGAGCGGGGGTCGTTATACATCGTTCCACCATATTCCGGGCCAGTTCATTTGTTTTTCGTATGAGTGACAAGCCCTTGTTTATGAGACTTTACAAGCGGTCGTGTCTGTTGAATATCGACATATCGTCAAGAGTTCATTCCGTGAGGGAATATGGTTCTGCCACCGCGCCGTTTTCTGCCGTCGCTTTCGCTGCTGGCGGCCTTCGAAGCCGCTTCGCGCGCGGGCAGCGTCACCGCCGCGGCGAGGGAACTGGGCCTGACGCAGGGCGCGGTCAGCCGGCAAATCCTGGCGCTGGAAGAACAGCTTGGTGTGGCGCTATTTCTCCGCGAGCGACAGACGATCCGGCTGACAAGGGCGGGGGAGGGTTATGCGCGGGAAATTCGCGAAGCGCTGCGGCGCATATCGACCGCTTCGCTCAATCTGCGCGCCAATCCGGATGGGGGCACGCTCAATCTCGGTGTGCTGCCCAGCTTCGGCACGCGCTGGCTCGTGCCGCGCCTTCCCGATTTCATCGCTCGGCATCCGGGTGTTTCGGTCAATCTTTTAACGCGGTCGTCACTGTTCGATTTCCGGACCGATACCGTCGATGCGGCGATCCATTTCGGCCTACCGCACTGGCCGGGCACCGAGCTGGTTTTCCTGATGCATGAAAAGGTCGTTCCGGTATGCAGCCCGGCCTTCAGGGAGCGCCATGGACTTTCAAGACCGGGCGATCTGTTACAGGTGCTGCTGCTGCATATGACGACCCGGCCGGATGCCTGGGAACAATGGTTTCGCAGCCATGAGGTGCGTTTCGACAATGTGCACGGCATGCTCTTCGATCAGTTCACCACCATTGCCGAAGCCGCAGGTGCGGGGCTGGGCGTATCGCTCATTCCTTCCTTCATGATCGAGGAAGAGTTGCGAAGCGGGCGTCTGGTTGCGGCTGTTGCGGGGGAAGTGCAAAGCGAAGAGGCCTATTATCTTGCCTGTATGCCTGATCGCGCCGGTTATGCGCCGCTCGAGAGCTTCCGGCGCTGGATCGTTGCCGAGGTGGCACGTGGGGCGGGGGCGTTTTCGGCGTAAACTGGCGGGCGGTCTTGCAAGTCTGGTGCGGCTCAGCCAATAGTGCGCCATGACGTGTGGCGCCAGACGCCACACACCGAAAGTTCCAATACGGGAGATGTCCGTGAAGCCCATTTTTGTTCAGCTTCAATGTGAGCCCGGCAAGACTTATGATGTCGCCGACGCCATCTATAAAACCGAACTGGTTTCCGAGCTCTATTCCACCAGCGGCGAATATGATCTGCTGTTGAAAATCTATCTTCCGCAGGAAGAGGATATCGGCAAGTTCATCAACCAGAACATCGTCAATATTCCGGGGATCGTCCGCTCGCTGACGACGCTGACCTTCACCGCGTTCTGACGCGGATAAGCCTTCATGCACATATCGATATCATCGCTGTGAAGGCGGTGGTTGGCTCCCTGGGGCGCCACGCCGCTTCATCGGATCGAGATGTGTATCTTTGGGGAGGAGGCCTTGTCCGGGCTTTCAGATCAGCGGATCGGAGTGTTTTGATACACCCTGAATGGGCTGCGTCACACCGGCAGACGAATTGTCATGCAAAATAAAAGCGCGCCATCGGCCCGCAATTTGAGGTCCGATATTTGGCGCGCTCTGGTTTTGACGGTTCTGTGAGCGGGCGATAGTTTCCCCGCATCAGGCCGCGGCCAGATTCCGGTTGCGCACGAGATCACGGATTGCGATCCGCACGTCATCGGCGCTGTCGAACTTCTGTTCGTCCAGATCGTGAACGTGGAACTTCACCGCGATGAACTTCAACCGGTCGTTGTCCGGTATGACGATGCCGACGGGTTCGCCAGCGAATTCAATGACTTGCTTTTGCATAGATATACTCCCGCTGTGGCTACTTCACAGCATGTTGTCGAACTGAATTTCAGGAAATTGAGACCGTTAAGTCACATTCGACAGCAGCGGGAACACGTGGATTTAAATCCAGCATTCCAGGACACAAGACCAAGGATTGCGTTAATGTTGATATATTTTGACATGACACACTCCCTGTAATTGGTGTTGGCCCGGAATCAGGAGACTCGTTCTCCAGTTACACACTGATAATCCAGACCTGCACTAAAATCAATGCTGATTGTTATAGGTAGAATATTTTTCTTTATGATGACAGGAGAGGGGCGGAATTGTGAAATTTTTGTTTTCGTTGATGGCCGCTCGCAAAAGCCCGGCACAGCGGGCTTTTTATGTTTTTTTTAATTGCTGCCGGCTGTCTGCGGCGGATAAATATGATCGTTTCCGTTGAAATCGGATATGGAATAACAGCCCTCGCGGGTTTTTTCGGCCGCATTTCTGCCAATTGCCGCCTTGCCGTGGCCGCCGGGTATGTCGAGAACATAGGTCGGCTGGCAGAGACCGGAGAGATTTCCCCGCAAAGCGGAAACGATTCGCTGGCCCTCTTCGATCGTCAGCCGGAAATGGCCGGTGCCGGGGGCAAGATCGGGATGATGCAGGTAATAGGGCTTGATGCGCGTCTCAACAAAGGCGCGCATCAGCTCCGCTAGAATTGCCGGGTCGTCATTGACGCCCTTCAGAAGCACCGTCTGGCTGACCATGGCTATGCCGGCATCAATCAGCCGCGCGCAGGCGCTTCTGGCTTCGTCGCCGAGTTCGCGCGCGTGATTGGCGTGCAGGGCAACATAGGTGGTCTTGCCGCTTGCCTTCAGTGCATCGATCAGCGCCGCGTCGATGCGGTCGGGATCGACCACCGGCACGCGGGTATGGAAGCGAACGATCTTCACATGCGGTATGTCTTTTAACCGCTTCATCAGGTCGGACAGGCGTCGCGCCGAGAGCACCAGCGGATCGCCGCCGGTAAGGATGACTTCCCAGATGGCCGGGTTGGCATTTATGTAGTCAAATGCGGCGTCCAGCTCCTCCGGGCTCATCATGCCGTTGCCCTGCGGGCCGACCATTTCGCGACGGAAACAGAAACGGCAATAGACCGGGCAGACATGCACCGCCTTCAATAGGACCCGGTCGGGATAACGGTGAACGATGCCATGCACCGGGCTGTGGGCGTCGTCGCCGATCGGATCGTCCCGCTCTTCCGGAAGGTGGACGAGTTCGGCTGGATCCGGGACGAATTGCCGGGCGATCGGATCGTTCGGATCGCCGCTATCCACCAGCCCGGCAATGGCCGGCGTGATCGCCAGCGCGTAACGCTGGGTCACGGCGCGCAGGCTCTCCAGCGCGCTGGCCTCGACCAGCCCCGCTTCGACGAGTGCTTCAGGTGTCTTGATGGTTTCAAGCCTTGTCATCGTCCATATTCCGCAACGGGCGCCCACATGACGAGATCGATACGGGGAGCGCCGGTTGCCAGCATTACCAGCCGGTCAAAACCGAGCGCAATGCCGCTGGCTTGCGGCATGATGGCAAGAGCCGCCAGAAAATCCTCGTCCAGCGGATAGGTCTCGCCATAGACCCGCTGTTTCTCGGCCATTTCCATTTCGAAGCGCCGCCGCTGCTCGGCAGCGTTGGTCAATTCACCGAAGGCGTTGGCCAGTTCCACGCCGCAGGCATAAAGCTCGAAACGCTCCGCAACGCGCGCATCCTTCGCAGACTTGCGGGCAAGGGCTGCTTCACTGGTCGGGTATTCATCCAGAATGGTGGCGCGGCCGAAACCCAGTTCCGGCTCCACCCGCTCGACGATGACACGGCTGAACATATCCGCCCAGGTGTCATCGTCGGCGACGCGGATGCCGGCATTGGTGAGGCTGGCGGCAAGGTGGTGCACGTCCGTCTCGCCGTTTCGGCTGATGGTGGCCAGAAGGTCAATTCGCGCATATCGCTCGAAGGCTTCGGCGACGCTCAGACGCTCCGGCTCCAGGAAAGGATCGACGCTGCGGCCGCGATAGGTGAAGTTTTTTGTGCCCGTGGTTTCGGCGGCCAGCGCCAGAAGATCGGCGCTGTCCTTCATCAGGCTCTCGTAGGTTTCGCCGACCCGATACCATTCCAGCATGGTGAATTCCGGATGGTGCAGGGGGCCCCTTTCGCGGTTTCTATAAACATGGGCGAAACAGGAAATCCGTTTTTCACCGGCGGCCAGCAGTTTCTTGCAGGCGAATTCCGGCGAAGTGTGAAGATAGAGCGATACGGTCTGGCCAGCCGGGGTGAGGCCCTCAGTGGCGAAAGCGTGCAGATGGGCTTCGTTGCCCGGAGAAATCTGCAACGTGGCAGTATCGACTTCGAGAAAATCGGCGCGGGCGAAATAGCTGCGAAATGCTGACTGGATCGCATTGCGGCCAATGAGAAAAGCGCGGCGGTCGGCGTGGACGTCCGGCGTCCACCATGGCGACATTGTCTCGTTGCTTGCGCGCATCTTTTCTTCGTTTCCGTCTTCTCTGCGGCGTCCGATTGCGGCTAAACAGTCCGCAAAACGCCTGATCGCGTCATTTAAAGCAATTCCGGGCGGAAAACCGCTAGGCACTCTTCCGCGAATTGCTGTAGAAGGCTGGCAATTCGCGCGGATTTAAGGTAGTTGCGCCCCAGAAAAAAGACAAAATGTCTGCCGGGGCCGGTGCTGCCGCGCAGTCCTTTACGACGCATTTCATCGAGTTACAAGGAAGTCATATGGTCAAGGTTATCGCCTCATCCGTCCGCAAGGGCAATGTTCTCGACGTGGACGGCAAGCTTTACGTCGTTCTTACCGCGCAGAACTTCCACCCAGGCAAGGGCACGCCGGTTACGCAGGTGGACATGCGCCGCATCGTTGACGGCGTGAAGGTCTCCGAGCGCTGGCGCACCACCGAGCAGGTCGAGCGTGCTTTCGTTGAAGACCTGAACTTCCAGTTCCTTTATGAAGACGGCGAAGGCTTCCACTTCATGAACCCGGAAAACTACGATCAGGTCGTTGTCGACGTGGATACGATGGGTGATCAGAAGGCCTACCTGCAGGAAGGCATGACCTGCGTTCTTTCCATTCACGAAGGCAATCCGCTGTCCGTCGAACTGCCGCGCCACGTCACGCTGGAAATCATGGAAACGGAACCGGTCGTGAAGGGCCAGACGGCGTCTTCTTCCTACAAGCCGGCAATTCTCTCCAACGGTATCCGCACCATGGTGCCGCCGCATATCGATGCCGGTATCCGCGTGGTCATCGCGACGGAAGACAATTCCTACGTCGAACGCGCCAAGAACTGAGCCTGACGGCCGGTTAAACAAAAGCGCCGGGCGACCGGTGCTTTTTTATTTGTGCCCTGAACAACAAAAAGCCCGCGTCGAGACGCGGGCTTTTTGTTTGCCTTGCGGCTTTTCTTACATGGACTTTGCGGCGGTCCGGGTTGGGCCAGCCGGCTTCTTCGGGGCAGGCTGGCCAACGGCATAACCGCCACCGAGAGCCACGTTGAGCGAGACATAATCCTGCGCGGTCGTCTGGATCGCCGTGGCAAGGTTTGCCTGCGCATCCGAGACCGAACGCTGGGCATCCAGAACATCGAGCAAAGACGATGCACCATCGCGATAGCTGGCGGTGGAGAGCTGCAGCGCTTCCTGGTAGGAGGCGACGGTCTTTCTCAGCGCGTCCACGGTACGCTGGTCGCGATTGATGGCGGCCAGAGCATTTTCGACTTCTTCCACGGCGGTGAGAACGGTCGCCTTCCAGACGAGATATTGCTCGCGTGCCTGTGAGTTGGCGATGTCGACATTGGCGCGGAGCCTGCCGCCATCAAGGATCGGAAGAGTGAGGCTTGGACCGAAGGACCAGCTGTTGGCCGTTCCTCTCGAGCCGCCACTCAGGAAATTGTAGCTCGGGGTGATCGCGCCACCAAGCTCGATGCTCGGATAAAGTTGAGCCTCGCTTACACCGATCGTGGCGACCGCAGCGGCAAGATTGCGTTCGGCGACGCGGATGTCAGGACGGTTGCGGATCAGGTCGGCCGGGATACCGGTGCGGGGAACTGCGCGCGCAACAGGCTGGCGTGCGCCCTTCTGCAGTTCGGTAATGAGCGACGAGGCCGGCATGCCGAGCAGGGTCGCGATGCGATGTGCTGCCCTGCGGAAGCTGGTTTCGAGGCCGGGTATCTGCGACAGTGTGGAATTGACCAGACCTTCGGACTGGACGACATCGAGGCGCGAGGCCGCACCCGCTTCGAGCTGCAACTTGGTCAGATCAAGCGTTTCGCGGCGCGAACCCAGGTTCTGGCGAGCGATCTCCAGACGTTCCTGATAGTAGCGCACGTCGATATAGGCGGCGGCGACGGCCGAAATCAGCGTCAGGCGCTGAACGTCGACCGTGGAGTAGGCGGCATCCAGCGATGCATTGGCGCTTTCGGTTGCGCGGCGGTAGCGGCCGAAGAGGTCAAGGAACCAGGAAACGCTGAAGCCGCCGGAAGACACGTTGGTGACGGGAGTGTCACGGTAGCTGCCCTTGGTCTCGCTGATCTGGTGTTGACCCTGCGCCGTGAGGCTCGGCAGGCCGCCGGCGCCCTCCGTGATCACCTGGGCCTGCGCCTGATTGATGCGCTCGATCGCCTGCATCACGGTAAGGTTCTGCGCCAGGCCGGTGGAAACGTAACCGTTCAGGCGGTTGTCGTTAAAGGCCGTCCACCATGCAACGTTGCTGATGTCGCCATTACTGGTTTTTCCGGCTTCCGCAAACTTTCCCGGCAATTGGATTTCCGGCGTCTTGTGGTCGGGTCCGACGACGCAGCCTGAAAGCAGCAGCATTGTCAGGGGAAGAGTAGCGCGAATAGACAGCATGTAATTTTCCCAATTCTCTGGTTGGCTTACCGAGCGCGGCTTGCTGGCAAATGGGCTGCGCGGTCGATATGCCGTAGAAACGTGCATTAGCCAAATCGGCAACATTTCTAGCAGCGTATTAACGGTTGGCACAGCCCATTTTTGTTTTGTTAACGCCTTGAAAGGCGACGAATGATGACGAAAAAGGACGGAACGAAGAAAATTCCGAGGAGTGTTGCAGAAAGCATACCACCCAGCACCCCGATACCGATTGCATTTTGCGCAGCAGAACCCGCTCCGGTTGCGATTGCGAGAGGCACGACACCGAGGATGAAGGCGAGCGATGTCATGATGATCGGACGCAGGCGAAGCTTCGCTGCTTCCAGCGTTGCTTCCAGCAGAGTTAGCCCGTGTTCCTGCCTTTCCTTGGCGAATTCGACGATCAGAATCGCGTTTTTCGCCGCAAGGCCGATGGTCGTCAGCAGGCCCACCTTGAAGTAGACGTCGTTCGACTGGCCGAAGAAATGGGCTGCGGTCAATGCGCCGAGGACGCCCACCGGCACGGCCATGATGACCGAGAAGGGGATCGACCAGCTCTCATAAAGGGCGGCAAGGCAAAGGAACACGATCAGCACCGACAGCGCGTAGAGCATCGGCGCCTGCGAGCCGGAAAGGCGTTCCTGGTAGGAAATGCCCTGCCACGCCACGGTGTAACCGCCCGGCAGGCTTGCCGTCAGCCGTTCCATTTCGTCCATGGCGTCACCGGATGCAACGCCGGCGCCGGCGGTGCCTTCGAGCGAAATCGCGCCCGTGCCGTTGAAACGGGCGAGAGACGGCGGAGCGTTGATCCATTTCACCTCGCTGAAGGAGGAGAAAGGCACCATCTCGCCGCTGGTGTTGCGGGCATACCAGAATTTGAGATCATCCGGCTGCATGCGGTAGGGCGCATCGCCCTGCACATAAACTGGCTTGAGTTCGCCGTTCAGGGTGAAGTCATTGACATCCCGGCCCGCAAAGATCGTCGACAGCATGAGGTTCACGGAGGAGAGATCGACGCCCATGGCCCCCATCTTTTCCTGGTCGAGAATGATCTTCATCTGCGTTTCATTGTCCTGACTGTCGCTTCGAAGCGAACTGATCTTCGGATTGCCGGTGGCAAGCGCGATCAGTTCCTTGGAAGAAGCGGTCAGTGCCTCGGTGCCGTTGCGGCCGCTATCCACGAGATACATCGAGAAACCGCTCGATGTGCCCATGCCCTGAATTGCCGGCGGCAGAAGCGGGAACACCTGCGCATCGCGGAAACCGAAGAAAGTGCCCATCGCGCGCTGCACGATGGCGCCGGCGTGCTGATCGGGTGCGGTTCTCTCGGCGAAATCCTTGAGCTTGGTGAAGACGATGGCGTTGTTCTGGCCGGAACCGCCGAAGCTGAAGCCGAGCACGCCGAAAACTGATTCGACATTGTTGGCTTCTTTTTCGCGGAAGTAGTTTTCGACCTGCTTCACCACCTCGTTGGTCCGCTCGATGTTGGAACCGGTCGGTGTCTGGATGATCGTCAGAAGCACGCCCTGGTCTTCCTGCGGCAGGAACGAGCTGGGCAGTTTGGAAAAGAACCAGGCGCAGCCGCCGATCACGATCGCGAAGAGGATCATGACACGCAGGGGCCGCTTCAGCAGGTAACCGATGGAGGAAACATAGCCGTCCGTCGTCTTGCCGAAGCCGCGGTTGAACCACGCTCCCGGTCCGCGCTGCTTCTTGTGATGGTCGATCGGCTTCAGCATCGTAGCGCAGAGCGCCGGCGTCAGAACGATGGCGACCACTGCCGAAAGCAGCATGGCCGAGACGATGGTGATCGAGAACTGGCGGTAGATGATGCCCGTCGATCCGCCGAAGAAGGCCATCGGGATGAAAACGGCAGTCAGGACGAGCGCGATGCCGATGATCGCACCGGTAATTTCGCCCATCGACTTTTCGGTTGCCTCGACCGGCGACAGTCCCTCTTCCGACATGATGCGTTCGACGTTTTCGACGACGACGATGGCGTCATCGACGAGAAGGCCGATTGCCAGAACCATGGCGAACATGGTGAGCGTATTAATCGAATATCCTGTCAGCGCGAGCACGCCGAACGTGCCGAGAAGCACGACGGGCACCGCAATCATCGGAATGAAGGTGGCTCTGAGGTTCTGCAGGAACACCAGAAGCACGACGAAGACGAGGATGATCGCCTCGATCAGCGTGTGCACCACTTTCTCGATCGACAGCTTTACGAAGGGCGTCGTGTCGTAGGGATATTCGATCGCGACGCCTTCCGGCAGCGAGCCTTCGACGGCGGAAAGTGCAGACTTCACGCGTGCTGCCGTGTCGAGCGCGTTGGCGCCCGTGGCGAGGTTGACCGCGAAACCGGCAGACGGGCGACCATTGGAGCGGGAATCGCCGCCATAGGTTTCCTGGCCGATTTCGATGCGGGCGACGTCGCTGAGGCGAACGGTTGCGCCATCCTTCTCGACTTTCAGGATGACCGATTCGAAATCGGCAACCGTGGTCAGCTGGCTCTGCGCCGTCACGGTCACATTGAGCTGCTGGCCCTTGACGGCGGGTACGGCGCCAAGCGAACCGACGGAAACCTGGGTGTTCTGGCTCTCGATGGCGCTGGTCACGTCAGCCGTGGTCAGCTGGTATTTGTTGAGCTTGAAGGGATCCAGCCAGATACGCATCGCATATTCGGAGCCGAAGACGTTGATGCTGCCCACGCCTTCAAGGCGCTTGATCTGGTCTTCGACGCGCGAGGAGAACACGTCGCCGAGATCGGCGGAGTTGCGCTTGCCGTCGGTTGAGATCAGCGCGCCAACCATCAGAATGCTCGATGTGGAGCGGCTGACCTGAAGACCCTGTTGCTGCACGGTGTCGGGCAGTTGCGACTGGACGAGCTGCAGCTTGTTCTGCACCTGAACCTGCGCGATGTCCGGCAGGATGGTATTGCCGAAGGTCAGCGTCACTTCGGCGCTGCCGGTGGAGGACGACGAGGTCATATAGGTGAGGTCGTCGAGGCCGGTCATGCCGTCCTCGATGATGGTCGTCACCGATTTCTCGACGGTTTCGGCGCTGGCGCCGTTATAGGTCGCGCTGACGCGTACCGTCGTCGGCGCAATATCGGGATATTGCGAGATGGAGAGGGTCGCAATTGCCAATGCGCCGCCCAGCATGATGACGATGGCGATAACCCATGCAAAAACGGGGCGCCTGATGAAGAAATGGGCCATGGCAGTCCTGCCTTACCTTTTACGAGCTTCGAGCGGGGTGGGTCGTGCTCATGTTTATTTCGAGGGGGCGGCGGCAGGCTGAGCTTGCTGCGGCATAACGACGATACCGCGATCGTCGATGGTCACTTCAACCGGTGCGACCGTCGCACCATCGGCAATCCACTGGAAGCCGTCGACGATGAGCTTGTCGCCATCCTTGACGTTTTCCGTCACCAGCCAGGCGTTGCCCGACTGCTGGCTGGAGGGGAAGGTGCGGGTTTCCACCTTGTTTTCCGCGGTCACGAACTTTGCCGTCAGCTCGCCATTGGCGTTGCGGCTTGCGGCGCGCTGCGGAATGCGGAAACCCTTTTCCTTGCCGATGGTCAGCGTGGCGCGGACATAGGTGCCGGGAAGCAGCAGATCGTCCGGGTTCTCGAAGAGGGCGCGAATGGAGAAGGTGCCCGTGGTTTCGCTCACCGCCATGTCCGACATGTCGATCTTGCCGTCATGCTTGTATTCTGTGCCGTCTTCCAGCGTCAGGTGAATACCCGTTTCCTTCGTATCGCCGCCGAGCTGGCCCGACGAGATCGCTTTTTTCAGGCGCAGGAGATTGATGCTCGATTCCATCAGGTCGATATAGATCGGATCGATGCGGCGCAGCGTCGTCAAAGCCGTTGTCTGGTTCGCCGTGACCACGTTGCCAATGCTGAAAGCAGTCGCGCTGGTAATGCCGTCGAAGGGCGCGCGGACCTTGGTGAGATCGAGGTTGATTTCAGCTGTTTCCAGCGCCGCCTTGGTCTGGGCCACATCGGCCTGGGCCTGCAACAGCGTCACCTTGGCGTTTTCATATTCGATCTGGGTTGCGCCGCTGTTGACCAGCCGCTCGTAACGGGCAAGGTTTGCCTCGGCGCTCGGAACGCTTGCTTCGGCCTTCGCCACGCTAGCCTTGGCCTGCGCCACCTCCGCCATATAGGTGTTGTCCTCGATCTGGTAGAGAACATCGCCCTGCTTGACTTCGCTGCCTTCCTTGAAAGGAATTTCGCGGATGATGCCGGTAACGCGCGGGCGGATTTCCGCCGTCTGGAACGCGCTGGCGCGGCCGGGAAGAACGGTGGTCAAGGGATATTCGCTGGTCTTCATCACGATGATGCTGACCGGTGACGGTGGGCGCTCGGCACCCTGGCCGGCGGTCTGGCTGCTCTCGCCGCCATCGCTGCATCCCGCAAGAACCGCGGTTACACACAGAGAAGCAAATAGGGGTAAAATACGTCGGCTCATTGTTCTTCCCTGCGTATCGATCGCATTCAACTATAAGCGCAATGTCGCTCGGCGGATGCGCGTCCGGGAGGAGCAGGTATGACAGGAAAGGCCTTATTGGGGGCCTTCGTCATCACATTCATTCCGGACCGCCACGCGCATAGAAGCGCAGGCTTAGGCGCTTCGCAAGCAATTGCGAGAAGGTGACGTAAATAGGGAATCGTCACTTAGCAAGCGGATTGCGCAATCCGGCGTCGATTAAATCGACGAGTTGATCACAACGTGTTGCCAAATTGCCGATATCTTCCCGTGCAAGGAGGACGGGATGGATAACGCTTGTCAGCGCGTGGAGCACGGTTTCCGCGAGCGGCGGAATATCCGCCGGCGCATAGACCTTCGCGTCGATACCGTCGCTGATAATGTCGGCTAAAAGGTTTGCGATGACGGATTTATAATAGTCGCCGCACTTCATGTCCTGCTTGGCCGTCATCAGGATCA